>NZ_JBSFAI010000005.1:0-332055 GCF_056280165.1 Ralstonia sp. 110700041-2 | reverse complement strand
GGTTCCGACTGGCTCGGCGACCAGGACGCGATCGAATTCATGTGCCGCCAGGCGCCGAACGTGGTCTATGAACTGGAACACTTCGGCATGCCGTTCGACCGCAACGCCGACGGCACCATCTACCAGCGTCCGTTTGGCGGCCATACGTCGAACTACGGCGAGAAGCCGGTGCAACGCGCTTGCGCCGCCGCCGACCGTACCGGTCACGCGTTGCTGCACACGCTGTATCAGCGCAACGTCAAGGCCAAGACCCACTTCTTCGTCGAATGGATGGCGCTGGATCTGATCCGCGATCAGGACGGCGACGTGCTGGGCGTGACCGCGCTGGAGATGGAAACCGGCGAGGTCTACATCCTCGAAGCCAAGACGACGCTGTTCGCCACGGGCGGTGCAGGCCGGATCTACGCGGCTTCCACCAACGCCTTCATCAACACGGGTGATGGTCTGGGCATGGCGGCACGCGCAGGCGTGCCGCTGGAAGACATGGAGTTCTGGCAGTTCCACCCGACTGGCGTGGCCGGCGCGGGCGTGCTGATCACGGAAGGCGTGCGCGGCGAAGGCGGCATCCTGCGTAACAAGGATGGCGAGCGCTTCATGGAGCGCTATGCCCCGACGCTGAAGGATCTGGCGCCGCGTGACTTTGTGTCGCGCTCGATGGACCAGGAAATCAAGGAAGGCCGCGGCTGCGGTCCGAACGGCGACTACGTGCTGCTCGACCTGACCCACGTCGGCGCCGAGACCATCATGAAGCGTCTGCCGTCGATTCGCGAAATTGGCCTGAAGTTCGCCAACGTCGACGCCATCAAGGAGCCGATTCCCGTGGTGCCGACCATCCACTACCAGATGGGTGGCATTCCGACGAACTATCACGGCCAGGTGGTGGTGCCGAAGAACGGCAACCCGAACGAGGTCATCAACGGCTTCTACGCGATCGGCGAATGCTCGTGCGTGTCGGTGCACGGCGCGAACCGCCTGGGCACGAACTCGCTGCTCGACCTGGTGGTGTTCGGCCGTTCGGCGGGCAACCACATCATTGCGCAGAACCTGAAGAACCGCGAGCACAAGCCGCTGCCGGCCGACGCCGCCGACCGCGCGCTGTCGCGCCTGGCCAAGCTCGATTCGTCGAGCTCGGGCGAGTACGCGCAGGACGTCGCCAACGACATCCGCCGCAACATGCAGTCGCACGCTGGCGTGTTCCGTACGCAGAAGCTCATGGATGAAGGCGTCGAGCGCATCCTGGAAGTGGCCGAGCGTGCTGCCGACATCCACCTGAAGGATAAGTCCAAGGTGTTCAACACCGCGCGCGTCGAAGCGCTGGAAGTGGCCAACCTGGTGGAAGTGGCGAAGGCAACGATGGTGTCGGCCGCTGCCCGCAAGGAATCGCGCGGCGCACACGCCCACAGCGACTTCCCGAACCGCGACGATGAAAACTGGATGAAGCACTCGCTGTGGTATTCCGAAGGCAACCGCCTGGACTACAAGCCCGTGCAGTTGAAGCCGCTGTCGGTGGAATCGGTGCCGCCCAAGGCGCGTACGTTCTAACGGATAAGAAGGACCCGCAAAAATGAAGCGTATTTTTGAAGTCTATCGCTACGATCCGGACAAGGACGCAGCGCCCCGCATGCAGACCTACGAGGTAGAACTCGACGGTCACGAGCGCATGCTGCTCGACGCACTGGTCAAGCTGAAGAAGCTCGACGAGTCGATCGCGTTCCGTCGTTCGTGCCGCGAAGGCGTGTGCGGCTCCGACGCCATGAACATCAACGGCAAGAATGGTCTGGCGTGCCTGACCAACATGCGTGAGCTGCCCGAGAAGATCGTGCTGCGCCCGCTGCCGGGGCTGCCGGTGGTGCGCGACCTGATCGTCGACATGACGCAGTTCTTCAACCAGTACCACTCGATCAAGCCGTACCTGATCAACGACGAGCCGCCGCCCGAGAAGGAGCGTCTGCAGTCGCCGGAAGAGCGCGAAGAGCTTGACGGCCTGTACGAGTGCATTCTGTGCGCGAGCTGCTCGACGTCGTGCCCGTCGTTCTGGTGGAACCCGGACAAGTTCGTCGGCCCGGCCGGTCTGCTGCAGGCATATCGTTTCATCGCCGACAGCCGCGACCAGGCCACCAGCGAACGTCTGGACAATCTGGAAGACCCGTACCGCTTGTTCCGCTGCCACACCATCATGAATTGCGTCGATGTGTGCCCGAAGGGGCTGAACCCCACCAAGGCTATCGGCAAGATCAAGGAATTGATGGTGCGCCGCGCGGTGTAAGGCGCGAGTCAGGGCACTTTGGCATTGTGTGTCGCCGGAGCGGTTTCTCCGGCGACACATTTCTAGAAAGTATGGTTGCTGTGAACACTCCGACGTTCTCCCATCAGTCCGATCCGCACAAGCGTGCCCGTTTGCGCTGGCGTGCCCGACGCGGCCTGCTTGAGAACGACATCATCGTCGAGCGCTTTTTCAATCGCTACGAGACGGAACTGTCGGATGACGACGTTGCCGCACTCTCGCAGTTGTTCGAGCTACCCGACAACGACCTGATGGATCTCCTGCTTGCACGCAAGGAGCCGGAGGGCGAACTCGACGTGCCCCACATTCAGCACGTCCTGACCTTGCTGCGCTCGGTCTGAACCGGCGCGCGAGAGGTTGCCGCAAGACGAATCGGTCCAGCCGCCCCCGGCCGGCGACCTCGATCCGTCTGGCGGGAGTCTCCCGACTTCATTTTTATAAACAGCAGAGAAGGAAACCGACATGACGCCGTCCGAAGTGAAAGCCACCCTATCGTTTTCCGATGGCTCGCCCAGCGTCGAGCTGCCGATCTACAAGGGCACGGTTGGCCCGGACGTGATCGACATCCGCAAGCTGTACGGTCAGACGGGCAAGTTCACGTACGACCCCGGCTTCATGTCGACTGCGTCGTGCAATTCCAAGATCACCTACATCGATGGTGACAAAGGTGAGCTGCTGTACCGCGGCTACGCCATCGACGATTTGGCCAGCAAGTGCGATTTCATGGAAATCTGCTATCTGCTGCTGAAGGGCGAGCTGCCCAACGCCAAGCAGAAGGAAGAGTTCAACCATGTGGTGACGAATCACACCATGGTCCACGAGCAGATGCAGTTCTTCCTGCGCGGTTTCCGTCGTGACGCCCACCCGATGGCCGTGCTGACGGGTTTGGTTGGTGCCATGAGCGCGTTCTATCCGGACGCTGCCAACATCAATGATCCGCGCGAGCGTGAAATCTCGCAGATCCGCTTGATCGCCAAGCTGCCGACGCTGGTGGCCATGGCATACAAGTACAACATCGGCCAGCCGCTCATCTACCCGCAGAACAACCTGTCGTACACGGGCAATTTCATGCGCATGATGTTTGCCACGCCGTGCGAGGACTACAAGGTGAACCCGGTGCTGGAGAAGGCACTGGACCGCATCTTCATCCTGCACGCAGACCACGAGCAGAACGCCTCGACGTCGACGGTGCGTCTGGCGGGCTCGTCGGGCACCAACCCGATCGCAGCCATCGCTGCCGGTATCGCCTGCCTGTGGGGCCCGGCGCACGGTGGCGCGAACGAAGCTGCGCTGAACATGCTGGAAGAAATCGGTACCGTGGACAAGGTGCCCGAGTTCATCAAGCAGGTGAAGGACAAGAACAGCGGCGTGCGCCTGATGGGCTTTGGTCACCGCGTGTACAAGAACTACGATCCGCGCGCCAAGCTGATGCGGGAAACCTGCCACGAAGTGCTGAATGAGCTGGGTCTGCATAACGACCCGCTGTTCAAGCTGGCGATGGAGCTGGAAAAGATTGCCCTGGAAGACGAGTACTTCGTCAGCCGCAAGCTGTATCCGAACGTCGATTTCTACTCGGGTATCGTGCAACGCGCGCTGGGCATCCCGACTTCGATGTTCACCTGTATCTTCGCGCTGGCCCGCTCGGTGGGCTGGATCTCGCAATGGGAAGAGATGATCACCGATCCGGAATACAAGATCGGCCGTCCGCGCCAGCTGTTCAACGGTGCAGCCACCCGCGAAGTGCCGTCGATCGACAAGCGCTAAGCCACGCTGTTCGCCTTGAAGAAACCCCGCTCGGGAAACCGGCGGGGTTTTTTGTTGCACGTCGCCGGAGGTGCCCGGAAAGGGCCTTCGCGAAATGGCGAAACCCCCTTTCGTCAGTCACGTCCGGTGCCCGATGCACCGGGTGGCATAATCGATCACTCCCCCACGAAACTGCTCGCGCAACGGCCCTGATTTCAGATGGCGCGTTGTGTACGGATCGCATCATGGCCAAGACGCTCTACGACAAACTTTGGGACGATCACGTCGTTCATACCGAAGAAGACGGCACGACCGTCCTCTACATCGATCGTCAACTGCTGCATGAAGTGACGAGCCCGCAGGCATTCGAGGGCCTGAAGTTAGCCGAGCGTCCGGTGTGGCGCATCAGCGCAAACCTGGCCGTGTCGGATCACAACGTGCCGACCACCGATCGTTCGCACGGCATTGCCGATCCGGTTTCGAAGCTGCAAGTCGATACGCTTGATGCCAACTGCGACAGCTACGGCATCACGCAATTCAAGATGAACGACAAGCGCCAGGGCATCGTGCACGTGATCGGGCCGGAGCAGGGCGCGACGCTGCCGGGCATGACGGTGGTCTGCGGTGATTCGCACACCAGCACGCACGGTGCGTTCGGCGCGCTCGCGCACGGCATCGGCACCTCGGAAGTCGAGCACGTGCTGGCCACGCAAACGCTGCTCACCAAGAAGAGCAAGAACATGCTGGTGAAGGTGGAAGGTACGCTGCCTTGCGGCTGCACGGCCAAGGACATCGTGCTCGCCATCATCGGCAAGATCGGTACGGCCGGTGGCACGGGCTACGCCATGGAATTCGGCGGCTCGGCCATCCGCGCGCTGTCGATGGAAGGCCGCATGACGGTGTGCAACATGGCAATCGAGGCAGGCGCCCGCGCCGGCATCGTCGCCGTGGACGATGTCACGCTGGAGTACATCAAGGGCCGTCCGTTCGCGCCGCAAGGCGTGGAGTGGGAGCAGGCCGTCGCCTACTGGCGCACGCTGCATTCCGACGAGGGTGCGCACTTCGACCAGGTGATCGAACTGCGTGCTGAAGACATTCGCCCGCAGGTGAGCTGGGGGACATCGCCGGAAATGGTGGTCAGCATTGAAGACCGCGTGCCGGATCCCGACAAAGAGAAAGACCCGAACAAGCGCAACGCCATGGAGCGCGCGCTCGAGTACATGGGCCTGCAGCCGAACGTCGCCATCAGCGACATCAACATCGACAAGGTGTTCATCGGCTCGTGCACCAACAGCCGCATCGAAGACATGCGCGCCGCGGCGTGGGTCGTGCAGAAGCTGGGCAAGCGCATTGCGTCGAACGTGAAGCTGGCGATGGTCGTGCCGGGCTCGGGCCTCGTGAAGGAGCAGGCCGAGCGCGAAGGGCTCGACAAGATCTTCAAGGCGGCGGGCTTTGAGTGGCGCGAGCCGGGTTGCTCGATGTGTCTCGCCATGAACGCTGACCGCCTCGAGCCGGGCGAACGCTGCGCGTCCACGTCCAACCGCAACTTCGAAGGCCGTCAGGGCGCGGGCGGACGCACCCACCTGGTAAGCCCGGCGATGGCCGCTGCGGCCGCGCTGGAAGGCCACTTCGTCGACGTGCGCAAGCTCGCTTGAGCGGCAGGATAGAGAGAGCAATCATGGAACAATTCACCATCCACACCGGCCTCGTGGCGCCGCTCGACCGCGAGAATGTCGACACCGACGCCATCATCCCGAAGCAGTTCCTCAAGTCGATCAAGCGCACCGGCTTTGGCCCGAACCTGTTCGACGAGTGGCGCTACAAGGACGTGGGCGAGCCCGGCCAGGACAACAGCAAGCGTCCGCTGAACCCGGATTTCGTGCTGAACCAGCCGCGTTACAAGGGCGCCTCGGTGTTGCTGGCGCGCAAGAACTTCGGCTGCGGCAGCTCGCGTGAGCACGCACCGTGGGCACTGCAGCAGTACGGCTTCCGCGCCATCATCGCGCCGAGCTTTGCCGACATCTTCTTCAACAACTGCTTCAAGAACGGCCTGCTGCCGATCGTGCTGACGGAGTCGCAGGTCGACCACCTGTTCAACGAGACCCAAGCCTTTACCGGCTACCAGCTGACCGTCGATCTGGACAAGCAGGTCGTCGTCACGCCGGGCGGTACGGCGTATCCGTTCGACATCACCGCGTTCCGCAAATACTGCCTGCTCAACGGTTTCGACGACATCGGTCTGACCTTGCGCTACGCCGACCAGATCAAGGCTTACGAAGCGCAGCGCCTGGCCAGGATGCCGTGGCTCGCCCACAAGCTCGTCGGCTGAGCGGACACCAGAACAACAAGGATAACCACATGACCAAGATTGCAGTGTTGCCGGGTGACGGCATTGGTAAGGAAATCGTCGCCGAGGCCGTGAAGGTGCTCAAGGTGCTGGGCGAGTCGTTCGAGATGGAATTCGCCCCGGTGGGCGGCGCGGGCTACGAGGCCAAGGGCCATCCGCTGCCGGAAGACACGCTCAAGCTCGCCAAGGAAGCTGACGCGATCCTGTTTGGCGCCGTGGGCGACTGGAAGTACGACACGCTGGCGCGCGAACTGCGCCCGGAGCAGGCCATTCTGGGCCTGCGCAAGCACCTGCAGCTGTTCGCCAATTTCCGTCCGGCGATCTGCTATCCCGAGTTGACCGGCGCATCGAGCCTCAAGCCGGAAATCGTTGCCGGTCTGGATATCCTGATCGTGCGTGAGTTGAATGGCGACATTTACTTCGGCCAACCGCGCGGCGTGCGCGCGGCGCCCGACGGGCTGTTCGCCGGCGCGCGCGAAGGTTTCGACACCATGCGCTACGCCGAGCCGGAAATCCGCCGCATCGCGCACGTCGCCTTCCAGGCCGCCGCCAAGCGCGGCAAGAAGCTCTGCAGCGTCGACAAGGCCAACGTGCTCGAGACGTTCCAGTTCTGGAAGGACATCGTCACCGACGTGCACAAGGAATATCCGGAAGTCGAGTTGTCGCACATGTACGTGGACAACGCGGCCATGCAGCTCGTGAAGGCGCCGAAGAACTTCGACGTGATCGTCACCGGCAACATGTTCGGCGACATCCTCTCGGACGAGGCCGCCATGCTGACGGGCTCGATCGGCATGCTGCCGTCGGCGTCGCTCGATGCGAATAACAAGGGCCTGTATGAGCCGTCGCACGGCTCCGCGCCGGACATCGCGGGCAAGGGCGTTGCCAACCCGCTGGCGACGATCCTGTCGGCGGCGATGATGCTGCGCTATTCGCTGAACAAGGCCGAGCAGGCTGATCGCATCGAAACGGCTGTCAAGAAGGTACTGGCGCAGGGCTACCGGACCGGCGACATCCTGACGCCGGGCTGCAAACAGGTGGGCACTGTGGAGATGGGCGACGCGGTGGTCGCTGTCTTGTAACTCAAAACGCGCGTTGCGGTGCCGTCACATCCGGTGCAGCAATCGTCGTTTTTTCGGTGGACACATGCTGCAGTGCATTGTGTGACCGCCAAATCGTGTATATTTTTGCAGATGATCTCGATCGCGCTCCCCGTCCTCGTACTGGGCTTTCTGGGCACCCTGGCTATCGTCGCCAAGGGCACCGCCGCGCGCGCTCGCATGACGCCTGTCGAGATTCGCACGACCACCAAAATCATTACCAAAAAAACGATCTCGTAGATCGTCCGTCGTGTCCGTTCGCCTTCCCCGCGCGGTCACGCCGGGCGACCGAGGCGGGGAAAATCACTAGAGGTTCACAATCATGAAGGTAGGTCTCGTCGGTTGGCGCGGCATGGTCGGCAGCGTGCTGATGCAGCGCATGCAGGAAGAAAAGGATTTCGACCTGATCGACACCGTGTTTTTCAGCACCAGCAACGCCGGCGGCAAGGCACCCGCATTCGCCAAGACGGATGCGCCGCTGGCCGACGCCAACGACATCGAAGCACTGAAGGCCTGCGACACGATCATCACGTGCCAGGGCGGTGACTACACGACCGAAGTCTTCCCGAAGCTGCGCGCTGCCGGCTGGAACGGCTACTGGATCGACGCCGCCTCGACGCTGCGCATGGAAGACGATGCCGTGATCGTGCTGGACCCGGTCAACCTGTCGCTTATCAAGAATGCGGTGGCGGCTGGCACCAAGAACTTCATCGGCGGCAACTGCACCAACTCCATCCTGCTGATGGGCGTGGGTGGCCTGTTCCGCGAAGGCCTGGTCGAATGGGTCAGCTCGATGACCTATCAGGCGGCTTCGGGCGGTGGTGCGAACCACATGCGCGAACTGCTCAAGGGCATGGGCGTGATTCACGGTGCCGTGGCCGATGAGTTGGCCAACCCGGCATCCGCCATCCTGGACATCGACCGCAAGGTTGCCAAGACCATCCGCGAAGATGTGCCGACTGAGTTCTTCCCGGCGCCACTGGCGGGTGGCCTGATCCCCTGGATCGACAAGCAGCTCGACAACGGCCAGTCGAAGGAAGAGTGGAAGGGCCAGGCCGAAGTGAACAAGATCCTGGGCACGGCGCAGACGATTCCAGTCGATGGCCTGTGTGTGCGGATTGGCGCAATGCGCTGCCACAGCCTGGGCCTGACGCTCAAGCTCAAGCGCGACCTGCCGCTGGACGAAATCGAGCAGATCATCCGCTCGGGCAACCCCTGGGTGAAGTGGGTCCCGAACGATCGCAGCATCACCGAGAAGGAACTGACGCCGGCATCCATCACGGGTGGCCTGGAAATTGGCGTGGGTCGCGTGCGCAAGCTCAATATGGGGCCGGAATATGTGAGCGCCTTTGTGATCGGCGACCAGCTTCTGTGGGGTGCCGCTGAGCCGCTGCGCCGCACGCTCCGTATCCTGCTGGGCAAGTGATCAAGGCTTTGCTTTCGTTTTCGGGCCGCGCATCCGACGGTGTCGTTGCGGTCTGACAACAGAAAGTGTGCTTTTTCAACCAACGCCGCGCGGCCTGCGCGGCGTTGTGCCATCTGGGCGCCCACGGTCTGTAACGTTGGTACACAATAGCGGCCGGAACGCTGTCCGCCCATTCGTGGGGTGGACGGGGCACGGGGAAGGGTTAGCGCCACATGAAGCACGCGCATTCCGGGGGGTACGTCGGGTGCTTCAGAATCTCGCCAATTGTGTCGTTTTCATAAAGATTGACGGTGATTCTTATCCAGCAGTTCACTTTCTGGGTGAACTTGCTGCGCTAACTCGTTGATGTTAAGTTCGTTTGCACATTAAAAGATAACGGAGTCGAAGGTGAGGGTGAGCCAATACCGCCGGAGAGAATCGTCCCATCGCAGTCCTCGCTGGTCGGCCGTCGCGTTTGCTGCGGCGAGCCTGCTGCTGATTCAGCCCGCTGTGCACGCGGCCGGTTTCGGCGCGCTGCACGTGCGTTCCAGCCTCGGCCAGCCGCTGCAGGCCGAAATCGATCTGGCGGGCGTGACGCCCGAAGAGGCGCAAAATCTGGTCGCCAAATTGGCTGCGCCGGAAGCCTATTCGCGTGCCGGGCTGACCTACAACCCGATCGTCTCCTCGCTGCGTGCCTCGCTTGAGCGCCAGTCGAATGGCAACTACGTGGTGCGTCTGCGCTCGACCCAGCCCGTCGCCGAGCCGTTCGTTGATGTTCTGGTTGACCTGAACTGGGCGAGCGGTCACGTTTCGCGTGCCTATACGTTCCTGCTGGACCCGGTGGGCTCCAGCAATACCGCACAGAATTTCGCGCCGACGCCGGTTGTGCAGGCGACGACGCCGGGCGCCGTTGAGTCGGCGCCGGTTGCTTCGGCTGCCCAACCGCAAGCGGCTGCTCCGGCCGCTGCCGCGCCGGCACCGTCGCGCCAGCCTCGCGCCGCTCGCCAAACCGCGCGTGCCCAGCAAGCTGCTCCTGCTGCCGCTGCGCCGGACGCTACACCCGGTGGCTCATACACCGTGCAACGCGGCGATAGCCTGTACGACGTAGCGTCGACGGCCGCGCAAGGTCAGGACGCCGTGTCGCTCGACCAGATGCTGCTGGCGCTGTATCGCAACAATCCCAATGCTTTCATTGGCGGCAACATCAACCGGCTGCGTACTGGCTCGGTGCTGAAAGTACCGTCACAGGTGGAGGCGCAGAAAACGCCTGCGCGCGAAGCCCGCCGCGAAGTCATCGCGCAGACGTCCGGCTTTGCCGGCTACCGCAACCGCCTCGCAACGGCGGCTGAGGCCAACGCAGCGACGGATACCGACTCCGCCCGCCAACAGAGCGGCAGTGTGTCGGCCCGCGTGCAAGATCAAGCCACGCCGGCTGCCAGCGGCCGTGACGAACTGCGTCTCTCCAAGGCCGACCGCGCAGGCAAGGCCGGTGCGGCCGCGGCTCGCGATGAGGAACTCGTCGCCAAGGAGCGTGCGCTCAAGGAAATGGAATCACGCGTTGCACAGTTGGAGAAGAATCTCTCCGACATGCAGCGCCTGGTTGAATTGAAGAACGCTGAACTGGCCAAGGCAGCCAGTGGTGCCAAGCCGGCCGCTGGTGCTGCGCCGTCGACGGCCGCGCCGGCAGTGGCCGCGGCCAATGCGCCGGCACCGGCGGCTGCGTCTGCCCCGGCTCCTGTTGCAGCAGTTCCGGCGGAAACGGCTGCTGCTGCCCCGGCTTCGTCGGCGACGGCTGCTGCGGCGGCTTCCGCACCGGAGGCCGCATCGGCGACTGTGGCTGCAGCCTCGGCTCCGCAAGCGGCTGCCAGTGCACCGGTTGCTGCTGCGTCGGCTCCGGCTGCCGCGCCGAAGAAGGCGCCGGTGGTTGTGGCCCCGCCTCCCCCGATTCAAGAAGAATCGTTCCTCTCGTCGCTGCTGGGCAACCCGATGGCCCTGGGCCTGGGCGGCTTGGTGGTCGCGCTGCTGGGTGGTCTGGTGGTGTATCGCCGTCGCCAGCAGAAACCTGAGCAGGCACATGGCTTCCAGGACAGCCTGTTGTCACAGGAAAGCACTGTGATGGCGGGTGCCAACTCTCTGTTCGGTGCGGCCGGCGGTCAAAGCGTCGACACCTCGCAGCACAGCGTGTTCGGTGCGGATTTCCGCATTGGCGGCGGCAACGAGAGCAATGAAGTCGACCCGATCGCAGAGGCCGATGTCTACATCGCCTACGGTCCCGACGTGCAAGCCGAAGAAATCCTGCGCGAGGCACTGGAGCAACATCCGGAGCGCCAAGCCATTCGACTGAAGTTGATGGAAATTTACGCCAATCGTCAGGACGCCCATGGCTTCCAGACCATTGCTGAAGAGATGCTGGCGCAAGTTGGCGCTGCGTCGCCGGAATGGGCAGACGCTGCGGCGATGGGCCGCAAGTTCGATCCGGCCAACCCGCTGTATCTGACGGTGCAGGGTGATGGACACCATCCCGGCGCCGAAGCGCATGCTGAACCGAGCCACTCAGGTGCCGCAGTCGCAGGTGCAGCTGCGCTGGCAGGTGTGGGTGCCGCGGTGGCCGCCGAGGCCTTCAGCCCGACGGTGACGGGCCAGACCACCCGTCGTGGGGACGACTGGACTACGCTGTCTCCGGATCTGGACCCGTCCGCGCCGTCGACCAAGGCACCGCAACTGGCCGATTTCGATCTGCCGCTGGAGTCATTCCCCGCGCCGGCGGCAGGCGAGCCGATCACCGCGCCGGAAGAGGCATCGGACATCTTCAAGGTGCATGCCGAACCTGAAGCGGATCTGCCGCAGTTCAACGCGCACGCTGGCGAGGCCTATCAGCCCGTTGCCGCGCCCCCGCTGCATATGGATCTTTCGGACTTGTCGCTGGATCTGAACCCGACGCCGCCTGCCGCAGAAACGGTTGCTCCTGCAGCCTCGGTTGCAGCGGAGGAAGGCCTGCCGAGCTGGGCCCAGCCGACCGACCTGTCACAGGCCCCGATGCACTTCGAATCCGAGCCGCATCACCCAGAGCACGCCGAGGTCGCGAACGACGAGCCGCAATCGGCCATCCGCCTGGACACTAACCTGCCGCACACGCTGTCCGGCGAGCATGGTGCCGACGGTGTGCGCGATCTGCAGATCAAGTTCGATCTGGCCAAGGCCTATATCGAGATCGGGGACAAGGAAGGCGCTCGCGAACTGCTGCAGGAAGTGCTGGACCTGGGCGATCCGTCTTTCCACGCCGAGGCCCAGGCCTTGATGCGCCAGATCGGCTGACGCACTGGGCTCTACGCCATCGACAGCGCCGGCAGGGTGGTATCCTGCCGGCGTTTTTCTTTCCGCATGGGGACTCACAAGGCATGACGCGCATCGCGCTCGGCATCCAGTACGACGGTGCCGCGTTTTCAGGGTGGCAATCGCAGCCGCACGGCAATACCGTTCAGGACGCGCTGGAGTCGGCGCTGCGGCAGTTTGCCGGCGTGGCGCTGCCGACCACGGTGGCCGGGCGAACCGATGCTGGTGTGCATGCGCTGGGCCAGGTGGTCCACCTGGATACCGACCTCGTGCGCGAGCCGTTTTCGTGGGTGCGCGGCACCAATGCCTTTCTGCCGCCGACGGTGGCCGTGCGATGGGCGCAGGAGATGCCGGAGGATTTTCATGCGCGTTTCTCCGCGCATCGCCGCACGTATTACTACGCGCTGACCTTCGGGCCGACGCGCGCGCCGCTGCTGGAGGACAAGGCCGGCTACGTGATGCTGCCGCCCGGCCAATCCCTTGACGTGGCAGCCATGAACGAGGCGGCCCAGGTTCTGGTAGGCGAGCACGATTTCTCGTCGTTCCGCGCGGCCGAATGCCAAGCCAAGTCGCCCGTCAAAACGATGTATTCGATCGAGGTGCGAGGCGAGGGCGAATGGGTGTTCGTGCGCATTCGCGGCAGCGCGTTCCTGCACCACATGGTGCGCAACATCATGGGCTGCCTCGTGGCGATCGGGCGCGGCCGCCAGCCGGTGTCCTGGATGGGCGATGTGCTGGCCGCCCGCAGCCGCGTGGCCGCCGCGCCAACTTTCATGCCCGACGGCCTGTATCTCGCCGAGGTCGGCTATCCTGATGCTTTCTCGTTGCCGGCGTCTCCGGCATCGTCCAGCCTGTTTCGCGGCGTGTTCGACGAGCACGCCGGCCTGTGAATCCCGCTTCCGCCATGCCGTTGCACCGTACCCGTATCAAGCTGTGTGGCCTGACCCAGCCTGCCGATGTCGATCACGCCGTCGCAATCGGCGCCGATGCGATCGGGCTTGTTTTCTATCCACCCAGCCCGCGTTACGTCGCGATCGAACGTGCGGCAGAGCTGGCGCACCGCGCCGGTCCGTTCGTCACCGTAACGGGCCTGTTCGTCAACGCCAGCGCCGATGATGTGGCGCGCGTGCTCGACCAAGTGCCGCTGACGTTGCTTCAGTTCCACGGTGATGAGCCGGCAGAGCTGTGCGCCGAGATCGCCGGAAAGGTAGGGCTGCCCTGGTTGCGCGCCCTGCGTGTTCAGCCCGGGGCCGATTTGGTAGAATTCGCGGATCGGTTTGCCGCTGCCCAAGGCCTGCTGCTCGACGCATTTGTCGAGGGTTATGGCGGCGGCGGCCATGTTTTCGACTGGACCCTCATTCCTCCGCAATGGCTCCCGCAATCGCCATCCTTGCCAACCACAAGCGCCGCTCCTCGGCTCGTTTTGAGTGGTGGGTTGAGCGCGCAAAACGTCGCTGGCGCGATTGAACGCGTGCGGCCATACGCTGTTGATGTCAGCAGCGGGATCGAGGCTGCACGGGGCGTGAAAGACCACGCCCGGATGACCGCATTTGTGCGTGCGGTCCGCGAGGCCGATGCTGCCCTGGGCGCATCGGTTCAAGCCTGAGCCGATCTGGCTGGTCTCTCGCGACGCACGCCTTCCTGAATATCTCCGCTGACGGGTCTTCCATCCTGACCTCGGCGGACGCCTCGAGAGACTGCCATGTACAACCTGCCCGACGCCCACGGCCATTTTGGCCCCTACGGCGGCACCTTCGTTGCGGAAACGCTGTCCCACGCGCTGGATGAATTGCGCGACGCCTATGCGCGCTACCAGCACGATCCCGAGTTCATCAAGGAATACGAATACGAGCTGAAGCACTTCGTCGGCCGTCCGTCGCCCATCTATCACGCACGCCGCCTGACCGAACACTGCGGCGGCGCGCAGATCTACCTCAAGCGCGAAGACCTGAACCACACCGGCGCGCACAAGGTGAACAACGTGATTGGCCAGGCGCTGCTGGCACGCCGCATGGGCAAGCCACGCGTGATTGCGGAAACGGGGGCCGGCCAGCACGGCGTGGCCACCGCCACGATCGCGGCGCGTTACGGCATGGAGTGCGTCGTCTACATGGGCAGCGAAGACGTGCGCCGCCAGGCCGCCAACGTCTACCGCATGAAGCTGCTGGGCGCGACCGTGGTGCCCGTGGAGTCGGGCTCGCGCACGCTCAAGGACGCGCTGAACGAAGCGATGCGCGACTGGGTGACCAACGTGGCCGACACCTTCTACATCATCGGCACGGTGGCGGGCCCGCACCCGTATCCGATGATGGTGCGCGACTTCCAGGCCGTGATCGGCGAGGAATGCAAGGTGCAGATGCCCGAGATGACCGGACGCCAGCCGGACGCCGTGATCGCCTGCGTGGGCGGCGGCTCCAACGCCATGGGCATCTTCTATCCGTACATCGATCATGCCGACGTCAAGCTGATCGGCGTGGAAGCAGCGGGCGAGGGCATCGAGACCGGCCGCCACGCCGCGTCGCTCATGGGGGGCTCACCGGGCGTGCTGCACGGTAACCGCACCTATCTGCTGCAGGATGAGGACGGCCAGATCATCGAGACGCATTCGATTTCGGCGGGGCTGGACTATCCGGGCGTCGGTCCAGAACACGCCTGGTTGAAGGATGTGCAGCGCGCGGAATACGTCGGCATTACCGACAAGGAGGCGCTGCAGTCTTTCCATGACCTGTGCCGCATGGAGGGCATCATCCCGGCGCTGGAATCGAGCCACGCACTGGCGTATGCGTGCAAGCTGGCGCCGACACTGCCCAAGGACAAGATCCTGCTGGTGAACCTCTCGGGCCGAGGCGACAAGGATATGCATACTGTCGCTGAACTCTCCGGCATCCAACTCTAACGGCACTGGCACCCGCATGACCGAGCGCGCCATCGACGGCATCTTCAACGAGGACTGCATTACCGGGGTCGAGCATCTGGCCGACGGCAGTGTGGACCTCGTCATCGCCGATCCGCCGTACGGGCTGGGCAAGGATTACGGCAACGACTCCGACAAGCTGTCGGGCGATGCCTACCTCGCCTGGTCCGAACGCTGGATCGATGCGGTGCGGCCGAAGCTGGCGCGCAACGGATCGCTCTACCTGTTCTGCACGTGGCAATACGCGCCGGAACTGTTCGTGATGCTCAAGCGACGCCTCACGATGGTCAACGAGATCATCTGGGACCGCCGCGTCCCCAGCATGGGCGGCAGCACGCGCAAGTTCTCGTCGGTGCACGACAACATCGGTTTTTTTGCCGCTTCACGCGATTACTACTTCGATGTCGACGCCGTGCGCATTCCGTACGACGCCGAAACAAAGAAGGCGCGCAGCCGCAAGCGTTTCGAGGGCAAGAAGTGGCTGGAAGTCGGCTACAACCCGAAGGACGTGTGGAGCGTGTCGCGCCTGCACCGGCAAGACCCGGAGCGCGCCGAGCATCCGACGCAGAAACCGCTGGAGCTGGTCGAACGCATGATCCTGGCAAGCTGCCCGCCGGGCGGCCTCGTGCTGGACCCGTTTCTGGGCAGCGGCACCACGGCGGCCGCGTGTGCAAGGCTTGGCCGCCGCTTCGCCGGCTTCGAGATCAACGCCGACTATTGCCGCGTGGCACGTGAACGCGTGGCCGCTGTGCATGCCGCCGCTGCCGCCAACGCCCAACCGATTGAATCGCAGGCGCCTGAGACCATCAAGGTCGCCTGAAACCTGATCCTCCTATGTCCCGCATCGCTCAAACCTTCTCACAACTGTCTGCGCAGGGCCGCAAGGGCCTGATTCCGTTCATCACGGCCGGCGATCCGTACCCCGAGATGACGGTCGACCTGATGCACGCGCTGGTCAAGGGCGGCTCCAACGTCATCGAACTCGGCGTGCCGTTCTCGGACCCGATGGCCGATGGCCCGGTGATCCAACGTGCGTCCGAGCGTGCATTGGCCAAGAAGGTGGGCCTGCGCACGGTGCTCGAATATGTGCGCGCATTCCGCGCCACCGATTTGACGACGCCCGTGGTGCTCATGGGTTACGCCAATCCGATCGAGCGCATGGGCGTTGATGCCTTTGCCAAGGCTGCATCCGAAGCGGGCGTGGACGGCGTGCTCGTGGTCGACTACCCGCCCGAAGAATGCGAGGCCTTTGCCAAGACCATGCGCGCCGCCGGTATCGATCCGATCTTCCTGCTGGCGCCCACGTCCACCGAAGCACGCATCGCGCAGATCGCCCGTGTGGCGAGCGGCTACATCTACTACGTGTCGCTCAAAGGCGTGACTGGCGCGGCCACCATCGACCTGGATGCGGTGGCTGCACGGATCCCGCAAATCCGCCAGCACGCGCGGCTGCCGGTAGGTGTCGGTTTCGGTATCCGTGATGCGGCAACGGCACGTGCGATCAGCGGTGTGGCGGATGCGGTGGTGATCGGATCCCGCATTGTGCAATTGCTTGAAGAAGCACCTCGCGAACAAGCGGTACAATACTTGACTGATTTCATCGCGGAGATTCGCCAGGCGCTCGACGCCTGATCTCGGCGAAACTGCATTCAAGGAGCACGCATGAGCTGGCTGGACAAACTGCTGCCGCCCAAGATCCAACAGACCGACCCGTCGCAGCGCAAGGGCATTCCCGAAGGCCTGTGGGTCAAATGCCCGGCTTGCGAGTCGGTGCTGTATCGGACCGACGTCGAAGCCAATCTGCACGTCTGCCCGAAGTGCGATCATCACATGCGCATTGGCGCGCGTGCCCGTCTGGACGCGCTGCTGGACGCCGAAGGCCGATATGAACTGGGCCAGGAGATCGTCCCGGTCGATGCGCTGAAGTTCAAGGACACGAAGAAATACCCCGACCGCATCAAGGCGGCGATGGACGACACGGGTGAAACCGACGCCATGGTTGTGATGGGCGGCGCCATTCACGCGCTGCCCGTGGTCGTGGCCTGCTTCGAGTTCGAATTCATGGGTGGCTCGATGGGCTCCGTGGTGGGCGAGCGCTTCACGCGCGGCGCGCAGATGGCCCTGGAGCAAAAGGTGCCGTTCATCTGCGTGTCGGCCACTGGCGGTGCGCGCATGCAGGAAAGCCTGCTGTCGCTCATGCAGATGGCCAAGACGACGTCGATGATCCAGAAGCTGGCGGAAGCCAAGCTGCCGTTCATCAGCGTGCTGACCGATCCAACCATGGGCGGCGTGTCCGCCAGCTTCGCCTTCATGGGCGACGTGGTGATTGCCGAGCCGAAGGCCCTGATTGGCTTTGCTGGCCCGCGTGTGATTGAGCAGACCGTGCGCGAGAAGCTGCCGGAAGGCTTCCAGCGCGCCGAGTTCCTGCTGCAGAAGGGGGCCATCGACATGATTGTCGACCGCCGCAACATGCGCCGCGAGATCGCCGAGCTTCTGGCGCTCCTGCAGAAGCAGCCGGCAGACGCACTGGCCTGATGCGGCACATCTGTTGAACCGAAGCGCGGGCGAGAGTCCGCGCTTCTTGTTTTTGCGCGGCCCGTTTCCCTGAAGCCGCGCCACATACTTCGCATGCCTACATTCGACACGCTGCCCAACTGGCTGGCACACCTGGAAACCGCACACCCGGTCGGCATCGACATGGGCTTGGCCCGCATCAGTCGCGTGCGCGATGCGCTCGGGCTGGAATTCAAGTCCGTCGTCTTCACGGTGGGCGGCACCAATGGCAAGGGCTCGACCTGCGCGATGCTGGAGGCGATCCTGCTGGCCGCGGGCTATAAGGTTGGCTGCCATACATCACCGCACCTGATCGACTTCAACGAGCGTGCTCGCGTGAATGGCGAGATCGCCACCGACGCCATGTTGCTGCCGCACTTCGAGGCAGTGGAGCGTGCGCGCTGCAGCTTTCCCGAACCCGTCAGCCTGACGTACTTCGAATTCACCACATTGGCGATCATGCATCTGTTCGCCAATGCAGGCCTTGATGCTGTGATCCTGGAGGTCGGGCTCGGCGGCCGGCTGGATGCGGTCAACATCGTCGATACCGATTGCGCCATCATCACCAGCGTCGATCTCGATCACATGGCTTACCTGGGCGATACCCGCGAGGCGATCGGCTTCGAGAAGGCCGGCATCTTCCGCGCAGGCAAGCCGGCGATCTGCTCTGACCCGGTGCCGCCAATCTCGCTGGTGAAGCACGCTGAAGCCATTGGCGCAGATCTCTGGCTGATCGGCCGCGATTTCAACTTCCAGGGCGACAAGCAGCAGTGGGGCTTTAGCGGCCGCGGCCGCCGTTGGCCGAGCCTGGGCTATCCCGCATTGCGCGGGGCGAACCAACTGCTGAACGCATCGGCCGCGCTGGCTGCGCTGGAATCGGTGCGCGATCGGTTGCCGATCTCGGCGCAGGACGTGCGTCTGGGCCTGTCGCAGGTGGTACTGCCGGGGCGCTTCCAGGTTCTGCCGGGCCGTCCGTCCGTCATCCTGGACGTCGCACACAACCCGCACGCGTCGGCGGCGCTGGGCCAGAATCTCGAGAACATGGGCTTCTACCGTTACACCTACGCGGTGTTCGGTGCGATGCAGGACAAAGATATCGCCGGTGTGCTCGCGCACATGCTCGACAAGGTCGACCACTGGTGCCTGACCGATTTGCCGACGCCGCGTGCCGCGAGCGCTTCCAGCTTGGCGCAGGCGCTCACCGAAGCCGGTTTCCGGGCAGGCAAGGAATCGAGCATGAGCACATTCAGCGATCCCGCCACAGCCTATCGCAACGCCATGGAGCGGGCGACCGAGGATGATAGAATCGTGGTCTTCGGATCGTTCTACACCGTTGCCGGCGTGCTGGCGGAGCGCAAGAGTCGCGCGCACTAAAACCGGGGCCCTCATGGGACTGTTTTCCATCTTTTCCTCCCGCAAGAACGCTGAAGGCGAACGCACACGCAGCGCAGCCGCCGGCAGCGCTGCCGATGTGGCTCGCGATGCGGTGCGTGGTTCGCGCGCATCGTCGAATGCTCGCAGCCGCGCCTCCCGTCGAACCGACGATGATGACGACGGCCTTGACCCCGAACTCCCGCAAAAACAACGCGCTCGCCGCCGCCTGATCGGCGCGGTGGTGCTGGTTGGCGCCGCTGTGATCGTGCTGCCCCTCGTGTTTGACGCCAAGCCGCGCCCCGTGACCGATGCCGTGGCCGTGCAGATCCAGGATCAGCCGGTCGATCGTGGCGCCAAGGCCTCCACCGATGAGCCGAAGGTCGCCAGCCGGCGTTCTGCGTCGCGTCCTGCGGTTTCGTCGACGGATCAGGCGCAGGCGCTTGACCAGGGCGAAGAGGTGGTCGCGAGCAACGATGCGCCGCCAGCAGCTCAGAACGCGCCGGCCGCAGTCAAGCCGGCGACACCGCCCAAGCCTGTCGCCAGTCTGACGCCACCCGCTGAATCCAAGCCCGCAACGAAACCTGCGCAACCGGCTGCCCAGCCTGCACAGCAAGCGGCTGCAACGAGCACCGATGCCAATGGCGGCAAGTTCATCCTGCTGATCGGCGCCTTCGCTTCCGAAGACCGTGCCCGAAATTGGCTGGGCAAGCTCAAGAGCGAGAAGATTCCGGGTTACATCGAACACAAGAAGGTGCCTGAAAAGGGCGATCTCGCCTTGCTGCGTGCAGGCCCGTTCAACGATCGTGCATCGGCGGAAGCGGCGCAGAAGCGTGCCGAGCAGATTGGCCTGACGCCTAAACTCGTGCAGCAATGACGATGCGGCCGACCGTGTACCCAGCGCGCTCGTCGGATTTGCTGACGGTTCACGCTGCATTCCGCCACAGTCAATCCAAGCCGCAGCCCGATGCAACCGACGTTCTTTGACTACGGTGTGCTGTTCATCATCGTCACGTCGGCGCTGATTGGGTTGTTTCGCGGGCTGATCCGTGAGGTGCTGGCGCTGCTCGGGTGGCTGTTTGCCGCATGGGTGGCGTACACGTTTTCCGGTGTGGCGGCGGGCTGGATGCCGGAATCGCTGCCCGGTGGACCGGTCGCACGCACCATTCTCGGTTTCGTCCTACTGTTTATCGTGACGGTGATTGCGACTTCGCTGGTGGGGGCACTGCTTTCGGCGGCGCTGGCGAGCGCGGGGCTCAAGCCGGCGGATCGCGGTCTGGGTATGGTGTTCGGGTTGGCGCGCGGAGGCGTGATCATCCTCGTGTTGATGACGGTGGCCGGCTTTACCAGCCTGCCTGAGCAACCGTTCTGGCACGATGCGATTACGCGACCCTATGCGGAGCAGGCAGCACAGGCGGCCAAGCCCTTGTTGCCCCCAGATGTCGCTAAGTATGTTCACTATTGATCTGGAGCGCCTGGCCACAAGCTAGGCGATCCGGGAAGCTTTTTCGGCGCCCGCAACGGGTGTGGGCGCCACCAAATACGTTCTCGCTGGAGTTCGACATGTGCGGTATCGTTGGGGTGGTCTCAGCCACGCCCGTCAATCAGCTGATCTACGACAGTCTGTTGCTCCTGCAACACCGCGGGCAAGACGCTGCGGGCATTGCCACCGCATCAGGCAGCACGTTCCACATGCACAAGGCCAACGGCATGGTGCGTGACGTGTTCCGCACGCGCAATATGCGCGGCCTGCCGGGTACGAGCGGTATCGGTCAGGTGCGCTATCCGACTGCAGGTTCCTCCAGCGAAGAGGAGGCCCAACCGTTCTATGTCAACGCGCCGTTCGGCATCGTGTTGGCACACAACGGCAACCTGACGAACTCGGATCAACTGCGCGACGAGATGTTCCGGCGCGATCGCCGCCACATCAACACGCAGTCTGATTCCGAAGTGCTGCTCAATGTGCTGGCCGACGAGCTGCAACGCGCCAGCAACGACATTCCGCTGAATCGCGATTCCATCTTCACCGCGGTAGAAGGCCTGCATCGCCGCGTGCGTGGTTCGTATGCCATCGCTGCCGAGATCTCGGGCTACGGCGTGCTGGCTGTGCGCGATCCGTTCGGCATCCGCCCGCTCGCGCTGGGCACCCAGGAAACGCCGGATGGCGGCATCGAATATATGGTTGCTTCGGAGTCGGTGGCGCTGGAAGGCATCGGCTTCAAGTTCGAGCGCGATGTGGCCCCCGGCGAAGCCATCTTCATTGACCTTGAGGGCAAGCTGCACACCAAGCAATGCGCTGCGAACCCGGTACTTTCGCCATGCATTTTCGAATACGTGTACCTCGCCCGTCCGGACTCCCGCATGGATGGTGTGTCGGTGTACGACGCGCGACTGCGCATGGGCGACTACCTGGCTGAGAAGATCAAGCGCGAGGTGACCGACAGGATCGACGTGGTGATGCCGATTCCGGATTCGTCCCGCCCAGCTGCCATGCAGGTGGCTAACCACCTGGGCGTGCCGTATCGCGAAGGTTTCTTCAAGAACCGATACGTGGGCCGTACCTTCATCATGCCGGGTCAGGCGGTACGCAAGAAATCTGTGCGCCAGAAGCTCAACGCCATGGCAATCGAGTTCAAGGACAAGAACGTGCTGATCGTCGATGACTCCATCGTGCGCGGCACGACGTCGTCGGAGATCGTGCAGATGGCACGCGATGCCGGTGCCAAGAAGGTGATCTTCGCTTCGGCCGCGCCGCCGGTGAAGTTCCCCAACGTGTACGGTATCGACATGCCGACGCGCGGCGAACTGGTGGCTTATGGCCGCACGCACGAGGAGATTGCCAAGATCATCGGCGCAGACCAGCTTGTGTACCAGGATGTGGAGGACATGAAGCGCGCGGTGCGCGATGTCAATCCGGCACTGAAGGATTTCGATGCGTCATGCTTTGACGGCAAGTACGTGACGGGCGACATTGACGAGGCGTACCTCGATCGCCTGGAGGCCGCGCGTAACAATTCGGCCAAGGCGGATCGTGAGAACGCGCAGAACGATGATCCGCGCACGCAACTGCATCTGCAGCGCTCCGCCGTGAACGAGTAATTCTCGAGCGCCGTAAAAGAAAGCCCGTCATCGCGACGGGCTTTTTTGTTGGACGTCGGGATCGCGCTACTTGAGCATGCGACGGCGCAGCAGCCAGAGACACGAGAGCAGCGCGGCAACGGCGTACAGCAGCAGTACGCCCAGGTGCAGCAGGATGTTCTCGGGCGTGCGGCCCAGCATGAGCGGGCGGATCAGATCCACCGCGTGCGGCAATGGCAGTACGCTCGTCGCCGCGCGCACGGGCGCCGGCAGTTGCGATAGCGGGAAGAACACGCCCGAGAGCAGCATCATCGGCGTGATCACCAGCGTCTGGTAGAACATGAAGAAGTCGTAGTTGGGCGCAAGCGCCGTCATGTTCATCGCCAGGCAGGCAAAGGTGAAGCCGGTCAAGACGATGACGGGCAGGGCCAGCAGTGCCTGCGGCATCGACGCATAGCCGAGTGCGCCCGCGACCAGCATGATCGCCAGGCCCGAGAGCACCGACTTGCTGGCGGCCCAGAACAGCTCACCAAGGACCACGTCGCCCAGGCTGAGCGGTGCGTACAGGATCGCCTCCCATGTACGTTGCACGTGCATGCGCGAGAACGCGGAATACATCGCTTCGAAGCTCGCCGACATCATTGTGCTGGACGCCACCGTGCCGGCCGCCAGGAATGCGATGTACGACACGCCGTCGACGCGCCCGACCAGCAGGCCAAGGCCGAGCCCGAGCCCGAACAGATAGATCATCGGGTCGGCGAGGTTGCCGGCCATCGACGGAATGGCCAGCTTGCGCCACACCATGAAGTTGCGGAGCCAGACGTACTGCCAGTTGCGGAAGTTGAGCGGCAGCAGCGGCTGCGGAAAGGCCCGCTGCAGCGTTGGAGTGAGTGCGGTTTCAGTGGACATGGATGGTTCTCTCAGTCGCGCATTTCGCGGCCAGTCAGGCGCAGGAACACATCTTCGAGATTGGCCGGGCGGTGCAGATAGCGCAGGCCGGGCATGGTGTGCGTTTCTGCCTGTGCGCGCAGCGCAGCCACCAGCGGCTGCGGATCGCGTGCGTAGCAGAAGAGCGTCTCGCCGCTGATTTCCACGCGGTCGGCCAGCGGCGTGAGCAGCGTGCGAAGGGCGTTGAGATCGTCGCCGTAGACCTCAACAACGTCGCAGCCGATTTCGCGTGCGATGAGGTCTTGCGGCTTGCCTTGCGCGATCTTGCGGCCGTTGTCGATCACGCAAAGTTCATCGCACAGGCGCTCGGCTTCTTCCATGAAATGCGTGGTCAGCAGGATGGTCTTGCCGGCGGCGAGCAGTGAGCGCAGGCGTTCCCAGATCAGGTGTCGAGCCTGCGGGTCGAGCCCCGTGGTGGGCTCGTCCATGACGAGGATGTCGGGATCGTTGATCAGGGCGCGCGCTACCGTCAGCCGCCGTTTCATGCCGCCCGAGAGGGCGCGTACAGGAGCATCGGCTTTCTGTTCGAGACGCGCGAACTCCAGCAAGGTGGGGATGCGCTCGCGGATGGTCGCGGAAGACAGGCCAAAGTAGCGACCGAAGATGCGCAGGTTTTCGGAGACGGAGAAGTCTGGATCGAGATTGTCGAACTGCGGCACCACGCCCACGCGCATGCGTGCACGATGTGCGGCTTCCGGGACAGGCTCGTCGCACAGTCTCAGGCTACCCGCATCGGGCATCGTCATGCCGAGCAGCATGCGCAGCGTGGTGGTCTTGCCGGCGCCGTTGGGGCCCAGCAGGCCGAAGCACTGGCCGCGCCGAACGCTGAAGCTGAGGTTGTCGACGACAGTCTGTTCGCCGTAACGTTTGCGCAGGCCTTCGACGCTCAGGATCGGTGTGCTGCCCACGCCAAAACCCTCTTGCTCGTATCGCACATTGCCTCCGTTGCAAAACGCCGATTATGCGCCGGCATTCGCATATGCGTATGAGGGGAATGTGCAGTCGTATAGCGCCGCTCTCAGGCAACAAAAAGGGCCAGGCAAACAATGGCCTGGCCCGAGCTTGCAGCACGCGCATCGCTGCGCGCTTGGGGGTTACTTGGTGACGGCGTTACCGACCACGCCACCCAGTGCGGCACCACCCAGCGTGGCGCCCGGCCCGCCCCAGATGGCCGCCCCGGCGACACCACCTGCGGCTGCGCCTAGCGCGGTATTGCGCTGCTTTGGCGTCATGTCCGCGCATCCGCTGACGGATGCCAATGCGGCCGCCAGAATCAAGGATACGAAGGCACGCATAACAAACTCCTTTTGTCGTCTGTGTACCTGCATTCAAGGTCACGCATGCCGGTATGTGCAGGTCAGGTTGCCTGAAAGGTTTGTCAGCCGATTCCCACACCTTCAGCGCGCCTTGGGAAGACAAAGTTCCCGCCGGTGATCAGGCCTTGGCAGGCTTTGGCTGACGCTCGTACTTGAACTCCGGTAGTGCCTTGATGGCGTCCTTGGTAGCGCTGGGCAGCACGATCCTCCCCTGATCATAGTGGAACTGATTCACAGGAATGGCCACGTCATGACGGCCCACGCCAACAAAGCCGCCCGCGCCGACGATAGCGAACGAGACGGCGTTCTCCGGTGCCACGATCAAGTCCTGCACATTGCCGATCTTCTCGTTGGCCTCGTTATAGACAGCCTTGCCGAGCACCTGCTTCTTCACACTCACGCCCTTGATGACGGCATCGAGTTCGGTAACGGATACACCTAGCGCGGCATGGCCAGCGACTTGCGCGAAGGCCAGCGGCGCGGTGGCAATGGATGCGGTAGCGATCAAGGCAGCGGTGAGACGTTTCATCGTGACTCCGTGGTCTGGTGAAGGATGCGGTTCACTCTAACGCGCACATGGCTGGTGCCGCAGGCGAGGGTGTCCGAAACGCCTGTAGGACAAACGGGTGATGCCAGGGAAATCGGCATCGCGCCCGGCTACACTGAAACGCCCGGCATATGCTGGACGTGTTCACCGATCTCAGAGGGAGTAACCGACATGATGACTCTGGAGCAACTTGGCGTTCTGCAACGATCACAGCTTGAAACCTGGATGGCTGTCACCGAAGAGGCGGTGAACGGCGTCAACCGCCTGATCGGGCTCAATTTGCAGGCCATCAAGGCCGGCCTTGACGAGACTGAACACTGCCTGCACGACGCCACCGGTGCGCAGGACGCAGGCGAATGGTGGAACGCACAAGCCCGCTATCTGCAACCGTCCGGCGAACGCGTCTCCGGCTACACGCGCAATTTTGTTGAAATCGGCGTCGAGACGCAGAACGGGATTGCTCGCGCATTGCAGCGCCACGGTGACGAAGTGCGCCGCCAATGGGGCTTCGTCGCAGAAAACCTTGTGGACGCCGCGCCTCCTGGCGCCGAGGCTGCCGTGAACTTCTTCAAGGCATCGGTCGGTCTGGAAGTCGCTGCTGCAGAGGCGGCCGAGGATGCGGGCGCGGGCCGAATCCTGACCCCAAGTGACGTTGCCGCCAGGAACGGCACCGCACGCTGAGGCTCCTCTATACGGGTGAGATGCGTCGGCGTGGGCCGACAGTCATTTCGGCACAGTCCTACAAAACGGCACGGACGGAGGTCGATACTCCGTCCGTGCGCGCTTTTCTACACTTCCTGCATGCCTATCAACATGTGGGAGGTTGTCATGTCCTATCTCGTTGCGTGGCTCTTGGGTGTTCCCGCGCTTGTGTTGCTGGTGATCTGGCTCTTCGTGCATTGACACGGGGCTGGGCCTATCCAATACGACCCGGAGGACATATGACGTTCCGAGACGACTGCAAAATCGAGGTATCTGCCTATGAACTCTCGCCGCAAGCGTGGCGCGCCGAAGTGAGCATCCTTCGCGCCAGCAACGGTGAGACCCTGTTAGCCCGTACAACGGTGCGCGAATCGGCGAACACATATCGGAGTGCCGCCAGCGCTCTGGAAGCCGCGCGAGCGTATGCCGAAGCGATGATCGCCTCGGGCCAGTTCGACTGCAGTTCCGCCGTGGGCTAGAGGCGGGGACGCTTGCGTGCGATGTGGCGTTACGTTCTGTTACGAAATCGCCAGCGCCGTATCACCTGTGTCAGTGGCTCTGAATACAATACAGATACCGTATTCCGCGCCGGCTATGGACTCGCCCGGCGCTCATGCAGCAGGTGATGACGATGATTCGACGCAATGTGCTGTGGATTGCAGGTGCAGCCGCACTGGCAGTGCTGGCCGTGCCGCAGATGGCGTCGGCGCACGTGAGCGTCGGCATTGGGTTTGGCGTGCCGGTGGCGCCTGTGTATGTGGCACCCGCGCCGGTGTATTACCCACCGCCGCCGCCGGTTTATTACGCGCCGCCCCCGCCCCCGGTGTACTACGCCCCGGCGCCCGTGTATTACGGTCCGCCCGCTTATGGCCCGGCGCCGATTGTGGTGGGCGCTGGCTGGTACCGTTGGGGACCGCGCTATCGCTGGTACGACGGCCGTCACTGGGGCCACTGGCGGTAAGCGGCATGCCGGCCAAGAGAAAGGCTCCTTCGGGAGCTTTTTTCTTTGGCGGTACGTATACGCCGTGGCACGGCATCTGCGTCTGTCTGGATGACGGGTACGCGCGCAACCAGCCCCGTGACAAAGCACCGCGGTGCAGAACTGGTGGCTCGCTCACCTGGTCGCTATGACGTCCGCGTGAACAACGTGGACACGTGTGCCGCAGCGGTGCACGTCATGTTCGCAGTGTCATGACCGAAGGAGTCCTCATGCAAATCACCACGCAACGCTTTGCAACGCGCACCCTGGTTGCAGCCGCAAGCGGCTTGACGCTGGCGCTGAGCGCGGCGGTCGCGCACGCCGGCTCGATCGATCCGTATCAGCCCGCCCACAAGGTGAGCCGCGCCGATCCCTATACCGACGGTGCCAAGGTAAGCCGCACAGACCCCTATACCGACGGCGCCAAGATGGGGCGTGCCGATCCATATACGGACGGCGCCTGCTCGGACCGTCAACCGTAAAGGGTCGGCGGCAGAATCGCTGCCGCATCGCAACATCAAGCCCGGGCGATACCCGGGCTTTTTCTTTGCGCATCTTTCTGACGCACGCCGCGGGTTAAGGTTGGCTGCGCTGGGGCGCAGCCAACGCTGGCGTACCACGCAGGCGGAACGATACTCAACGATACTGCAAAGCAGGAATGTATCGGCTCTTTTGCGTCTTTGGTGCAGGATCATGCGATGGAAGCGGTCGTTACCGATGGCATACTTTTGCCTGATACGGGCTTTACGCAGCCCTTGCGCCTTTTCATTACAACCACCAAGGAGAACACCATGAAAACGAAACCGTGCCTGTGCCAGGACGATGTCACCAAAATCCTGGACGCTGCCGAGAAAGAAGCGCGCGCGCACCAATGGAACGTGACGATTGCCGTGGTGGACGATGGCGGCCATCTGATGGGTCTGCGCCGCATGGACGGCTGCGCCACCATCTCGGCGTACATCGCCCCGGAAAAGGCGCGTACGGCAGCGCTGGGCCGTCGCGAGTCGAAGATCTACGAAGACATCATCAACAACGGTCGCATCTCGTTCCTGTCGGCGCCGCATCTGCAAGGGATGCTTGAGGGCGGCGTGCCGGTGATGGTAGAGGGCGTCTGTGCCGGCGCGGTGGGTGTGTCTGGCGTGAAGTCGACGGAAGATGTCGTGATCGCCAAGGCGGGTATTGCCGCGGTGAACGTGATCTGCTGATACGCAGTCACGCAAAAAGAATCAAAACAGGGAGGGCGCGGCGGAGGTCGCGCCCTTTTTGCTTTGGGCACACGGTCGAAGAAAAGAGCGACTTGGCTGGCTGTTGTCTGGCAGACGGAAGCCGCCGCTCACCAATGAACGCGCGCGTTTCATCGGGTAGCAAGCCCTCGTTTGCTAATGCGAAATGACGATGGCTGGCTACGGCCGAAAGTCTCCTGAGAGAGCCGTCCCCACAAAAGCCGGTGCGTGCTGCAGTGTTACTTGGTCAGGATCAGCTTGCCGAAGCGCGTCACGCGCAGCGTGTAGATCGCGCCGTTGTGGCGGATGGCTACGGCGTTCTGACCGGCAAAGAGTTGTTCGGACGCCATCACGCGCGTGTCGCTGATGGTGGCGGCGGCATCCGAAGCGGCGTCGGATGCTGTCGACGCAGACGACGTTGCGGGCGCGGCATCCAGGCCGGCGGGGCGCTTGCGCGCCACGATGACGTGGCGGCGACGGGTCACAGTACGTCCTGCGTCTTGGTGTTCGGCAGCATTCATGGCGATGTCCTGGCGGGCGGGAAACATGGGCTGAGGTGTTGGCTGGCAGAGTGCCTCCAGCGAATGCCAGGTAGATTAAATGAGAATCGTTATCATTACAAGTGTGATCTGACGACGTGCAGGTTCGGCCCGAAAAACAAAACCGGGCGCGTAGCCCGGTTGCGTGGAGGTGCTGTGAGTCTGGATGCGCTGGTGCGAAAAAAACCGTACGAGAACGGGCGACCAGGGCTACGAGGTGTGTGGGGCGTTAGTGCTGTGGCTCCGTGACAAAGCCGATGCGCGAGAGGCCACCGCGCTGGATGGAAGCCATCACCTGCGCCACACGCTCGTAGCGCACGTTGCGGTCAGCGCGCAGATGCATTTCCGGTTGCGGCTGCTGCTGCGCGGCCTGGGCGATGTCGGCTTGCAGCGTGGCCTCGTCGACCGGCTGGTTGTTCCAGAACACCTGGCCGTCCGCGTTGATCTCGACGTTCACGCTTTGCGGCTTGGCGTCGTCGGGTTTGTTGGACGCGCGCGGCAGGTCAATCTTGACCGCGTGGTTGATCACCGGAATGGTGATGATGAAGATGATCAGCAGCACCAGCATGACGTCGACCAGCGGCGTCATGTTGATTTCGCTCATCACCTCGTCATCGTTGTCGAAAGATCCGAAGGACATGGTCTCTCCTTACTGCTGCTTGACCGCAGTTAGGCGCACGCCGGCGTCATCACGCGAGGCGCCTGGGCGCAGACGCGCGCCCGTCACGAAATAGGCGTGCAGGTCGTGCGCGAACCGGTTGAGCTTGGCGATGATGGCCTTGTTGCCGCGCGTGAGCGCGTTGTAGCCCAGCACCGCCGGAATGGCCACGGCCAGACCGAAGGCCGTCATGATGAGCGACTCACCCACGGGGCCGGCGACTTTGTCGATGGTGGGCACGCCGACGGCGCCGATCCCGAGCAGGGCGTGATAGATGCCCCACACCGTGCCGAACAGACCGACGAACGGTGCGGTCGAGCCGACCGATGCCAGCACGGCTAGGCCCGATTGCATTTGCCCCACGGCCTCATCGATGGCGCTCTTGAGCGAGCGCGTGATCCAGTCGGAGATGTCCATCACATCATGCAACTGCGGCTGGCTGGCGCGGTGGTGCTGCGCGGCTTCCCGGCCCGTTTGCGCGAGCGCGTGGAACGGGTTGTCCTTGGGCGAGCCGAGCGTCTGTATGGCGTGATCGAAATCGTCCGAGTGCCAGAAACGCTTTTCAGCGCCTTGTGCCATCGACTTCAGACGCACGATGTCCCACGCCTTGGTGAAGATGACGATCCACGAGGCGAGCGACATGATGAGCAGCAGAATCGCCGTGGCGCGGGTGACGATATCGCCTTGGGTCCAGAGGTGGGAAAGGCCGAGTTCCTGCATGATGAATGTCCTGAATTGAGCGAGAGGCTAAGCGAGAGGCGGAATCGAATTAGTTATCGAGCTTGAAGACGAACGGCTTGCTGGCCACCACGGGCACGGCGCGGCCGTTCTGCTTGTAGGGGCTGCACTTGATGGCACGCGCGGCATCGGTGGCGGCGCGGTCCAGGCGAGGCGAGCCGGACGACGACGTGACCGCAACATTGGTGACCTCACCGGCCGTGCCGATGGAAATCTTGACCATGGCGCGGCCTTCCTCGCCCATTTTCTGCGACATGCTGGGATAGACGAGCGGCGGCTCGCTGCACTGGATGTCGTTGATGCCGACGCTGATCGGACCGGACGAAACGGGGGCCGGCGCGGGCGCTTGTTCAGGGGCCGGTGCCGGCGGCGCGGGCGGTGCGGCGGGCACCACGGGGGCGTTGTCCGATGGCGGGAGCGTGGGCGTCGGCATCGGCGTGGGCTTGGGTTGCGCGACCGGCCTGACGATGTTGACAGGCTTGGGCGCCTCTTGCTTGACCGGCTGCTGCTTGGGCGGCTCCGGCTGCCTGATCGGCTCAGGCGCGGCCGGAATGATGTGCGCCTGGATTTCCAGCGGTTCTTCGACAGTCGGGCGCGGTGCGATCAGGCCAAGGTGAATCAGCATCAGCACGCCCGCGTGCATCAACAGCACGACCACGAGAATCTTGAGAGTACGAGGGTGAATCATCAACGACCGGGAATCGAAAGCAGAAAAAGGAATGCGATGCGATGGTGGTGGGATGACCAACGAAAGCGGCGCAGCGTCAGCGCTTGCCGAAGACGATCAGTGAAATCCCAATGCTGATGAGCAGACTCAGGAGCAATTCCATGGCGCCTAGCGTTGAAGCCGGCGGGGTCGCCGCCAGCGTGATAGGTATTGTAGGCCCGCAACTGCAACAGTGTTGCGACAACCGAGCACGGTTAGCGTTCAGCCTATTGTGTCGATAGGTGAAGTATAAACGATAATGATTCCTATTTGCATGAAAATTGCCTGTCTTTCGTGGGGTACAAATCACGTCCAGACGACTGATGGCATGAAACTGCCTGTGCAGGCGGTTGGCGATTCCGGGCGCGGTTGGCTCGCAACTTGCAAAGACACGGGTCCTCCCGGGGTACGCTGTGTGCGCAAACGCGCTAGGATGAAAAGCATTCAAACACGGTGACCGGCCGGCCAACCGTGAAACGGGGAAGAAGGGGGCGACCATGGATGAAGCCAACCTCAACATGGACGACGCTGACGACGATGGCACGTTCGTCCCCACGGGCGGCAGGCAGCCGCAGGCGCTGCTGTTGTCCTCGCTCGATTCCATGTGCGCACAGTTTGCGTTGCGCACGGTCTGCACGATGGGACTGCGCTTCAACCTGCGCACCAATATCAACGACATCCTCACCGTTTGCGCGCCGGAGCTGATCTGGCCCGTCACGGTCATCCAGCGCCTGCAGCGCTTTTTGTCTGCGCGCTGCGCCGACATGCCGGGCTGGCGCGCGGTCGGCAAGCTTGACCTGCCCACCTTCATGGACCGCCACGGCCAGTGGAGCAGCGCCTTCGATGAAAGCTCGCTGTTCTATTACCTGGACGAGTACGTCAAGCATCACGCCAAGGACATGTTCACGGTGTTCGGCGCGTCGTGCGATGCGCTGGGCGAGCGGCTCGCCAGCGAGCGTGTCCTGCTGGTCGGCAACATCGACATGCTGGCCCGCGTGCTCGGCCTGCCACCACACGAACGCGCGCTGCTGCTGTTTGCTTCCCTGGTGAAGTACAAGCGCGACCTGCGCGCGGTGATGGTCGACTGCAAGGTCGCGCACAGCCAGGAAGCGTTCCAGTTGCTCGCGAGCCTGGCGGGAGCCAGCACGGCCGAAGTTGCTGCGTCATTGCGGCCAGGTTCGCGGCTGGAGACGCTGGGGCTGATCGAGCCGCCGCTGCCCGAAAACAGCGTCACCGACCTGGGCGATCTGATGCGTATCTCCGACCGCCTCCTGCACGTGCTGCTGGGCGACTACGCCTGCGAGGCCGACATGATGGCCGTCTTCACGCGCCCCGCGCCGTCGACCACGCTGTCGCAGTCCGACTATCCGCATGTGGAAACCGATGCGCGCTACCTCACGGCGCTGTTGGAGAACGCCTCGCAGCAGCGCGCGGCCGGCGTGAACATCCTGCTGTATGGCGCGCCTGGCACTGGTAAGACGGAACTGGCCCGCGTGCTGGCGCGCGACGCTGGTTGCGAACTGTACGAGGTGGATTGCCTCGACAAGGACGGCAACAGCCTCACGGGCAAAGACCGCTATCGCTCGCTGCAGGTGTCGCAGGCGTTCCTGCGCGGGCGGCCCGGCGCGGTGCTGCTGTTCGACGAGGTGGAGGACGTCTTCCCCGGCCCGACGCGCGAGCTGATGAGCCTCTTCGGCCATGAGGAGCCGCGTGGCTCCGTCAACGGCAAGGCGTGGGTGAACCAGACGCTGGAGCAGAACCCGGTGCCGGTGATCTGGGTGTCGAATTCCATTCGTCAGATTGACCCGGCGTATCTGCGCCGCTTCCAGTTCCACCTTGAGCTGAAGGTGCCTCCGCCCACGGTGCGCGAGAGCATCATCCGCAAGCATCTGGAAGGGCTGGAGGTGTCGGACGCTTTCATGGCCAAGCTGGCGGCGCGTAAGACCCTCACGCCTGCGCAGATCGATTCTGCCGCACGCTTTGCGCGCCTGACGCAGCCGGCAATGGAAGAGCCTGCCGAATCCCTGATCGAGCGTCAGCTCGACCACGCCGATCAGGCGATGGGCTTGCGACCGGAGGTGCAAGCGCACCGCGTCGTGACCGAATACAAGCTGGACTATCTGAACCTTGAGACACGGTTTTCCGTCGAGCGCATCATCGAGGCGCTGCGCGCGCGGCGACGCGGCACATTGTGTTTCTATGGGCCGCCGGGTACGGGCAAGACGGTGCTGGCCGAGCATATCGCGGCGCAGCTCGACATGCCGTTGCTGATTCGCCGCGCGTCCGACTTGATGAGCAAGTACGTCGGCGAAACCGAGCAGCAGATCGCGGCGATGTTCTCGCGTGCCGAAGAGGAACGCGCACTGCTCTTGCTCGACGAGGCGGACAGCTTCATGCAGAGCCGCCAGGGCGCGGTGCGCAATTACGAGGTGTCGGAAGTCAACGAGATGCTGCAGGGCATGGAGCGCTTTGACGGCATCTTCATCTGCACGACCAATTTGTTTGATCGGATTGACGAGGCGGCGCTGCGGCGGTTTGCATTCAAGATCCGCTTCAAGCCGCTGGTGCGTGCGCAGCGCGAGCAGATGTTCATTGCCGAGGCGCTGGGGGGCAAGGCGGAGGCACTCAAGCCTGTCTGGCGCGAGATGTTGGCGTCTCTCGACATGCTCACGCCGGGTGATTTTGCGGTGGTCAAGCAGCAGTCTGTGCTGCTGGGCGAGACGCTTGAACCCGAGGCCTTCCTCGCACAATTGCGGCAGGAGCATTCCATCAAGCCGGAACTGCGCGAGCGGCGCTCCATTGGATTCACACCGCGCTGACGCTTAACGCACATCAAGCGCATGCAGAGGCCGCTGCGCTAACGTGGTCGGCTGGACAGATCTTCAGCCGACCCGATGCCAACCGCCCCCACGCTGTTCTACGAACGCATGCCGCCTGCCGGCGTGGTGTTCGGCTGCCTGCTGCCAGTGCCGTGGGTGGGCGCGGCGGCCGGTCTTCTGCTGGCGCTGGGCCCGTCTGCGGGTTTGCCTGACCGATTTGCTCCGCTGTCGCTCGCGCTGGTTCACGCCTTGGTCGTCGGCATGTTATTGCCGGCGATGCTTGGTGCGCTATTTCAATTGCTTCCCGTGGTGGCCGGTGTGCCTGTGCGCGGCGCGAAATGGGCGTCGCCTTGGGTTGCGCTCTCATGCGTGGCAACGGCATCTGCGCTTGCAACGGGTTTCCTGGGCGCGGACCATCGTGCGTTCGTGCTGGCTGCTTGGTTGGGTGCGCCGCTGTTGGCGGTCCCTGCTGCGTTGATCATCCTTGCTGGCATGCGCGTGGGGCAGACACGCGCAACGCATGCGACGGTGCGGACACTGCGCCGCATCGGTTGGCCCTTGTTGGTCACGCTGGCGAGCGGCGCAACGCTTGGCACGGCATTGGCTAGCGGATGGTTTGCGCCATCGCCCGTGCTGTTGAACCTGCATGTCGGTTGGGGCCTCGGCGGCTGGCTGGCAACGTTGGTCGCGGGCGTGGCGTCGACGGTGTTGCCGATGTTCTGGCAGACGCGGCGTCTACCTGAGCCTTGGCATCGGCTGATGCCGTGGTGGCTGTGGGCGCCACTGACCGTTGGCAGTCTATGCAGCGGTGTGGGTGGCGCGGTGTTCTGGCAGACATGGGGATGGCTCGCCCTGGCAGCGCTGGCGCTGGTGGGCGTGCGTGCAGTGTGCAGCGCGCGTCGCCGGCACGATCCGGGCTGGCGGTTGTGGCTGGCCGCTGCCGTCGCCTGGCTGGTCGTTGCCATGCTGGGGCTGACCGCATCCTGGCTGCCGTCAGACTGGCCCATCACGTGGGAGATCGGCGCGCTGGCCGTCGTGGGCGGTGGGGTGCTGCCTGTCAATGCGATGCTTGGCAAGATCATCCCGTTCATGATCTGGATGCACCTGCGCAGGCGGGTGCCGCGGCATGTGCGGCTGCCGGCCATGCAAACGTTGATCGGTGAGCGGCAACAGCATTGGCATGCACGCCTGCTGCTGCTCGTATTGTTGGCGTTGTTGCTGGTGCCGCTGCATCCTGAGCGGATGGCGGTGGTCGCGGGCCTGCTGTTCGCGCTGTCGCACGTGTGGCTGGGTGCGATGCTGTGCCGGGCGCTGCTGACGTTTCGCCGTGTCTCGCGAGCGTTTGCGCCCGCTTGACGGAACGCAAAACCACATTGGCTGACAAGTCGCAGACTGGCCGCCATGACACAGAACGCTTCCCCCATTGAACTCGTGGCGCCCGCCGGCAGCCTGGCCGCGCTCAAGGCCGCGGTGGAAGCCGGGGCCGACTCCGTCTACCTCGGCTTGAAGAATGCGACCAACGCGCGCAACTTCGCCGGCCTGAACTTTACCGAGAGCGACATCCGCGCCGGCGTCGAATTTGCGCATCGGAAAGGGCGCCAGGTGCTGTTTGCCATCAACACGTTTCCGCAGCCTGGCCGTGCCATCGAGTGGCGCATGGCAATCGATGCTGCCTACATGCTGGGCGCCGATGCCGTGATCCTGGCCGACCCCGGGCTGATGGCCTATGCATGCGAGCGCTATCCCAACCTTCGGCTGCATCTATCCGTGCAGGGTTCGGCAACGCATGCCGATGCCATCGAGCTGATGCGTGAGCAGTTCGGCATCCACCGCGCCGTCCTGCCACGCGTGCTGACCTTGACCGAAGTCGAACGTGTAATCCAGCAGACCTCGGCGCAGATTGAGGTGTTCGGCTTTGGCAGCCTGTGCGTGATGGCTGAAGGGCGTTGCCTGCTGTCGTCGTATGCCACGGGCGATTCTCCCAATAACAAGGGCGTGTGTTCGCCCGCGCATGCGGTGCGCTGGGTGGAGCGCGACGGCAACCTGGATGCACGCCTGAACAACATCATGATCGACCAATACGCACCCGGCGAACCGGCTGGATATCCGACGCTGTGCAAGGGGCGCTTTCTCGTCGACGGTGAGGTCGATCACGCGCTCGAAGAACCCACGAGCCTCAATGCGCTCAGTCTGTTGCCCAGGCTGCTCGCCATGGGTGTGTCGGCGATCAAGATCGAGGGGCGCCAGCGCAGTCCGGCGTACGTTGCGCAGGTGGTGGCCACATTGCGCGCCGCATTGGATGCTGCACAGGCGGACCCGGCGCGCTTCTCGGTCAAGCCCGATTGGCAGGCCGCACTCGTGCGCCACGCAGAAGGCGCGCACGTCACGCAAGGTGCGTTTGATCGGCCCTGGAAATAGAAGGCACATCATGTCCTACGAAATTTCGCTTGGTCCGCTGCTGTACTACTGGCCGCGGCTACAGACGTTCGACTTTTACGCAGAAGTGGCCGCTAGCCCTGTCGACATCGTCTATGTGGGCGAGACGGTTTGCAGCCGCCGCCACGAATTGCGCGCGGACGACTGGCTCGATATCGCCGCCATGCTGCGCGAGGCTGGCAAGTCGGTTGTGCTGTCGACGCGCACGCTCATCGAAACCAGTGCCGAGGCGCAGGCGTTGCGCAAGCAGTGTCAGCAGGACGTCTGGATGGTCGAAGCCGGCGAGCTTGGCGCCGTGCGGTTGCTGAACGGTCGGCCATTCGTTGCCGGGCCGCATTGCAACGCGTATCACGGCGCGACCCTGGCGTGGCTGGCTGGGCTGGGCGCGGTGCGTGCGGTCATGCCGCTGGAGATGAGCCAGGCCACTCTGGCCGATCTGATGCGCGAGAAGCCGGCCGAGTTGGGGATCGAAGCGATGGTGTGGGGACGCTTGCCGCTGGCATTTTCCGCACGCTGCTTTACGGCGCGGCACTTTCGCCTCAACAAGGACGACTGCGGATTCCGCTGCATCGAGCATCCCGATGGCCTGGCGGTGCGCACGCGCGAAGGGCAGGAGTTTCTCGCCATCAACGGTATCCAGACGCAATCAGGGCAATGCCTCGACATTCTCGATCAGGCGCCCGCGCTGTCTGCGCTGGGTGTGAAGGTGTTGCGTGTCAGCCCGCAATCGCGAGGCACGCTGGACGCCGTGGCAGCACTGGATGCCCTGCGCCTGGGCCTGCCTGTGCGGGACGTGCAGCCGCCGGAGGGCATTGGGCGCTGCAATGGCTACTGGCATGGGCAGTCCGGTATTGAATGGCTGGAGATGCCGCAATGACGCGCCTGCGCCCACCCGAAGTCTTCGTTCGCATGGCGCGCAGCCTACCGGTGCCGCTCACATCGTTCCCCTTTGTGATGGGGCTCGATCTGGCCCGCCGCCTGTCTTGGCTGACGCCGCCACCGGAGTTGGACGGGCGGCGCTTTGCCATCACCGTGGAGGACCTGGGCTTGCGCGCCTGTTTTTGCTGCCGCGGTGGAGCGTTCCACATGTTTTCTGCGTCAAGCTCCGAACCTGAGTTGGAGTTGCGTGCAGGCATGGGCGATTTCGTTGCGCTCATTCGCGGCACTGCCGACGCGGACACGCTGTTCTTCCAGCGCCGCCTCAAGATTGCGGGCGACACGGAGCTTGGGCTGATCGTCAAGAACTGGCTCGATGCGGCCGCACGCCCGGCGTGGCTTGCACGCTGGCAATCGCGGTAGGGAGAGGGGCGCCATGTCATCACGCGCGTTGCCCCTCGTCTATGCCTGCTCGGGTTGTTCGAGCGTGGCGCAAGCGGCAAACCGCCTGGCCGTGGATTTGGACCGTGCAGGCAGGGCAGAGATGTCTTGCATCAGCGGTGTCGGCGGCGGGGTTCGCGCGCTCGTCAAGACAGCACGCAGCGGGCGGCCTATTCTCGCGCTCGACGGTTGTGCACTGGCGTGCGTCAAGGCCTGTCTGGCAACGGCGGGCGTGGCACCGGACGTTCACCTCGTGCTCAACCAGTGCGGCGCCAAGAAGCGTTATCACGCTGATTGCAGCGACGATGAATTGAGTGCTGCCGCCGCGCTGGTGGATGATGCCGTCAACACGCTCAAGCATCGGCTCGACACCGCAGGCGATTGACCTGCGTCGAGCTTCTACTGTTATCCCGCGATGAGCTGACGCTGCAACGCCGTGGTGTTTTGGATCACGACCTCGCGGCCTTCCACGCGGATCAACCCGTCGCGAATCAACTGTCGCAGCGTGCGGGAAAGCGTGGCCGGTGCCAGCCCAAGCTTGGACGCGACCAGACTCTTGCTGCATGGAAACCGCGTGCGATCAAACTTGCGCGGCAGCGAGAGCAAATACCCGATCAGCCGTTCATTGGCGCTTTGCAGGTTCACGGTTTCGATGTCGCACATCAGCGTGTGCAGGCGGGTGGACAGCCCCGTCAACATCTGCCGCGCCAGGCGCGGATGCACGTGGAGTGCATCGTCGACGCCGCGCTTACCGATCCAGACAAGCAGGCTGTCTTCCATGGCTTGCGCATCTGCCGCGTGGGGGCGGTTCAGAAACATGAAGGGCTCACCAAACCACTCGCCGGGCCCGAAGAACTCGATGACCTTGCATTGGCCGTGCGCCCCCGGCAATACGAGTTTGATCGCACCGACCACCACGACATAGAAGCCATCGGCGTGGTCGCCACGGCGAAACGCGAAGTCGTGCCGCGACACGCGCACTGCGTGGCTGTCGCGCGCGAGCAAGGCAATGTCATCGTTGTCGAAGTCCAGGAACAGTGGGCTGTGCTTGAGCAGATCGCCCACATTGAGGGGGTCTTGCATGGTGTCACCGGCAACAGAAAGAAGAAAAGCTGGCAGCCAATGCGCGCTGAGTGCTCTCGCTGGGCAGCGTGATGGCCGGGGTTCCGGGGGCACTTCGGTAGGCTTGTAGTGCGTAGTGTTTCACGCCGCGCCGGCTGAGGTTTTGCGCCAGCGCAAGAAGTTGCGGTTCCGGCAACCAGTCGGGGTGCCATGTCGTGCGGCATTCGAATGCGCCGCCGTTCTGCAGCAGAAGATCCAGGCACGCATCGACCGGCGCTGCGCTGCCGCGGCGGCCCGTGAGCGCGTCGTAGTGCGGTGCGCTGGTCTTGATGTCGAGCCCCACCCAGTCCACCTGCGGCAGTACGTCGGCCAGGCGCGCCGGATAGATACCGCCGGTGTGCAGGCCAATCTTGTAGCCGAGCGCCCGCACGTCGCGTATCAGTTGCGGCAGGTGCGGCTCGCTCAGCGGTTCACCGCCCGAGAAGACCACCGCATCGAGCAGGCCCTTGCGACGCTGCAGAAAGGCGAAGACGTCGTCCCAATCCAGCGTGCGTGTCCGGGTCTGTAAGTGCGGGTTGTGGCAGTAATGACAGCGCCACGGGCAGCCGGCCACGAACACCACCGCCGCAAGCTGCCCGGGCCAGTCGACGCTGGAAAAAGGTGCCAGGCCGCCGATGGCCGGCGGCGGGCAGTGCGGTTGCTCAGCGGGCGCGGTCTTCAACGAAGAAGCGGCGTTCACGGAATTCCCCTTGCTTGCCGATATTGAATGAGCTGACGGGCCGGTGATAGCCCATCACGCGGGTCCAGACTTCGCAGCGCGTGCGCTGGCTGTCGTCGAGTGCAACGGTGCGGTTGGTGGTTTGTGCAACGGTGGTCATACGGAGGCTCCTTCGTGATGGAGGTGGGTGGAAGAACCTGGGGTGCCGGCCCCTGTGCAGCCGCACTTGCCGTGGGGCTGCTGGGCCAGCAGATCTGCATCGCATTTCGGACAGAACGTGTGATGGCCGGACAGATAGCCGTGCTTCGGGCAGATCGAAAACGTCGGGGTGATGGTGATGTACGGCAGGCGGAAGTTGGCCAGCGCGCGGCGCACGAGTTCCTTGCATGCCTGCGGCGATGAGATCGCTTCGTTCATGTACAGGTGCAGGACCGTGCCGCCCGTGTACTTGCTCTGCAGTGCTTCCTGGCGCGCCAGCGCTTCAAACGGATCGTCGGTGTAGCCGACGGGCAACTGGCTTGAGTTGGTGTAATACGGCTGCGCTGCCGTGCCGGCCTGCAGGATGCCAGGCCAGCGCTTGCGGTCTTCGCGGGCGAAGCGGTAGGTAGTGCCCTCTGCGGGTGTGGCTTCAAGGTTGTACAGGTGCCCCGTCGCCTCCTGGAATTCCGTCATGCGCTGACGTACGTGGTCGAGCAGGCGCACCGCCATGGCATGGCCGAATGGCGTGGTGATGTCGTCGGCATCGTGTGTGAAGTTGCGCACCATTTCGTTGATGCCGTTCACGCCCAGCGTACTGAAGTGGTTGCGCAGCGTGCCCAGGTAGCGGCGCGTGTATGGATACAGCCCCTGATCGATCAGCCGCTGCACGAACTTGCGCTTGACCTCCAGCACATCGCGGCCGAGGGCGAGCAGCGTGTCCAGCCGCGCCAGCAGCGCTGCCTCATCGCCCGCGTAGAGATACCCCAGTCGTGCGCAGTTGACGGTCACGACGCCGATGGACCCGGTCTGCTCAGCCGAGCCAAACAACCCGTTGCCGCGCTTGAGCAGTTCGCGCAGGTCAAGCTGCAGGCGGCAGCACATCGAGCGCACCATGTGCGGCTCCAGATCGGAGTTGAGGAAGTTCTGGAAGTAGGGCAGCCCGTAGCGCGCCGTCATCTCGAACAGCAACGTTGTGTTTGGGTGCTCCCAATCGAAGTCCGACGTGATGTTGTAGGTCGGTATCGGGAACGTGAACGCGCGGTCTTTCGCATCGCCGGCCATCATGACCTCGATATACGCGCGGTTGATCATGTCCATCTCGGGCTGGAGATCGCCATAGGTGAAGGGCATCTCTTCGCCGCCGATGTAAGGAACCTGTTCGCGCAGGTCGGCCGGGCAAGTCCAGTCGAACGTGAGGTTGGTGAACGGCGTTTGCGTGCCCCAGCGGCTGGGTACGTTCAGGTTGTAGATCAGTTCCTGCATGGACTGCTTGACCGCGGCATACGACATCGCGTCGCGGCGGATGAACGGCGCCATGTAGGTATCGAACGAACTGAACGCCTGCGCGCCGGCCCACTCGTTCTGCAGCGTGCCCAGAAAGTTGACGATCTGCCCGATGGCTGCGGACATATGCCGCGGCGGCGTTGCCTCCACCTTGCCCGGCACGCCGTTGAATCCCTCCGTCAGCAACTGCCGCAACGACCAGCCTGCGCAGTAGCCCGAGAGCATGTCGAGATCGTGGATGTGGAGGTCGCCCTCGCGGTGCGCCGTGCCCGCTTCGGGGCTGTAGACGTGCGAAAGCCAGTAGTTGGCCGTGACCTTGCCCGCCACGTTCAGGATCAGGCCGCCCAGGCTATAGCCCTGATTGGCGTTGGCGTTGACGCGCCAGTCGCGCTGCTCGAGGTACTCCTCCATCGTGCTTTCGACATCGACCAGCGTGTGCTTGAGCGAACGCAGCCGGGCGTGCTGTTCGCGGTAGACGATGTAGGCGCGCGCGGTGCGCCAATAGCCGGCGTCCACCAGCACCTCTTCCACGCAGTTCTGGATGATTTCGATACCTGGGCAGGGGAGCGGCGCAAGATGTGCAACCACGCCTGAGGTCAGGTGCTGCGCCTCGATGGTGTCGAATTCGCCGGTGGCCTGGCCGGCTGCGGCGATGGCCTGTCGGATCTTCTGCGCATCGAACGGCGCCAATGAACCGTCGCGCTTGGTGACTTGCCCAGTGACCTGTGTGCCCGTCATGAGGTACTCCATATAGTGGTATGGAGTCAGACTAGCACTACATATTGTGGTCTGTGAGCCTTAAAGACCTGGATCTTTGAATCGCTTGACCCCGGTCAACCGGGGCCGGGGCCGATGCACTAGCCGGGTGTCCCGGTCAGTCAACGATGAATAGTCGAGCGCCCTTTTTGGTGGTCGACTGATGGGCTTCGGCATCGTCGCCCACCTGATAGCTCATACCGGGCGTGAGCGTGAACGTGCGGCCGTCTTCCAGTGTGGTTTCCAGTTCGCCGTCAAGGCAGAACAGGATGTGGCCCTTCTTGCACCAATGGTCGGCCAGGTAGCCAGGCGTGTACTCCACCATGCGCACGCGGATGCGGTCCGACTCGTCGCCAAAGTAGCGCGTGCGCCAGATCGCCATGCCGGTTTCGCCGGCATGTTCGGTAGGTTCAACGGCAGACCAGTCGGTTGTGCCGAAGGCGAAGAGCGCCATTTTCATTGCAGGGCTCCGGTGGTGACATAAGCCCATGATGCTATCAGCGGCATACGTGGTACAGGCGTCGCTTTTCATGTGCTCGAAACAGCGCTTGTTGGTATGCCCCGACGGCATTGCGTGTCGCTCAATAATCCGCTTCGCACTGCCCAATTCCAATGCTCATGCGGCGTCGCAGCAGGGTGTCAACGGCGCCATATCGATGTATGCAGAAATTGCATGGTGCTATGCAACATCGACATAACGATCGCCATGCGCTTCTCTAATATCGTCGCTTTTTACAAAGCGTGATGAACTTGGGCCAGCCCTTGGCCCCATGAGATCCGCGTCTGTCGCGCGCCGCCTTCCGGCCACGGTATTCCTTGGAGAAAGTCTTGAACACCAAACGTCTGACCTCCCACATTGGGCTGGCAATGCTGCTGGGCATTGCCGTCGGCTGGGGTTGCCACGAATACGCCAAGGACGCTGCGGCGGCCAAGGACATCGCTTCGTACTTCAGCATCATCACCGACATCTTCCTGCGCATGATCAAGATGATCATTGCGCCGCTGGTGTTCTCGACCCTGGTGACGGGCCTGGCAAGCATGAGTGGCGGCCGTTCGGTGGGCCGCGTGGGCCTGCGCGCGATGATCTGGTTTGTGTGCGCGTCGGCCACGTCGCTGGCGCTGGGCATGCTGCTGGTCAACTTCTTCCAACCCGGCATGCACATGAACCTGGCGCTGCCGGATGTGTCGGCCACGTCGGGCCTGAAGACGGGTGACTTCACCCTCAAGGCCTTCATCACGCACGTGTTTCCGCGCAGCATCGTGGAGGCCATGGCCACCAACGAAATCCTGCAGATCTTGGTGTTTTCGCTGTTCTTCGGCGCCGCGCTGTCGACGATGAAGAATCCGATGGACAGTGTGATCGGCCGTGGCCTGGAAGAACTGACCAAGCTGATGTTCCGCATTACCGACTACGTGATGCGCTTTGCACCGCTGGGCGTATTTGCCGCCATGGCCGCTGCGATCACGGTGGAAGGCGTGGGCGTGCTGTGGACCTACGGCAAGCTGATCGGCGAGTTCTACCTGGGCCTGGCACTGCTGTGGGCGATCCTGTTCCTGGTGGGCTATGTGTTGCTGGGCCGCTCGCTGGGCCGTCTGCTTGGGCTGATTCGCGAGCCGACGCTGCTGGCGTTCGCCACCGCAAGCAGCGAATCCGCTTACCCGAAGACGATCGAGGCGCTGGACCGGTTTGGCGTGCCCAAGCGCATCTCCAGCTTCGTCCTGCCGCTGGGCTACTCGTTCAACCTGGATGGCTCGATGATGTACCAGGCGTTTGCGGTGCTGTTTATCGCGCAGGCCTACAACATCGAGATGAGCTTCACGCAACAGGTCACGCTGCTGCTGGTGCTGATGCTCACGAGCAAGGGGATGGCCGGCGTGGCGCGTGCATCGCTGGTGGTGGTGGCGGCCACGCTGCCGATGTTCCATCTGCCCGAAGCCGGTCTGCTGCTGATCATCGGGATCGACCAGTTCTTCGACATGGGCCGCACGGCAACCAACGTGATCGGCAACAGCCTGGCCACGGCCGTGGTGGCAAAGTACGAGCCGGCAGAAGACGAAGTGGCGGCGGACGTTGCCGAACCGGCAGTGCAACCGACGGTTGGCTGACATTCAGCCAAGATGACAATGCGCCGCCTTTCAGGGCGGCGTTGTCCTATTCGGGCGGCGTTATTCGGGCTGGGAAGCGAGCGACACCGCGACGGGGCTCAGGGGCGCGTCGCCAATGTCGACCCGCTGGGCCATTGGCGCCTCTCCGAGCAACGCAGCCACCATGGCTTGCAGCGGAAGCACATCGCCGGTGCTCATGAAGCATGGCGTTGCGGCTTGGCCCGATGCCTGCAATCCCGCTGCCGCGAGCGTGCGGCCCAGATGGCGCGCGACGGCGTGTCCGGTGTCGATCAATGTCAACCGGTCGCCCGCAATCTCATGGATGGCATCTTCCAGGAAGGGGTAGTGCGTGCAGCCGAGCACCAACGTGTCGGCATTCGCATCGAGCATCGGTTGCAGATAGGCGCGCAGCAGTTCCAGCACCGCGGGCGAGTGGGTATCGCCGCGTTCGATCAGAGGGACGAGGCCGTAGCCGGGCTGGCTCAGCACCTTGCAATCGCCAGAGGCACCCGCCAGCAGGCGCGCAAATTTCTCGCTACGCAGCGTGCTTTCGGTCGCGAGCACGCCGACCACACGGCTCTTCGACGTCGCAACTGCCGGCTTTAAGCCCGGCTCGACGCCAATCACCGGCACCGCGAGCTTTTCGCGCAGCACGTGCACGGCCTGCGCTGTGGCGGTGTTGCACGCGATCACCAGTGCCTTGCAGCCCTGGTCGACCAGCCATTCGCACACACGCAGCGTGCGATCGGCAATGTACTCGGGAGATTTTTCCCCGTACGGGGCATGGCGGGAATCCGCCAGGTAGAGAAGCGATTCGGCCGGCAGTTCGGCGCGAATCGCGCGCAGGACGGAGAGCCCTCCGAGGCCGGAATCAAAGACCCCGACCGGTGCCTGCGCGCGTGTCGTCATATTGAATGTGAATGAACGGATCAGCCCGCTGCGACCGGAATCTTGCCGATCTTCGCTTGCCATTCCGCCGGGCCGGTCTTGTGGACCGACGTGCCCGAGCTGTCCACGGCCACGGTGACAGGCATGTCCTTCACGTCAAACTCATAGATGGCTTCCATGCCAAGGTCTTCGAACGCCAGCACCTTCGAGCCGCGGATGGCCTTCGACACCAGGTACGCCGCGCCGCCCACGGCCATCAAGTAAGCCGACTTGTGCTTCTTGATGGACTCGATGGCGACCGGGCCGCGCTCGGCCTTGCCCACCATGGCGATCAGACCCGTCTGGGCGAGCATCGTCTCGGTGAACTTGTCCATGCGCGTGGCCGTGGTCGGGCCTGCCGGGCCGACAACCTCATCGCGCACCGGGTCGACCGGGCCGACGTAATAGATCACGCGGTTGGTGAAGTCGATCGGCAGCTTTTCGCCCTTGGCGAGCATGTCGGCGATGCGCTTGTGTGCGGCGTCGCGACCCGTCAGCATCTTGCCGTTCAGCAGCAGCGTCTGGCCGGGCTTCCACGAGGCAACTTCTTCCGGCGTGAGCGTATTCAGGTCGACGCGCTTCGACGTTTCCGTGTTCGGTGCCCACTCGACCTTCGGCCATTGCGACAGGTCCGGCGCTTCCAGTTTGGCAACGCCGCTGCCGTCCAGGGTGAAGTGCGCGTGGCGCGTGGCGGCGCAGTTCGGGATCATGGCAACCGGCAGGTTGGCTGCGTGCGTCGGGTAGTCCAGGATCTTCACGTCGAGCACGGTGGCCAGGCCGCCCAGGCCTTGCGCGCCAATGCCCAGCGCGTTGACCTTCTCATACAGCTCGATGCGCAGTTCTTCTGCGCGGTTGCTGGGGCCGCGGGCGATCAGGTCTTGAATGTCGATCGGCTCCATCAGGGCTTCCTTGGCCAGCAGCATGGCCTTTTCAGCCGTGCCGCCAATGCCGATGCCCAGCATGCCCGGCGGGCACCAGCCGGCGCCCATGGTCGGCACGGTCTTGAGCACCCAGTCGACGATCGAATCCGACGGATTCAGCATCACGAACTTCGACTTGGCTTCGGAGCCGCCGCCCTTGGCCGCGACGATCACGTCCACTGTGTCGCCCGGCACGATCGACATGTTGATCACGGCCGGGGTGTTGTCCTTCGTGTTGGTGCGTTTGCCAGCGGGATCAGCCAGCACGCTTGCACGCAGCTTGTTGTCGACGTCGTTGTACGCGCGGCGCACGCCTTCGTTGACCATGTCTTCCAGGCTCATCGTGGCGCCGTCCCAGCGCACGTTCATGCCGACCTTCAGGAACACGGTGACGATGCCGGTGTCCTGACAGATCGGGCGCTTGCCTTCGGCGCACATGCGGCTGTTGGTCAGGATCTGCGCGATGGCATCCTTGGCCGCCGGGCTCTGCTCCTGCTCATAGGCGCGGCCCAGAGCAGTGATGTAGTCCATCGGGTGGTAGTAGCTGATGTACTGCAGCGCGTCGGCGACGCTCTGGATGAGGTCTTCTTGACGAATGACGGTCATGGTGGGGGACCAACGTATAGGAATGAAAAGCCGGTGCGGCAGGGCAGTGGTCGGTGACCTTCACTCCCTGCCTGTGACCTGGACGGCGGGCGCCGCAGGCTCAAAACAGCCTAAGATCATACACCCAATGTCGGGCGCGGATTGTCCGAGCGCGTTCGTCGGAATCGCTGCGCCAACAAGGGCACAGCGTCAATGTGCGTCGGCAGCCTCGCCGTGCGGATGCGCGTGCGAAACGATGCGGTCCACCCAGGCCATCACCAGCGCAGACACCAGGAACGCTACGTGGATCACCACCTGCCACAGGATCGTGTGCGTATCTTTCTGGGCAGCGTCGATGAACGTCTTGAGCAGGTGGATCGACGAGATGCTGATCAGCGCCATCGACAGCTTCACCTTCAGCACCCCCGCGTTGACGTGGTCCAGCCACTCGGGCTCGTCTTCATGGCCCTCGATGCCGAGCTTGGAAACGAAGATGTCGTACCCCCCGATGATCACCATGATCAGCAGGTTGGAGATCATGACCACGTCGATCAGGCCCAGCACGGCCAGCATGATCTTGGTTTCGTCCAGGTCGCCCAGGTGCGAAACCAGGTGCCACACCTCGACGACGAAGAGGTACACATACGCTGCCTGGGCGATGATCAGCCCCAGGTAAAGCGGCAGTTGCAGCCAGCGGGAAAAGAAAATCAGGCGCGGAATCGGGCGCAGCGGGGCGATGGGCGACTTCATGGGTAGGACGGGCGAGTGGTCGAAAAACCGCGCGATTGTAACGGTCCGTGATTGCGGAATCGCTTACTGGAAAACGCGAGTGACGCGCTTCATTCCCGATCCAACGACGGATCGAGCGGGTCCAGCGGATCGGCCACACGGCCGCGCTGTCGCCCCCGCTGTATCGGCTGGCGTGGCCGGGCCGGCCGACTGGCCACGAGAATGCCCGCCACCACGCAAGCCAGCGCCACGCCATGCGGCCAGCCCGGCGTCTCGCCCAGCGCGACGACGCCGTAGGTGGCCGCCGCTATCGGCAGCACCGAGGTGAACACGCCTGCAAGGTGCGCCGGCACGTGCCGAATGCCCTTCATCCATAGCCAGAACGAGAAGATGCTGGCCGACAGCGCATACCAAAGCACCAGGCCCCAGATGGGCAGGGGCACACTCGAGACATCGAAGGTGAGCAGCGGCATCAGCCCCAGTGGCAGCATCAGCAGGCCGCCGATCAGGTGCGTGTACGCGCAGATCTCGATAGCGGGCAAGGTTTGCGTCAGCCGCCGCGACAGGATCACGTAGATCGATTCGCATAGCACCGCGCCCATCACCAGCGCATTGCCCAGCAGCGCCTGCGCCGCATCGGCAGGGGCAGCGCCCGAGGATTCGCCCCCACGGTAGGCATTGAGAATGGCGACGCCGGCCACCGCCAGCACCACCGACGCCAGCGTCCGCCCCGAAGGCTTTTCGCGCAGCACCAGCCACGACAGCAGTGCCACCGCGGCTGGAATCGTACTGGTGATGATGCCCGCGGCCAGCGCCGAGGTCAGTCGTACGCCGTTCAGCATCAGCAGCGTAAAACCGAACGTACCAAAGAAGGCCTGGAGGAACAGGTTAGTCCACTCGCCGCGCGTCACGCGGCGCATGCGCGCCGGCTTGTACCACGGCGCCATGCAGACGATGGCAATCAGAAAGCGCAGCAACGCAAACAGCATCACCGGCATGACGGCGACGATCGACTTGCCGAAACCGACGTTGCTGCCGACCAATGCCATGGCAGCAATCAGGAAAAGGGCGTGGATGGGCACAATGAGGAATCAGTGGAAACCGGCACGGGACGCGGCTCTCTTGCCGGCCATGTTGCGCTGCGATGCGTGCCGTAACAGGAAGTGACGCATTATAGTAGTGCCCTTCGCGTCGGCTTGCGGCGCAGAAATGCGTAAGGCTGGAGTCAGGTCAGCCCCTTAGATTCGCCGCAAAACGACTACAGACATCGCTATCAGGAGACACCATGGCTGGCATTGAATCTGTCCTGCAGGAAACGCGCGTGTTCAACCCGCCCGAATCCTTTGTCAAACAGGCAAACATCGCCGGCATGGATGCGTACCGTGCGCTGTGTGCCGAAGCCGAGCATGATTACGAAGGCTTCTGGGCGCGCCTCGCACACGAGCACCTGCTGTGGCACAAGCCCTTCAGCAAGGTGTTGGACGAGTCCAACGCACCGTTCTACAAGTGGTTTGAAGACGGCGAGCTCAACGCCTCGTACAACTGCCTCGAGCGCAACCTTGAGAACGGCAACGCCGACAAGGTCGCCATCATTTTCGAAACCGATGACGGCAAGGTCTCGCGCACCACGTATCGCGAACTCCACGCACGCGTCTGCCGCTTCGCCAACGGCCTGAAGGCGCTGGGCATCAAGAAGGGCGATCGCGTGGTGATCTACATGCCGATGTCGGTGGAAGGCATCGTCGCCATGCAGGCGTGTGCGCGTATCGGTGCGACGCACTCGGTGGTGTTCGGCGGGTTCTCGGCCAAGTCGCTGCAGGAACGCATCGTCGACGTGGGCGCCGTGGCGCTCATCACGGCGGACGAACAGATGCGCGGCGGCAAGGCGCTGCCGCTCAAGGCCATCGCCGATGAAGCGCTCGCCATGGAAGGCACGGACGCTGTCAAGCACGTGATCGTCTATCGCCGCACCAACGGCAATGTGAACTGGGTGGAAGGCCGCGACCGCGCGATGGACGAGGTCGAAGCCGGCCAGCCCGACACCTGCGAAGTGACGCCGGTGAGCGCGGAGCACCCGCTGTTCATCCTCTACACCTCAGGTTCGACCGGCAAGCCAAAGGGCGTGCAGCACAGCACGGGCGGCTACCTGCTGTGGGCATTGCTCACCATGCAGTGGACGTTCGACCTGAAACCTGACGACATCTTTTGGTGCACGGCCGACATCGGCTGGGTGACGGGGCACAGCTACATTGCGTACGGCCCGCTCGCGGCCGGCGCCACGCAGGTCGTCTTCGAAGGTGTGCCGACGTATCCCAATGCCGGCCGCTTCTGGGACATGATCCAGCGCCACAAGGTCAACACTTTCTACACCGCACCGACCGCGATCCGCTCGTTGATCAAGGCCGCCGAAGCGGACGAGAAGGTCCACCCCAAGCAGTACGACCTCTCCAGCCTGCGCCTGCTCGGCACCGTGGGCGAGCCGATCAACCCGGAAGCCTGGATGTGGTACCACACGAATATTGGCGGGGGCCGTTGCCCGATCGTCGACACCTTCTGGCAGACCGAGACCGGCGGTCACATGATGACGCCGCTGCCGGGTGCCACGCCGCTGGTGCCGGGCTCGTGCACGCTGCCGCTGCCGGGCATCATGGCTGCCGTCGTCGATGAAACCGGGCACGACGTGCCGAACGGGCAGGGCGGCATCCTGGTCGTCAAGCGTCCGTGGCCGTCGATGATCCGCACGATCTGGGGTGACCCGGAGCGCTTCAAGAAGAGCTACTTCCCGGAAGAGCTGGGCGGCAAGCTGTATCTGGCGGGCGATGGCTCCATCCGCGACAAGGACACCGGCTACTTCACCATCATGGGCCGCATCGATGACGTGCTGAACGTCTCGGGCCACCGCATGGGCACGATGGAGATCGAGTCGGCGCTGGTGGCGAACCCGATCGTGGCCGAAGCCGCCGTGGTGGGCCGCCCCGACGACATGACGGGCGAAGCCATCTGCGCGTTCGTGGTGCTCAAGCGCTCGCGCCCCGATGGCGACGAAGCCAAGCAGATCGCCAACGAGCTGCGCAACTGGGTCGGCAAGGAGATCGGGCCGATCGCCAAGCCGAAGGACATCCGCTTTGGCGACAACCTGCCCAAGACGCGCTCGGGCAAGATCATGCGCCGCCTGTTGCGCTCGCTGGCCAAGGGCGAGGACATCACGCAGGACACGTCCACGCTTGAGAACCCGGCCATCCTCGATCAACTGAAGGAAACGCGCTAACCGCCAGCGCTGGCCGCCAACCTTGGCCACCGACTCCCAACAAGACAGCCGCTTTCGCAAGCGGCTGTTTCTGTATTACGGGCTCTATACCGTAGGGCTGCTGCTCTTCATCGTGATGATGGGCGCGATCGAGCACGTGCGCGGGCCGGGCGTGTGGCTCGGCTACGTGTTTCTGTTCGTCACGATTGCCATCTATGCGTGCATCGGGCTGATCTGCCGCACGGCCGATCTGACCGAGTACTACGTGGCAGGGCGCCGTGTGCCGGCGTTCTTCAACGGCATGGCCACCGCGGCTGACTGGATGAGCGCGGCATCCTTCATCGGCCTGGCGGGCATCGTGTTCGCCTCGGGCTATGAAGGCCTCGCCTATGTGATGGGCTGGACGGGCGGCTACTGCCTCGTCGCTTTCCTGCTGGCGCCGTACCTGCGCAAGTTTGGCGGCTACACGGTGCCGGATTTTCTCGCCAACCGCTACGGCAACGGGGAGCGGGGCGGCAGTTCTGTCGTGCGTGGCATTGCGGTGCTGGGGGCGACGCTGTGTTCGTTCGTCTACCTCGTCGCGCAGATCCAGGGTGTGGGGCTGGTGGTCACGCGCTTTATCGGCGTGGAGTTTTCGGTGGGCGTGTTCTTCGGGCTGGCGGGCATACTGGTGTGCTCGTTCCTGGGGGGCATGCGCGCCGTGACCTGGACCCAGGTGGCGCAGTACATCATCATGATCGTGTCGTTCCTGGGCGTGGTGTCGATCATCGGCTGGCATCGGTATCACGATCCGGTGCCGCAGTTATCGACGGGTCGCCTGCTGGTGCAGATCGAGAAAGAGGAGCGGCGCATCGCGCATGACCCTGCCGAGCAGCACGTGCGTGACCACTTCCTGAACGAAGCTCAGGGGCTGCAGGAGCGTATCTCGCAGCTGCCGCAGTCGTTTGACCATGCCCGCGAAGCGCTGAATGCGCAGCTCAAGCTTGCACGCGAACGCAATGCGCCACTGCGCGAGATCAAGGCGCTGGAGCGCCAGCGCGAAGAGTTTCCGCCCGATGCGGCCACCGCGTCGATCCTCTGGAACGAGCAGCGCGAAGACGCGCTGGCGCGCAGCCGTATAGGGCCGCCATCCACCGAGCCATTCCCGTCGGCGTCGGAAAACGAGCGCGGCACCGAGCGGCTGAACTTCGTGCTGCTGGTGTTTTGCCTGATGGTTGGCACGGCGAGCCTGCCGCACATCCTCACGCGCTTTCACACCACGCCGTCGGTGCGTGAGACGCGCAACTCGGTGAGCTGGACACTCGTCTTCGTGGTGCTGCTGTATGTGTCGGCACCGGCGCTGGCGGCGCTCGTCAAGCTCGATCTGCTGCAGCACCTCGTGGGTGCGCCGTTTGCGGATCTGCCGCAATGGATTGTGCCTTGGCGCAAGGTCGACCCGCCCGTGTTTGCGCTGCATGACATCAACGGCGACGGCATCGTGCAGTGGGCCGAGGTGATGATGCAGCCGGACATGATCGTGCTGGCCGCGCCCGAGATTGCCGGGTTGCCGTACGTGTTGTCGGGCCTGATCGCGGCCGGTGCGCTGGCGGCGGCGCTGTCGACTGCCGATGGCCTGCTGCTGACCATCGCCAATGCGCTCTCGCACGATGTGTACTTCCACATGATCGACAACACGGCCAGCCACCAGCGGCGCGTGACGAGCGCCAAGGTAGTGTTGCTGGGCGTGGCTTTGCTGGCCGCCTATGTGACGTCATTGAAGCCGGGCAACATCCTCTTCCTGGTAGGGGCGGCCTTCTCGCTGGCGGCGTCGTGCTTCTTTCCGGTATTGGTGCTGGGCGTGTTCTGGAAGCGCACCAATCGTGCCGGGGCCATCGCGGGCATGCTGACGGGGCTGGCCGTGAGCGTTTACTACATCATCGCCAATTACCCGTTCTTCACGCGCATGACGGGCCTGCTTGGCCAGCCGTGGTTTGGTGTCGACCCCATTGCCTCGGGTGCGTTCGGCGTGCCGGCGGGGTTTGTCGCGGCGATTGTCGTGAGCCTGCTGACCAAGCCGAACCGGCCGGTGGTCGACAAACTCGTCGGCTACCTTCGCGATCCGCTGTAAAAAAACCGGCTCCCGACGAGCCGGCAAAGGGCAGGGCCGAAGTGTGGGGCTTCGGCCCCGGGGCTGGCCTCTCCCGCCAGCCCACATCGCGAGTGGAGGCAGCGCGGCGAAGTGGCGCGCCTCAGTCCGGTAACGGATTCATTTGCGGCTTGTCGTTCGATAGCGTCTGGATGGCCCGCTCAAGCGGCGCCGCACTGACGCTGACTTCGCCTGCAAAGGGCCGGTCCACGGCCAGCACAAAAAAGAACGCCAGGCCCAGCGTGGCCGCCCACACCACCACCAGCGCCATGTGAAAGCGCGTGGCCGGCAGCGCATAGAGCAGCACCAGCGACAAGCCGCTGGCGATCAACATCACGCCCCACAGCGTGCCGGGCATGGCGGCTTCCAGGTTCTGCAGGCGTTTCTCGCGGTACTTCACCATCTCGTTGACGCGGGCGAGCACTTCGATCAGCAACACGCGCTCGCGGTCGTCACGCGGCGTGATGCGGTTGGCCGTGGCGAACATGCTGTTGAATGCGACTTCCGTACCGGCATCCGGGCGCGCTTGCTGCTGCATGCTCGGCCATTCGTCGTGGACGACGCGGTCCAGATACATGATCAACTCGCGCCGCGCGGCAGCAGCGCTCGGGTGCGAGAACGCCGAAAGGTCGCGGGCAAGTTCCGTGGCGCACGCAGCTTCGGCGGCCACGATGTCCGCGGCGGCTTGATAGGCGCCCCACACCGAGATGGCCGAGAACGCGACCAGCAACGAGTTGATGGTGGTGACGGCCGTCATCATGGCGATGGTCATGTTGCGTTGTTCGGCGTCGAGCGTGACCGGAAAAATGCGGCGGAACAGCGCGTAGCCGGCCAACGCCACGAGGAGCGTCGCGAACACGATGACTGTGCCCATTGCCCATGCGGGGATGTTGTAGAGGAACAGCATGAGGTCACTCCTTGGAAGTGCCGCCGGCCGAGAGAGAGGGCGGCGGGGCGGCCGCGGGGTCGCTGGCGGCGAGCATGGCGCGCGTGAAGTCGGCCAGGCGTTTGCGCATCGCCTCGGGAGAGGCAGTGCCGTCGAGCGATTGCTGCAGATCGATCAGGTTGGCGGCGAGTTCGCTTTGCCACTGCGTGCGCTCGCTGGCGGCGCGGGCGCGGTAGGCCTGCATGGCGGCGTCGGCATCGGCCGATCGATCGCCGCGTACGAGTGTTTCGAGCGCGTCCACCAGCCGCTGAAGCAGCCGGTGCACAGCGGTGGCAGAGAAGCCGCCCAGCATGGCAAGCGCCGGTTTGCCGAAGCTGTGCATGCTGCCCTGGTCGAACAACTGCGCCGGCAGCATTTCGACGAGGATCAGCCCGGCAATCACGCCGAGGATCAACCGTGCGCCGTAAGAGGCGTCGTACTTCGGGTCGTACGTGGACGCGGCCACATAGCGATGCGCCTGAAACAGCGTGGCAAACGACGCGCCCAACCCCGCGCAGAACAGCAGGAACAGCGTGTTCCATAGCAGGGGCGCGCCGTCCGAATCCAGGAAGCCCCGGTCGATGTTCGCGCTCGACACGTCGGGCGACATGCCGGTGGCAATCACTGCGACCAGGAAGACGATCGCGGCGCCGGTCAGCAGCCGGATCAACGGTACAGGACCAAGCCACGCGAATGGATGAGCGCTGCGATGCTGCGCGTCGAGCAGCGTGACGGCCTGCGGCGTGGCCGGTGCAATGGCGGCTGCAAGCTTGCGGTGGATGGCCGCCAACGCGTGGTGCGGCGCAGCATGCGCCGGCATCTGGCCGTCGATGAGCGCGCCGAGCTGAGCGATGAGTTCCGGCGCGACCGGCAGGCCGTGGTGCAGGGCATAGCGCGCCATGGCCTCGCACTCTTCACGCAGTTGTTCAGCGAGGGCCGGAGCGGGTTGCGGCTGCGCTTGCGGTTGCGGCACCGCGCGCGGCCGCAGCCAGTGAGAGAGGGCGAGCGGGATCATGCGGGCCTTCCGCTACTGACTGGCTTGTGTGGCATGGCGGCGCCGAACAGGCTGCGCCGCAAGTCTGAGGTCTTTGCTTGCATGGTGACCTTCGTCGGCAGGGCGGGCCGTGCGCGGCCCCGGCTTGCTCCGTCGCGGGTGTTGAACGGGGCAAGTTCACTTTGCGTCGCGCGTGCAGGTCCGCCAATGCAGCGGAAGTCACGAACGACGGCCTAACGAAAGACACAGGAAATAAAAGAGAAAACGCCCGCGGCCTTTCGGCAGCGGGCGCAATGACAGCTTGGAGATGGCGGTTGCTACGGTGACTGTGCTGCGATCAGGCGTGTACGGCGTGCGGATCGACTCGGAAGAACGACATCGTGGCGTTCAGCTCCTGCCCCTGGTCCTGCAGCGATTGCGATGCGGCGGCGGCCTCTTCCACCAGCGCTGCATTGCGCTGCGTGACTTCATCCATTTGCGAGATCGCCTGATTGACCTGTTCGATGCCGCGCTTCTGCTCGACCGATGCAGCGGCAATCTCTTCCATGATGTGCGTGACGCGGGCCACGGCTTGCGTGACCTCCGTCATCGTCTCGCCGGCTTCTCCGGCCAGCGTGGAGCCGTCGTGAATGCGCTCCACCGACGAGGCGATCAGTTCCTTGATCTCCTTGGCGGCCGTTGACGAACGCTGCGCCAGGCTGCGCACTTCGCTGGCGACCACCGCAAAGCCGCGGCCCTGCTCGCCTGCACGTGCGGCTTCCACGGCGGCGTTCAACGCGAGGATGTTGGTCTGAAACGCAATGCCTTCGATGATGCCCGTGATGTCGGCGATCTTGCTCGAACGGTCGCTGATGTCCTGCATGGTGGACACGACCTGGCTGACGACCGTGCTGCCCTTGAGCGCCACCTCCGACGCGGTGGAGGCGAGCGCGGTGGCGTGCTGGGCGTTCTCGGCGTTCTGCTTCACGGTGGACGTCAGCTCTTCCATGCTGGCGGCTGTTTCCTGCAGCGACGACGCCTGGGCTTCCGTGCGCTGGCTCAGGTCGGCATTGCCGGCGGCAATCTGCTTGGCTGCACCGGCAACGCTGCTGCTGCTGTCGCGCACCTTGTCCACGATCTCGGTCAGGCGGTCATTCATGTCACGCAGGGCGGAGAGCAGGCGGCTCGTCTCATCCTTGCCGCGCACCTCGATGCGGCTGCTCAGATCGCCGCGTGCCACCGTCTGGGCGACGTTCACGGCGGTGCGGATCGGCTGCGTGATCGAGCGCGTGATGACCATGCCGGCGATCACTGCCAGCAGCACCGCGCCGATCGACAGGCCGGCCAGCAGGTTGCGCTGCATGACGTACTGCGCCTCATATGCCTGCACGAGCTGTTCCTGGCGCTCGTGCGTGTAGGTGGCGTACGCGTCGGTGGTCTTGATGAGCGCTGCCAGCAGCGGGCGGCACTCGTTGTCCATCTTCTGGACGGCTTCGTCGCGTTTGCCGGCCAGTGCCAGCCCGACGATGTCGGTCGCCACAGGGCCGTACTGTGCTTCCACGCGGTTGATGTCTTCCACCAGCGTACGGGCGCGGTCGGTTACGTCCTTGGCGCCCGCAATCATGTCGTTGAGCTGCTTGAGCTTGTTCTTCACATCGTCGTGCGCACGGAAGACGTCAGCCTTCTCCAGATCCAGGTCTTTTTGGGTGACCACGAGTACCAGGTTGCGTGCGGCAATGGCGCGGCGATCCACCGCCGTGCGCACGTCGTTCGCGACGTCTGCGCGGGCGCTGATGCCGTGCACGTAGTTCGAGAATCCTTCGGTCGATTCGGACAGCGCCCGCAGCGACATGCCCGACACGACGACAACAATGGCTGCCAGCACGCCAAAACCCGTGGTCAGCTTGGCTTTGATGGTCATCTGAGAAAGGTTCACAGCGTTCTCCGGTTTGCTGAATGACTTGAGATGTGGTCGCGCACCGGAGCGGCTTGAGAAAGACGGTCGACGACCACGTTTGTTATATGCAAGGTGCTGCTTACTTGAGAAAGATGCAGGTTATGTCATGGCGTGACCGATTTGTCTTCGTTGAATTTTCCGGTCTCCACAGGGTTATCGGCATTAAAAAGATAATCCTGAATAACTTTCTTATGCGCGTTTTCACTTAATGCAATTGAGGGGCCTTGTTTTGCCAGTGAAACCTTATCTGGAAAGGGTTGGGCCGCCATCATTCCGAATGGCGTGGGCGGTTATGCAAAATGTGTGGCGCCAAGGTTTTCCTACCCTATTCGCGTTACCTGGAGTCAGCTATCGCTATTTTCTCTGCATCGTTTGCCATGCGTGGTTTTACCTATGTATTTAGCTGGCTACCTATTTTTGTGGTGTCGGGTGTCTAAAGAAAACGGCCCGCCGAAGCGGGCCGTACGATTGCCACGAAGCGGGGTGTCGCTACAGCGCGGTGGCTGGTACCACGGGCAGGACCACCGTGGACGGATGCGCCGCATCGCTATAGACCGTCAGGACGCCGACGAGCGAGTTGAGCAGCGTAGGTAGTGGCGGCACACCTTGCGGCAGGTTGCTCGCGCCCACGGCCACCCGCAGCTTGTGGCCCTTGGCGATGAGCGCGCTGGTCGGGAACACCTCGACCGGCACCATCACGGCCTGGCCCGGCATGAGCGCCTGAACGGAGCCTGGGGTGAACGGATGCCATGGCTGGATCGACAGGCCGTTCATCGTGCGCGAACGGCTGGCGTCCACCGCGCGCAGCGAGGCCGTCTGGAGGCCATCGGTGAGTGGCGTGACGTTGCCTGCCGCGTCCACGTCGTCAATGCGTACCGAGACGCCGGCGTCCAGCGCGGTGGTGGAGATCCACATATCCGCTTCAATCGGCCCGTTGAGGTAGACATCGGCCGGCATGGGCGGCGTTTCGAACTTCACATCGGCGGCTTCGGCAAGGGTGTCGTCGGTCTGGCACGGTAGCGGGATGAAGCCCGTCAAACCGGCCGTCCATTGCGACAGGCTGATGGAGCACGCGCCATTCAGCGGCTGCTGTGCGACCTTGTTCGACGCTTCGTTGGCGGCCGGCGCGGTGGTCGACAGACTTTTGTCGCCGCGCAGGAAGAGCTGCTGCGCCTGCACCTGCGGATGCGGCCAGTCTGTGGCGGTAGCGTAGTGGCCGAGGCCGGTCACGTATTGCGTGACGTTGGGCAGCGCATCGGCGCCCACGTTCATGCCTTTGACGTACTGGTCGAACCATTGCAACTGAATGTGGTTCAGCGGCGGCACGCCATCGACCGGCAAACCGCTGCCCAACGCGGCCTGCAGATGCGTCCACGGGCCGATCAGCAACTTGGCCGGCGCCTGCGTCTTGATGCTCTCGTACGTGAGCGGCTCGCTGCGCTGGAAGAGATCGTGCAAGCCGCCCACCACGAAGGTCGGCACCCTGATCCTGTCGTCGTTTTCCAGTGGCGAGCGCGTCGCCCAGAACGCGCCGTCATAGGCGGTGGCCGGTGTGCCAAGCAGTGCCTGCAACATGGTCGGCAGCTGGAACGTCGTGACCGCAGACACCAGATGTTGCAGCACGGCTGGCAGACCGATGGACGGGTCTGTCACCAGCGTCGGATCGGTCAGGCTCAGCACCGACACCAGCCCGAACCACGCCGGGATGAACGTCAGATTGGTCTGCCCGCCGGTGAAGACGATGTCGCGGTAGCCATCGCCAATCGGCACGATGGGGAAGGCCGCCTTGACCGCCGGATGGTTCTGCGCCGCCGTGATGACCGTCGTGATGCCGAGGTACGACACGCCGTACAGGCCGATGGCGCCGTTGCTCCACGCTTGTTGCGTCACCCAGTCGACCACGTGGCCATAGTCGCTTTGCTCATCGGCGCCGAAGGCGTCCCATGTGCCTTGCGACTGGCCGGTGCCGCGCACGTCCACCACCACCGTCGCGTAGCCGTGCTGGACGATGTACGGATCGGCCGCGCCCAGCGCAGCACCGATCGAGGCTTCGTATTGCGCGTTGCCGCCGTTGTACGAGGTTTGCACGAGCACCGTCGGAAAGGAGCCCGTTGCGGCGTTGCCGGATGCGTCGGCGGGCAGCGTCACATATGCGGCGAGCTTCGTGCCGTCGGGCATCGAGATGTATTGCGTGGCTTGCCGGGCGACGCCCGCGTAGAGCACGGGCGGGTTGTAGTCGACCCACTTGGCGCCAGCGTTGCTCGTGATGGACGTGCCCGGCTGCGCGGGCGTGGCGCGCGTACCGAGCGTGGTCCAGTTGACTGCGGCCGGCTGTACCGGCGGTGTTGGCTGCGTGGTGGTGTTTGAATCTGCGCGGATGCTGTTGGCGACAGTCGAGCCATCATTGCCGCCGCAGCCCGAGAGCGAAAGCGCCGCGCACAGCAGTGCCGACATCAGCATGCGGCCGCGCCGCACACGTGGGGTGCCCATTTGCATGGGGTGTCTCCTCTTGAATGCTTTTGTTGTGTGGGGGGAATGGCCAGCGCGCCGAGGGTGGCGGCATGCGGCCGATCGCTTCCGGTTCAGAAGCGAAGCAAGCGAAGAGGCCGGCGCAGAAGAGGGGTGGGTGACACGACCGACCGCGCGCCAGCGGGCTTGGGCGCACGGATAAAGCACCAAGCATGCCCACCGCCCGTCACCACGCAGATGGCGTTGTACGGCGATATGGCACGTGTGTTGGGGCCCGGAACACCGCCCGCGTTACGTAACGTTCCGCGTAACGAGCCGCCTGACGCAGCGGTTTTCAGATGAGAATTTCGCACCCCACCGACGTAGGGATGCTCCCCGCAAAGCGCCGCCAACAGGGTGTTTCAAACAGATCAAAACAACAACGCACGCATGCAACACGCGCGAATTGAGCGGCTCATGGGTGTTGGCATGGACGTTGCATATTCAGGCTGCACGCCCGGCGCAGGGCGCCATACGAAGAGCGCAACAACAGCACAGACCGCAAGGGGGCCATCATGAATCGCAACATTCAAGACGTCGAGATTGCCGCTGCCATCGACTCGGACCTGCTCCGCCGCCGCGAGCAGTTTGCCGGTCAGCCCGCCGCGTGGCGGGTCTGGTCGGAGGCCGCGCACGTTGCCACATTGAATGAACGCGCACGCAACGCGTTTATCGAGCACGTTGCCAATAGCCGTGGTGCCGATATCGCCCTGCGCCTGCTGCTGAAAGCGCAGTCGATTCGCGATCAGGTTGCGCAGACGCTGATGACGAATGAGACACAAGCCACGCTGCATTGAGTTACGAGAGGGGATGCCGACCAGGTAAGTTGAGTCGGCGGTGGGATGCAAAAGGCCTTGTCGGGAGACCGGGCCTTTTGTTCGTGAGGGAAACTTGGCGAGACCGTGCAGTGTGCTACAATCGCGGGCTTCGGAGAGATGGATGAGTGGTTTAAGTCGCACGCCTGGAAAGCGTGTATAGGTTAATAACCTATCGGGGGTTCGAATCCCCCTCTCTCCGCCAGGAATCCAAGGCCCGAGTGCGCAAGTGCTCGGGCCTTTTTGCATTCGCCGATGTTGCCATGTCGAGGTGGACCACTATTGCTGACCTCAGCCGTTTGAACGTACGCTTGGCCAGCAAAAAAGAATCACAACACAAGGAGACCACCGCCCCATGGAACTGGACGTCAACCACAAGCCGGTCAGCGTTGATTGCGACCCGGCCACGCCGCTACTGTGGGTGCTGCGTGATCACCTGAACCTGACCGGTACGAAGTTCGGCTGCGGCGTCGCGGCGTGCGGCGCATGCACCGTACACGTGGACGGCGCGGCCGTGCGGTCGTGCGTGCTGCCGGTGGCGGCTGTGGCCGGCAAGCACATCACCACCATCGAAGGACTTGCCGGCGGCGGGGGCAAACGCCACGCGCTGCAGCAAGCCTGGATTGACGAGCAGGTGCCCCAGTGCGGCTACTGCCAGTCCGGCATGCTCATGGCCGCGGCGGACTTGCTGGCCCAACACCCTGACCCGACGGATGCCGACATCGACGCGGCCATGACCAACATCTGCCGTTGTGGCACATATCCGCGCATGCGCGCCGCTATCAAGCGCGCTGCCAAGGCGTTGCGGGAGGGCCGCGCATGAACGCGAAGACTACAAAACCGCGCAGCGGACGCCGCCGTTTCCTGCTCGGCGCACTCGGCATTGGTGGCGCACTGGTAGTCGGTTGGGGTGTGATGCCGCCGCGCAGCCGCGTGGGCGATCCGGGCATCTTCCCCGAGCACAACGGCGAGATTGCCCTCAACGGCTGGATCAAGATCACGCCCGAAGGCAACGTCGTGCTTGCCATGCCGCGCGTGGAGATGGGCCAGGGCATCCACACTGCGCTGTCGATGCTGGCAGCCGAAGAGCTGGACATTCCGCTCGCGCGCGTGCGCATCGAAAGCGCGCCCGTGGAGCGCATCTACGGCAACGTCGTCGCCATGGGCGACAGCTCGCTGCCGCTGCATCCCGATAGCGCAGACAAGACCTGGGCACGCGCACTGCACTGGATCATGGCCAAGAGCGCGCGCGAGATCGGCCTCATCATTACCGGCGGCAGCAGCAGCACCGCCGATGGCTGGCAGCCCGTGCGCGAGGCCGCCGCCACGGCGCGTGCGGCGCTGGTGGAAGCCGCGGCGCGCGAATGGAATGCGCCAGTTGCGCAAGTCAGCATCCGTGAAGGCCAGTTGATCGGCCCCGGCGGCAAGCAGTCCACGTTTGGCGAGATGGCCAAATCGGCGCGTGGTCTCTCTGCGCCGTCCAACGTGACGCTCAAGCCGGCCTCGCAATTCCAGTTGATCGGCAAACCGGCGCCGCGCAACGATCTCGCCGCGAAGACGGATGGCAGCGCGCGCTTCTCCATCGACACGCGCCTGCCCGGCATGTTGTATGCCGCTGTCGTGATGTGTCCGGCGTTTGGCGGCAAGCTCAAGACGTTCCAGTCGAAAGCGGCGCTTGGCATGCCGGGCGTGCGTTACGTGGTGCCGTTCGAGGGCACGGGCGGTGGTGCGCCGGGCGTGGCCGTGGTGGCAGACCATTACTGGCAGGCCCGGCAGGCGCTGGCAACGCTTGAGCCCGTGTGGGACAACGGCCCGCATGCCAAGCTCGACTCCGCGGGCATTCGGCAGCAGCTTGTCAGCGCCCTCGACAGTGACAAGGGCGGCTTCACGTATCGATCGATGGGCGACGGCCTGAAAGCCTTCGACAAGGCTGATGGCGCCACCCTCGTCGAGGCCGAATACAGCGCGCCGTATCTCGCGCACGCCACGATGGAACCGATTAACTGCACCGCGCAGGTGACGCCGGAAGGCGTGCATCTCTGGGCGCCCACGCAGGTCGCCACGCTGGCGCAGCTTGTGGCGGCGCGTGCGGCAGGTGTCAGCGGCGACAAGGTGCAGATCGATATCCCGCTCATCGGCGGCGGTTTCGGGCGGCGGCTGGAATCGGATTTCATCGGTCAGGCCGTCACCATCGCCACCAAGACCGACGGCAAGCCCGTGCAGGTCATCTGGTCGCGCGAAGAAGACGTCCGCCACGACTTCTATCGCCCGCACGCCATCGCCCGGCTCAAGGCGCGTGTCGAGAACGGCAAGGTCACCGCGATTGCCTCGCGCAGCGCCGGCCAATCGATTCTCGCGGGCGAACTGGACCGTCTGTTCGGTGCGCCGTCAGTGGGCATCGATCGCTACACCGCTGAAGGCCTGTTCGACCTGCCGTACGAAATCGAGCACGAGCACATCGCGCACCTGGCAGTCGATCTGCCGGTTCCCGTAGGCTTCTGGCGCAGCGTGGGGCATTCGTACAACGGGTTCTTCATGGAGGGCTTTCTCAACGAGGTGGCGGCCGCGGCCAAGCTTGACCCGTTGGCGATGCGGCGTGACTTGCTGAAGGACCATCCGCGCGAGCTGAAGGTGCTGGACACGGCAGCGCAGGCCGCCGGCTGGGGGCAGCCGCTGGCACCAGCCGCTGACGGCGCACCGCGTGCGCGCGGCATTGCGCTGCACCCGAGCTTCGGCTCCGTGGTCGCGCAGGTGGTGGAGGTGTCGATGAAAGACGGCAAGCCACGCGTGCATCGCGTTGTGTGCGCAGTCGATTGCGGCACGGTGGTCAACCCGGGCATCGTTGCGCAGCAGATGGAAAGCGCGGTCATCTTTGGCCTGACGGCGGCGCTGTATGGCCGGATCGACATCAAGGACGGCCAGGTCGTGCAGTCGAACTTCCCCGATTACCCGGCGCTCAAGATGGCAGAGACGCCCGTCATCGAAACGCACATCGTACCCAGCACGGCAGAACCCAGCGGCATGGGCGAGGTGGGTGTGCCGCCAATCGGGCCGGCCGTGGCCCATGCCGTGGCGCAGTTGACGGGCAAACCGGTGAGGCAGTTGCCAATGGCGTGACGCCGCTGCGCTGAAATGAAAAAGCCGCAGGTGTGCGCCTGCGGCTTTTTCTTTGGAGCGATGCCGCCTGGCTCAGGCCGCGTCCGGAAACACGGGTTCGCCCAGATTCAGCATCAGTCGATTCGCCCACGCAAAGATGGCCACGGCGTGTATCAGGTCGAGAATCTCCGCGTCGGTCAGGCCAGCGGCCTTGAGGGGCTTCAGGTCTTCGCCGCGCAAGTGCCCTGGGTGCAATGTCAGGTCGATCGAGAACAGGACGATGGCACGTTCACGCGCGTTCGTGCCTGCGATGTGCGGGTCTTCAAGGACCTGCTTGATCACGTCGTTGCGCTTGGCCAATTGCTCAAAGCGCTGTGCATGGACGGATGCGCAATACACGCAGCCGTTGACGCGCGACACCACCGCGCTGGCGAGTTCGCGGTCCGCACGCGACAGGCCGCCCGGCGCATACATGATCGCGTTGAATGCCGCCGACCGCTGACGCAGGATCTCGGGCTGGTGAACGAGAAACCGGTAGTAGTCCGACGTTTTCGCCTTCGGATGGCTTTCTTCCAGCACGGCGATCTGCTCGGGCGTGGCGCGGTCGAGGTCGACCACATCCAGCCACGCTTGCCATTCAAGCGATTCGTTGGTGAAGCCGTGTGCGCGGATGATCTCGGTCATGCTGCGGTCTCCGTGGAAGCGGTGGCGCTGCCGCTGCCGGCGGCTTCGCGGAGGGCGCGCAAGCCGGCGACGAGCCGCGTCTGATACGACAGGAAAGCGATGAGCTGCGCGAGCGTCACGACGTCGGCCGTGGCGAGGCCCGCGGCGGGCAGGCGCAACAGCGCATCGCGGTCGCCCTCGATGGGGCGCTCGACGAGCGTGCGCGTGAAGGTGAGGATGGCGCGCAGGCGTGCGTCGGTCAGCGTGTCGATATCGCCGTGGTCGACGGCTTGCAACGCATCTGCGTCGACCGGCGTGCTCGCGAGGCGCGCGCGGTAGTGTTCGGCCAGTTCGGGCGCCGGGGTGAGGCGGCAGGCATAGAGCGCGACGAGCAGGCGTTCGCCCAACGTCAGGCCGGGCAGGCCTGCGTCGAACAATGCGTTGTAGCTGCCCTGCGTGGCCGTTGCCACCTTTTCGCGGGCATGGCGCAGCGCATGCGTGGGGCTGCCGTCGTCCAGGCCGGCAACCTGGTCGGCCACATCGTGTGCGGGCGTGAAATCCATTGATGAAAGGCTCCGGGAATCGGGTACGGACGCGCCGCGCGCGGCTACCGCGCTGGCGAGGAAGCGAAGCACTGCTGCCCATGACTGGGCGTCGGCGCGGGCGTTGGCGCGCGGCTCGCCGCCCCCGGTGCTGATGCGGCCCGACACCGGGTGCGCATAGACGAGCTGCGTGGTCGGCACGTATGGGAAGACGATGGCGTGACCCGCGCCTTCGTAATCGAAATGTTGGACGGGGTAGGGGTGGCGTACCTCGGCCAATTTGGTCGTCACCATGCGCGAGTAGTCGCTCGAGGGCCACGAGCCGTCATCGGTGGCGGAGAGCAGCAGCACCGGCCCCCGCGCGCGTTCGATGCGGATGCGCGCGCGTGCCACGGCATCGGTATCCTGCAGCGCGGTGCGGATGGCGCGTTCATGCCGATGCGGCGCAGGGCCTTCGTCAAACGGTGCCCAGCTCGCGGTGCGGTTGCCTTCCCACAGATGCGGCAGCGGCTGACCGCGATACAGCCACGTCGGGCCTTCGCGGCCCACAGCAGGGTCGGCGGCGTTCTGCCCGCTGTGCACGACGGCGCCCGGCACGTAACCGATGACCGCAGATACCGCCTCAGGGAATGTCGCGCCCAGCAGCAATGCCAGTTCACCCCCGCGCGACTGGCCGCTCACGGCAACGAAGTCGTGCAGCGGCTCCACGCGTTTGCGCAGCCAGGCAAGCGCGCGCTCGAAATATTCCAGCGGCGTATTCGAGATGTAGTCCGGCAGCCCCGGCGCCTTGAAGTACGCCAGCGCAAAGGCGGCATAACCGTGCGAGGCATACAGCGCCGCGCGCGGCTCGTTGATGCCGCCGCCCGAGCCGTTGAGGATGAGCACGGCCGGGCGCGGGCCCGGGTGCGCATACGGATCGGGCAGGTATAGCGTACCGACCAGACCATCGTCGCGCACATCGTGGCGCGTCACCCCCGGCGCGGCCAGCCGTTGCACGAAGCTCGCGTGGACCGACTCGCCGTTGGCCGTGGCCGTCAGCGTGGTCGTCAACGGCTCTGCGACTGGCTGTGGAAACACCTCGCGTGCCTTGCCGTCTTCCGGGCGCTGGCTCCAGACGATGCCCATCGCGCTGACGCCGGCGTAGTCGCCGGAGACGGGCGCGTCGCGCGTCAGGTCCACGGTGCCTTGCGCATCGGCGACGAACGCGGCGCGGCTGTGCCACAGCACATCATTGCCGCGACGCGTTTGCGCGACGATGCCGACTTGTGTGCCAGGCGCGAGCCCCGTCACGACGATGCCGCGCGATACGTCGATCAGGTCATCCGCCGGCGTCACGCTGAGCGCGAAGGTTCCCATGGCGCTTACTTGCCGTCCTTGGTGACCATCTGGGCCGCGGTGCGATCGCTCGTCATCGGCGTCACCTTCAGGCCTTTTTTGGCGGCCCACACGTTCTGGTAGTGGTACAGCGGCATCACGCCCACGTCATCCGAGACCAGCTTGACGGAGTGGCGAAGAATGGCCGCGCGCTTTTCCACGTTGAATTCCTCGGTGGAGGCGTTCAACGCGTTGTCGACAGCCGCGTTGCTGTAGTGGCCCCAGTTGGATGCGCCCAGACCCTTCTTGGTATCGACGGTGGCCAGCACGTTGACAAGCGCGTAGCTTGCTTCGCCCGTGCCGTTGCCCCACGCCAGCATGCTCATCGCATATTCATTCTTGTTGGCGCGGCCCGAGTAGACCGACCAGGGCACCACTTCCACGCGCGCCTTCACGCCGATGCGCGTCCAGAACTGCGCCACCGCCTGCGCCGTTTCGGGGCCTTGCGGGTAGCGATCATTCGGCACGTGCATCACGAGGTTGAAGCCCTGCGGAAAGCCCGCATCGGCCAGCAGCTTCTTGGCCTGCGCCGGGTCGTAGGCGATATCCTTCACGTCGGGGTTGTAGCCGTACGTGTTCGACGGCATCCACTGGTTGGCGACAGTGGCGGCGCCTTGCAGGATGCGGTCGACAATGGCCTTGCGGTCGATGGCCAGCGACAGCGCACGGCGCACGCGCACATCCAGCAGCGGATTGTTCGGCAGCGGCTTGCCGTCGTTGCCGGTGACGTAATCGTTCGGCCCCTTGCGGAAGCTCGGTTGCAACAGCATCACACGCAAGCCCGGATAGGAAAACACCTTCACGTTGGGCGACTGGCGCAGGCGCGCCAGGTCAGACACCGACACCTTGTCGATGACATCCACCTCGCCTGAGAGCAGGTTGGCCGTGCGCGCGGCAGCATTGTTGATGTAGCGGTAGTTGACCTTCTCCCAGAGCTGTTTGCCGCCCCAGTAGTTGTCGTTGCGCGCCATCACCACGCGATCGCCCGGCACATACGAGACGAACTTGTAGGGGCCGGTGCCCACCACGGCGCGGCCCGCGTTGTAGTCCTCAGTCGACGACTTCTCACCCACATGCTTGCTGACGATGTGCACGGACGCGAGGTTCAGCGGCAAGTCCGGGTTCGGGATGTTCGTCTTGATGATCAGCGTCAGCGGGTCTTTGGCCGTGACGGACTCCACCGTGCGCAGATAGCCCGCGAACGTTGCCACGCTGCCCGGCACGCTGCGCGCGCGCTGGTACGAGAAGATGACGTCATCCGCCGTGAACGGCTGGCCGTCGTGCCATTTCACGTTCGGGCGCAGCTTGAATTCCCACGTCTTCGGGTCCAGCGTCCTCCACGACAGCGCCAGGCCGGGCTGCAGCTGGTTCCACTTGTTCTCGACCAGCAGATCCCAGAAGTGCACGTCGACGGAGCGGTCGCCTGCGTGATTGTTCAACTGCGGGTCGAGCGACGACAGCGGATCGGCAAAGGCAATGTTCAGCGTCTGCGCGCCGGCAGCGCCGGCAGCGGCAAACAGCGCGACGGCAAGCGACGAGGCTAGGAGGCGTTTCACGTGGGTTCCCTTTTTCCTGTTTTTGGAATCGTTGGCTTATTGAATGTCGTTCAGGTCGCGTCGTTCAGGTGGCACGCGCTGATGTGGTTGACCGCAATGCCGCGCAGCGTCGGCGTCTCGGTCTTGCAGCGGGGCATGGCGTGCGGGCAGCGTGGGTGGAAATGGCAGCCCGTGGGCGGATGCAGCGGACTCGGCATCTCGCCCTGAATGGCGGTGAACGTCTTGTGACGGGCCGACAGGCGCGGAATCTCCGCCAGCAAGGTCTGCGTGTAAGGATGGTTCGGGCGGCGGAAGACTTCCTCCGCAGGGGCGGATTCCACCACGCGGCCGAGGTACATGATCACCACCCGGTCGGACAGGTGCTCCACCACGCCCAGGTCGTGGCTGATGAACAGGTAGGTCAGGTTGAGCTGCTCGCGCAGGTCCATGAACAGGTTCAGGATCTGCGCCTGGATCGACACGTCCAACGCTGCCACCGCTTCGTCGCAAACCAGCATCGAGGGCTGCACGGCCAGCGCACGCGCAATGCCGATGCGCTGGCGCTGGCCGCCGCTGAACTGATGCGGGTAGCGGTCGCGCAGGGCGGGGTCCAGGCCGGCGCGTTGCATCTGCGCGGCCACATAATCGGCAAAGTCGGCGCGGTCGGTCAGGCCATGCACGCGCGCCGCTTCGCCAACGATTTCTTCCACGCGCAGGCGGGGGTTGAGGCTGGCGTATGGGTCCTGGAAGATCATCTGGATCTTCAGGCGGGCCGCGCGGGCTTCGTCTGCCGTGAGCATGTCGATAGCCTTGCCGTCCACGCGAACCTCGCCGGCCGAGGGCGGCATCAGGCCCGCAGCAATGCGGCCGAGCGTGGATTTGCCGCAGCCCGATTCACCGACGAGGCCGACGACTTCACCGGGCTGGATCGCGAGGTCGACACCATCGACAGCACGAACGATTGCAGGCGGATGCGCCAGGCCGAAGCGCTGCAGAACGCGATCAGCGGCGCCGACTTTGCGATCGCCAAAGCGTTTGCTGACCTGCTTGAGTTCGACGAGCGGCGTGCTCATGCGACCTCCCGCGAGGACGCGCGCTGCGCGCCGGGATGGAAGCAGCGGACGAGGCGCCCCGGCAGCGGTTGCGTGATTTCCGGCGCGACGCCGCAGACATCGGAGGCGCGCGGGCAGCGTGCTGCAAACGCGCAGCCTGCCGGTAGCGACAGCAGGTTCGGTGTCATCCCGGGAATCTGGCGCAGGCGCTGACCGCGCCGGTTCTCGCTGGGCAGGCTGTCGATCAGGCCCATGGTGTAGGGGTGCAGCGGGGCATCGAGCACGGCATCAACCGGACCGTGTTCGACGATGCGCCCGGCGTACATCACGGCCACCTCGTCGGCCAGCCCGGCCACGACAGACAGGTCATGCGTGATCCAGATCAGCGCCGTGCCGTGCATGTGCGCGAGCTTTTGCACTTCGGACAGGATCTGCGCCTGGATGGTCACGTCCAGCGCCGTGGTCGGTTCGTCGGCAATGATCAGGTCGGGCCGATGCAGCATCGCAATGGCAATCGCCACGCGTTGGCGCATACCGCCGGAAAGCTGATGCGGATACGCCCGCAGCCGCTCTTCGGGACTCGGAATGCCCATCAGGCCGAGCGTGTCGCGTGCATGGTCCCACGCCTGCTTGTGGCTCATGCTGCTGTGCGCGCGCACGGCCTCGATCATCTGGGCATCGATGCGCAGCACGGGGTTGAGCGTCATCATCGGGTCCTGGAAGACCATGGCGATGCGATTGCCCTGCAGCTTGCGCAGTTCGCGCGGGGCGAGCTTGGTGAGGTCGCGGCCCTGGTAGAGGATCTCGCCGCCGACCACGCGGCCGGGCGGGTCCACCAGACCCATGATGGAGAAACCGGTGACGGACTTGCCTGAGCCGGACTCGCCGACCAGCCCGAGGATGCGCCCGCGCGCGAGCGAGAACGACACATCGTCCACCGCCGGCAGCACGCCTTCACGCGTGAAGAAATGCGTGCGCAGGTTGCGGACTTCGAGTGTGGTCGCGTTGGTGGACGCCGTCATCGTTGCGCCCTCGGGTTCAGCACTTCGCGCAGGCGGTCGCCCACCAGGTTGATGGCCACCAGCGCCAGCAACAGCGCGATGCCCGGATAGAAACTGATCCAGTACTGGCCAGACAGCATGTATTGGTATCCGTTGGAAATCAGCAGGCCCAGAGACGGCTCGGTAATCGGCACGCCCAGGCCCAGGAACGACAGCGTGGCTTCCAGCGTGATCGCGCGCGCCACCTGCAGCGTGCCCACGACGATCAGCGGCGGCAGGCAGTTCGGCAGGATGTGCTTGAGCGCGATGCGCCAGCCGGGCAGGGCGAGCGAGCGGGCGGCTTCCACGTATTCGCGGCGACGCTCGACCAGCGCTTGCCCGCGCACCGTCCGCGCGTAATACGCCCACTCCAGCACCACCAGCGTCAGCACGACATTGGTGATGCTCTTGCCCAGATAGGCGAGGATCATCATGGCCACCAGCACCGACGGGAACGACAGCAGCAGATCGACCGTGCGCATGATGATGCTGTCGACGCGGCCACCGGCATACGCCGCAATGAGGCCGAGCAGCGTGCCGATCACCGCCGCCACGGCTGCCGAACCGATCCCCACGCCCAGGCTGATGCGCAAGCCATAGAGGATGCCGGAGTACAGGTCACGCCCCTGGCCATCGGTGCCGAGCCAGTACGTGAACGTCCCCAAGCCATTCGGCGAACCTGGCGGCAGACGCGAGTCGAGCACGTCGAGCTGCATCAGGTCGTATGGGTTCTGCGGCGTGATCCACGGTGCGGCCAGCGCGGCCAGCATCAGGATCACGACCACGGCGAGCCCAAAGACGGCGGTCTGGGATGCCAGAAAATCGGACACCACGCGGCGCCACGGCGATTGCTTGCGCGGGGCGGCAACCGCGGCTGCGGTGGTGGGTTGCGGAGTTGTATTCATCATGCAGCCTCCGCGCTGTCCGCCGCACGCACGCGCGGGTCCAGCAGCCGATACAGGATGTCGACGATCAGGTTGAGCGACACGAACAGGCACACCACAACGATGAGGTACGACACGATGACCGGCCGGTCCAGCGAGTTGATGCTATCGAGAATGAGCTTGCCCGCGCCGGGCCACGCAAAGATGCTTTCCGTCACCACCGCAAAGGCGATGGTCGAGCCCAGCTCCAGGCCCAGCACCGTCACCAGCGGGATCAGCGTGTTGCGCAGCACGTGCGCCAGCACCACGCGCAGCGGCGACAGGCCCTTGGCACGCGCGAACTTCACGAAATCCAGCGGCACCACCTCGCGCACGCCGGCAGAAGTCAGCCGCAGCACCAGCGAGAGCTTGAACAGCGACAGGTTGACCGCCGGCAGCACGAGGTGCCGCAGCCCATCGACCGTCAGCCACGACCATTCGACGCCGAACAGGCGTGCGGTTTCGCCGCGCCCGCTGGCGGGCAGCCAGCCGAGGCTCACGCTGAACGCCATGATCAGCATCAGGCCCACCCAGAACGTCGGCAATGAGAATCCCACCACGCTGCCCGTCATGAGCAGGCGCGATACCGGATGGCGCGGATACAGCCCCGCGAACAGCCCAAGCGGCACGCCGATCACCACCGCGATGATCAGCGCCGAAAACGCCAGCTCCAGCGTGGCCGGCAGGCGTTGCAGGATCAGCTGGATGGCCGGTTCGTTGTAGACGAAGCTCTTGCCGAGATTGCCATGCAGCGCGCCGTTCAGGAAGGCGAGGTACTGCTCCCACAGCGGTTTGTCGAGGCCCAGTTCGGCAATGATGCGCGCGCGGTCGATCTGGTCGACGTCCTGGCCGATCAGGATGTCGACCGGGTTGCCGATGGCGTGCAGGCCGATGAAGACGATTACCGTCATCACCAGCACGACCAGCAGCGCCTGGCCGATGCGGCGGATGAGCCAACCTGTCATCGGGCAGCCTCCTGGCTGGAAGTGGCATTCGCTTCCACGCCGGGCGGTGGGGCTGGGGTCCATTCATCGCCAAAGATTTCCGGCTCGGCGTAGGCATGGATGGCGGCGTAGTGCGCGTCGATGTCTTCCTGGTACAGCAACCCGGCGATGCCCTGCGCCAGCCGCTTCGCACCTTCGCTGATGGCCGGGATGTCGCCCGAGACGCTGCCGTGCGTGACGGACGCGGGATAGCAGAAGCAATGCACGCGCGACAGGCCAGGCAGCGTGCCGGGCGTTTTCTCGCGAAATTCGAACGCGTGCCCGAGGTCGGGTGAATCGGCGAGTTCCGCGTCTTCCTCGTCGGGGCGCGGCGTGTAGCGGTCGCGCCATTGGCGGATATGCGGTGCCAGAGCGCTGAATTCGGGGCGTGCGGCCCAATCGGTGCGAAAGCCCGTCGAGAAGATCAGGAAGTCCAACTGGAATGCGCCCTTGGTCGTGGCCACGTGCAGCACGCCGTCGTGCTCGTCCACGCCCAGGATGCCGCAGCCGAAATTGAAGCGCGCATTCGGATGCCGCGACACACGCAGCGTGCTGCCGCGCGGCGGGGGAACCTGCTCGACATTGATGTAATGACGGATGCGCCATTTCCAGGCGTCGGGCAGATATAGGTGGCCATGCACCAGCCCTGGGCTGCCTGCACCCTTGCCCTTGTTCACGCGCGGCAGGTCGGGGCGTCGGATCAGCATGTCGACGCTGGCGGCACCGGCTTCCAGTGCCGTTGCTGCCGAATCCATGGCGGATGCTCCGGCGCCGATCACGCCCACGCGCTTGCCGGCCAGCGTGCCGTAATCCATCTCGTCAGACGAATGCGCCCACCAGCGGCGCGGCAGCCGGCGCGCAAAGTCCGGCACGGATGCGCCGCCAAGCCCGTCACGGCCGGTGGCCAGCACCACGCGGCGCGCAAACACGCGCTGCGTCGGTTGGTCAGGCGCGTCGATCAGCAATTCAACGGCTCCATCCACGCGCGGGTGGATGGCCTTTACGTGGTGTTCGTTGCGAACGTCGAGCTGCAGCACGCGGCGGTACCAGCGCAGGTAGTCCATCCATTGCAAGCGTGGGATCTTGTCGAGCACCTCCCACGCATCGGTGCCGAACTGCGCTTCAAACCATGCGCGAAACGTCAACGCCGGCAGCCCGAGCGCAGGGCCGGTCAACTGCTTTGGCGAGCGCAACGTTTCCATGCGCGCCGTCGTCGCCCATGGGCCTTCGAAGCCGGCGGGCGAGCGGTCGAACACCATCACGCCGATACCGAGATGCTTGAGCGATGCCGCGGCCGCCAGGCCTGCCATGCCGCCACCGATGACGGCCACATCCAGCACGGATCGGCCCTCCAACGTGTGCGGCAGCGTCCAGTGCTTCGCGGGCAGCTCCAACCACGACAGGTCCTGGTGCAAACGGGCTTCGAGCGCTGCGAGCCCGGTCACTTGCAGCGCGTTGTCTTGCTGTGCAGCGGTCATGCGGACGCGCCTTCGGTTTCGTTGATGGATTCGCCATACAGCACCTGCAGCATGCTGGCATGGCGTGCCGGAGCGTGCAGCTTGCAGTCCGGCAGCAGGCGCTGTGCCGCGCGCGCGAGGGCGTCGGTCAATGAGGTCACCGCCGCCGACGGCCGCTTGGCCTCGGGGGTGATCACGCCAAAGAAGAAGGGAATGTCGGCGTCGATCGGGCGCACGGTCACGCCGTCGATCGGCACGCCGTAGGCCGTCACCGGCTCCAGCAACGCGACGCCCAGGCCCGCTCGCACGGCGGTCAGTGCATTGAGCGATGCGTTGGTCTCGATGAGGGAGGTTGGCTCCACGCCGGCCCTCGCCAGCGCCTGGTCCAGACGGCGGCGCAATCGATATGGGTTGTGCATCGTGATGATGGGCTGTCCCGCGCAATCGCCCAATACCACGCGCTTGCCGGCCGCCAGCGGGTCGTGTGTCTGCACAGCAGCCACGCACGCGGCTTCGCCGATCCAATGCACGGTTACGCCGCGATGCTCCAGCGGCAGGCTGCTGAGGCCAAGGTCGGCAGCGCCGGTCAGCACGGCGTGCACAACCTGTTCCGGCGAGGCGCTGCGAATCTGGATGTGTTGCGCGAGTTCCGGCTCATCGGCCAACGCAGCGGGCAGCAAGCCGGCCGCCAATGCGGACGTCGCTGCCAGGCGCAGCGGGCGTGCCTCGCCGCGCGCGATTTCTTCGGCACGGGTTCGGATCTGACGTAAGCTGATCAGCGTGTGCTCGACGTCTTCGTACAGCAGGAAACCCTGCTCCGTTGGCGAGACGCGCGGCCCCGCGCGTGTGAACAGGGCGTAGCCGATTTCGGCTTCGAGATCCTGGATGAGCCGGCTGATGGCGGGCTGCGAGCGTCCCAGCAGCTTGCCCGCCGCAGTGACACTGCCGGTCGACATGACCGCGGCAAAGGCTTCGAGTTGTCGGAGTTCCATCCGCCTGTTTGATCCCAGTCATGCATGTGGTTTGTGCATTCTGGTAGAGGCACTATGCGAATTCCAAATAGTATTTTCTTATGTACTCATGCGTTTTGCGCTGGCAACCGCTATGTCCTGCGGTGCAACCATTGCCGAGGCAGGGTACACCGCCGCGCGGATCTATTTGACGAAGGTGCCGTTTGGCCCGATCACCGTCAGCTCGACATAGTCCGATCCCTTGCGAACGTTCGGGCCGTAGCGGACTTCCAGCCCGCCAAGGTCGATGATGCCGGCTGATTCCAGCCCCGAGACAAAGCTGGCCCGCGTGGGTGACTTGCCCGCGCGCTTGAGCCCTTCGACCAGCACGCGCGCAGCTGCGTAGCCTTCCATCACGGCGTACGACGGCGTCACCCCGGCAGACTTCGCGCTGGACGCCAGCTCCCGTCCCAGCAACGAAGTCGAACGCACCGGCGACGGCATCACCTGCGAGATCACGACACCGCGCCCCAGCGCCCCGAGCGATTTCGCAAACGCCAGGCCGGCGTTGTTGGACAGCGCGGCAATCTGCGTCACCGTGCCTTGCTTGTTGAGCGCCTCGATCATGGCGCGCGCGGTCGTGGCTGGGCAGGCCAGGATGACCGCTTGCGGGGCGAACTTGCCCACGTCTGCCGTGGCCTTGGCGATATCCGGTTTCAGGCGGTCGACAGTGAAGATGCTGTGCGCGTCGGGCGGCAGCTTTTTCGTGGCGTTGCTGAAGCCGATCTCGGTGTCCTTGCCGAAGGTGTCATTCACGTTGACGAGCGCCAGGCGGCGCAAGCCGAGCGTGTCGAAGTAATGCACCAGCTCGGCAATCTCGGCCTGGTATTTCGCGCGCACCACGAACAGCAGCGGGTCGGGCTGATCGAAGAAGGTTGAAGCACCGGTGGACGGCGCCACCACCGGCGCGCCAAGCGGACGAGCCTCGGTCATGATCGCTTCGGTGTTTGGCGTGCCGCGCGGCAGGAAGAGGGCGAAGACCTGTTTGTCGACCAGCAGCGAATGTGCGTGTTTTTTGGAGGCGGCCGCATCAAAGCCGTCGTCTTCCGAGATCAGTTCGATCTTGCGTCCATTCACGCCGCCAGCGCGGTTCACCGCATCGAGGTAGAGCCTGGCTCCTTGCGTCATCTCCTGGACTTGCTCGCCGGCGGGCCCGGTGAAGCCCGCGGTCTGTCCGATGACGATCTTGCCATCGGTGATGCCTGGCTCGGCCATCGCCGGACCCGACGCCAGCAACAGCCCCGACAGCCATGCGCACGCGATGGCGCGCTGCAAGGCGGCATTGCAACCTGTCATGTCTCCCCCCTTTTTTCTGGGTGATTGTTTTTTGTGTGCCGAGACGGCGAAACCCATCGCAACATCGGCGGGACGATGCTAGCGGAGAAGCCCCGCGGCGCCGCCTCCGGATTTCCCTAGGGCTGCAGCATTGCCGCAACGCTGCGCGCGGGTTCCGTGCAAAAAAAACCGCCGTACGAGACGGCGGCATTGGCGCGTTGCGCGAAGTGCAGATCAGTTGTTCTGCTTCGTGATCTTCGTGCCTTCGATCGACGCGCCGGCCATCAGACCTGCGTTGGTCAGGTTGAAGCCGATGATCGGTTGCTGCGCGGTGTTGGTATCGACCGCGCCGTTCACGCCGATCTTTGCCAGGGCCACGGTGGCATCCACGCCGGCTGTCCAGCCTTGGCTGTTCTGGAATTTCTGCAGCGCTTCGTCCGTCATGAACAGGATAATGAGCGCACGCGACTGCGCGCCAGCCTGGAAGCCTACCGACGCCGAGGCGATGTTGTAGTAGCCCAGCGGACGGCCACCGCCGGTACGCAGCACGCCTTCACCGTATTGGCCTCCCACCACAAAGCCGGCGTTCAGCACCGACGGGAACACCAGCACGCCCTTGGCGCGTCCCACCAGCTCACGCGAGCCGCTGGCCGTGGTGTACAGGCGCGAGAGCACGGAATCTGCCTGCGAGTTGGTGGTGGCGTGCTTGTTGGTGGACGACATCACATCTGAGCCCTGTGCATTGGGGCTGGTCGTGGTACAGGCCGCGATCTGGGTACCGAGCAGTGCGACAGCAGCAAGCGCGGCGGCGCGGGTGACGATGGTCTGGCGGCTAATGAGGTTCTTTTTCATGGCGATCGATCTCACTGTCTTTGTTGTTGACGAGGGACACAGGCACACGCGTCCCCGCTCTGACTCGGTCCCGTGCAATGAGCATGGGTGTCAGCCAAGGAAAAGCAAGCGGCGTGCCCGCCATATCGCATAAGCGCCGGAGCGCTCAATTCCTGACATTAGGCGAGATTTGTGCCCCATGTGGCGCTTTTGCTTCACTGCTTTGTAAAAACGCAAGCCGACTGCAATGCGAGTAGCTTTTTCATGCGCAACAAAAAACCGGCGCTTCAGGCCGGTTCTTTGTGTAGAGCAGGAGAGGGGAGGGTTGGAGGTCAGATCCAGATGATCAACGCTGCCACGCCAATGATCAGGCCGAACTTCACCACGTAGTAGACCTTGCGGTTCCACGCCTTGAAGCGGCGGCGGTACTGGCCCATCACCCACACATAGCGGAACAGCTTGTTGATGCCGCCGGTCTGGTCACCCTCATCGTTGGGCGAGCTGGCAGCAGTCATGACCTTGCGGCCGAGCCATTTGTTGATGCGCTGCGCCCAGCCGAATTTCATCGGGCGTTCGATATCGCAGAAAAGAATCAGACGATCCTTGTCGGAGGCGTTTTCGGCCCAGTGCAGATAGGTCTCGTCAAAGACCACGCCCTGGCCGTCACGCCAGCTGTGGCGCTGGCCGTCGACTTCGATGAAGCATCGGTCGTCGTTGGGCGTGGACAGGCCCAGGTGATAGCGCAGCGAGCCGGCAAACGGATCACGGTGCGGATTCAGCTTGCCGCCCGGCGGCAGTTCGGCAAACATCGCCGCCTTCACGCTGGGCAGATCGCGCAGCAGCGCGACGGTCTGCGGGCAAAGCTGTTCGGCTGAGGGGTGATGCGCCTCGTACCATTTCAGGTAGAAGCGCTTCCAGCCATTCTTGAAGAACGAGTTGAAGCCGGCGTCGTCGTTCTTCTCGGCGGCCTTGATCTTGCGCAGGTTGATGAGCGCAAGGCCTTCGTCGCGAATCTGTGGCCACGCGGCTTGCAGTTTTTCCAGATCCGGAAAGCGCTCGACCGGCACATACGGCGTCTGCGGCACGCCCGAAAAGGCGTACATGAAGCAGTTGACCGGCGCGACCACGGCCGAGTGGTCGAACATCTGGCGCCAGAATTTCAGGCGCACCTTGCCGCGAAAGTGCACGTACAGAATGGAGCCCAGATACAGGGCCACGATAATCCACTTGATCAAGGCGATTTCCTTGCCGCACAGGGCGGTCAGCAATTGAGTGCATGCGTTGTCAGCGCAATCGAGCATTTTACCCGTGGCGGAGCCGCGCCGCGTGGACAGCCGCCAACAGTGCACCGTGGTTTGTGATGCCACGTTATCGTTTGCGCTGTCTTTGCGATAAGGAACGTCTGTGTCGATTTGTCGCGAAATGTGCGTCGCGTTCTACAATTCTGTTCTCGTCCGCCAAGTACGCTGGTCACGGACGATCACCGGAGGGAGCGATGGACGTCAAAAAACGCGACGAAGAATCCAGCGATATGCCGACCACCATTGGCATCGTGCCGGGCAATGCGCAATCGCTGGAAGCGTCCATGCGCCGTGCGCAGGAAGCGCTGTCTGCGGTCTCGGCGCGGCTGGCAAACCGGCCACCGATGCCACGGCCAGACCCTGCCACCGAGCGCTTCGTCGAAACGGACGACACCATGTCACTGGCGGAAGCGCGCGCCTTGGCCGAGCGTTGCATCGCCGGCGAGGCCGCGGAGCCGGCAAGCCTGGCGCGCGCGTTTTCCGCGTTGTTGGGACGGATCGATGGGCTGGAAGCCGACCATGCCGGCCGGCGCCGCGTGCTGCGGCAGTGGATGGTGAGCCAACTCACCTACAAGATGCTGTATCTGCACCACACCGGTCAGGATTCGACCGTGCCGCCGCGCGCGATGCGCGCGCAGAAGGAGCGGGTGAAGGCGCAGATTTCGGCCTTGCTCGATGCCGGGCGTTCCTACGCCGATGTGCGCCTGACCGACCTGCGCTTTGTCGAGGATGGCGGTGCCGCCGGTCAGGGCTGAATGATTAGGCGATCAAGCGATTAGGCTCAATCGTCCTCGTCGTCGTCTGGTTCGGAGTCGAGAAACTCGCGGCGGGTGAGCCAGTCGGCGATGGCCTGATCGCAGGCGTTTTTCAGCTTGGTCTTGTTATCCACCTTGTCGAACAGCGTGAAGTTCATCAGGGCCAAGCCCAGATCCGTGATGTAAAACATCCGCTTCGGGTTGTCGAAGTGGACAATGCGGCCGTCGATGTCGCCTTCGTCTTCGGGCTCGGCAGGCGCGTCTTCGAGTTCGACCACGCGGCAGGTGAAGCGCGGCACGCGGGTGTGCGTCAGATATTCGAATTCATCGTGCGACACTTCGCCGGACGGTGTGACGGCAATGGCGAAGCCCCAGATAAAGCGTGGGGTCGGCAGATCCGACAACTCGTCGATTTCATCCATCCTTGTTTCTCCAGTCTGATGACGGCTTGTATTGACGATGCATTATCGCGCGACCCGTGCTGCACGGAAAGCACAATGCACGCCCGGCATGGTGGGGCGCCAACATGACCGACCCGCGCATGCAGCGCATACGGGATGGCCTGGCCGCCCGGCTAGCGTTCGATGCTGAGGCGCTCGTTCCATGGATGGTTGCCGGACAACGCGTCGGCTGGCTGAGCCGTGAGCGCGCGTCGCTGCTTGCGCGCTGGCCGCACTGGTTCGACGTGTCGACGCTGCGGGTCGATCTGCGGAATACGCTTGCCAGCGACGCCGAGCGCACCGGGGCGCTGGCCGAAGTCATTGCGCGCCTGGCTGAAGACGGCCACGTGCGCGGCTGGCGCGACGAGCGTTTCGCCGTCAACACCGGCTGGGGCACGCCCACGCTGGCGCTGATCGAACGTGCCGCTGCGCGCTTCTTCGGCATCCGCACCTATGCTGTCCACATGAACGGCCTGATCGACGGCGCAGATCGCGGCGCGCCGGCGCTCTGGCTGGCCCGCCGCGCCGAAACCAAGCCGATCGACCCCGGCATGTGGGACAACCTCGTCGCCGGCGGCATCGGCCATGGCTTCGACGCACGCGGCGCGCTGGAGAAGGAATGCTGGGAAGAGGCGGGCATCGGCGCCGACCTGGCAGCCCAACTGGTGCCATGCGGCACGCTGGATGTGCTGCGGGAAGTGCCCGAAGGCATCCAGTGCGAAACGCTGTTCGCCTTCGACCTGACGCTGCCGGACAGCTTCATCCCCGTCAATCAGGACGGGGAGGTCGCCGGTCACCTGCGCGCCAGTCCCGACACTGCGCTTGATATCATGGCGGACTTCGCGATGACGGTCGACGCCACGCTCGTTACACTCGACGCCCTTGCGCGCCTGAGTTCGGCCCTTGCGCCACAGGGGTTTGCGCCCGGCAACACTATATAAAACGCTTCATGAGTCACTCCGGTTTCATTCTTACCCTGTCGTGCCCGGACCAGCCTGGCATCGTCCACGCGGTGTCGGGCCTGCTGTTTGAGCAAGGCTGCAACATTCTCGATTCGGACCAGTTCGGCGACGAATTCACCGGCCGTTTCTTCATGCGCGTGCATTTTGTGCCGCAGGGGCAACCGCTTGATCTCGCTACGCTGCGCGACTGCTTTGCGCCCATCGGCGAACGTTTCTCCATGCAGTGGGGCATGTTCGACGCCGCAGCCAAGCCGCGCGTGATGATTCTCGTCTCGAAGATCGGCCACTGCCTGAACGACCTGCTGTTCCGTGCCCGCGCCGGCCAACTTCCGATCGAGATTGCGGCCATCGTCTCGAACCACCGCGATTTCTACCAACTGGCTGCGTCGTACGACGTGCCGTTCATGCACCTGCCCTTGCTGCAGGCGACGGACGCGCAGAAGGCCCAGCAGGAAGCCCGCATCTGGGAAATCGCGCAGGAGCAGCAGATCGACCTGGTGGTGCTCGCGCGCTATATGCAGATTCTTTCCGACAATCTGTGCCGCAAGCTCGAAGGCCGCGCCATCAACATCCACCACTCGTTCCTGCCGAGCTTTAAGGGCGCCAAGCCGTATTACCAGGCGCACGAGCGCGGTGTGAAGCTGATCGGCGCAACGGCCCATTACGTGACGGCCGACCTGGACGAAGGCCCGATCATCGAACAGGAAATCGAGCGCGTGGACCACAGCATGGACCCGGAGCAGCTCACCGCCGTCGGCCGCGACGTGGAGTGCGTGGCGCTGGCCCGCGCCGTGAAGTGGCATGCGGAACACCGCATCCTGCTCAACGGCCACAAGACCGTCGTCTTCAAGTAATCCAGTCAGAGTAGGGGAGCGCCCGATGCGACAGATCATTCTCGATACCGAAACCACCGGCCTGAATGCCGCCACCGGCGACCGCGTGATCGAAATCGGTTGCGTGGAGATGGTCAACCGCCGCCTGACCGGCCGGAACCTGCACTTCTACATCAACCCGGAGCGTGAGATCGACGCGGGCGCGATGGCCGTGCACGGCATCACCAACGAGTTCGTGGCTGACAAGCCGAAGTTCGCCGAGATCGTCAACGAGATCCGCGACTACGTGCAGGGCGCCGAAGCGATCATCCACAACGCCGCGTTCGACTTGGGCTTCCTGGACATGGAATTCCAGCGCCTGGGCCTGCCAGCCTTCCGTGAGCACCTCTCGGGCCACATCGACACGCTGCGCGAGGCGCGCCAGATGTTCCCTGGCAAGCGCAACTCGCTGGATGCGCTGTGCGACCGTCTGGGCGTGAGCAACGCGCACCGTACGCTGCACGGCGCACTGCTGGATGCGGAACTGCTGGCCGAGGTCTACCTCGCCATGACGCGCGGCCAGAACACGCTGGTGATCGACATGCTGGAGTCGGGCGAGGGCGCGTCGGCCGAAGCCGTTGCCGTCGACCTGAGCGCGTTGCAACTGCCGGTGCTGCTGGCGACCGAAGCGGAGGCCGAAGCGCACGCCGGCGTGCTCAAGGAGATCGACAAGGCCAGCGGCGGCAAGACCGTTTGGACGCGTGAACCCGTGGAATCTGCGCAGCCGGCTGCCTGATCAAAAAAATGTGCGGTCAGGGTATTTACACGGCTGCACCTTTTCGCCATAATCTCGTTTTCACCGCATTCGGGTGGTTAGCTCAGCGGTAGAGCACTGCCTTCACACGGCAGGGGTCACAGGTTCAATCCCTGTACCACCCACCAAACTGGCGAGAAATCGCTTAAAAGGCCCTCAGGCAAATGCCGAGGGCCTTTTTCTTTTTGCGGAATTCCTCGAACTTCGTCATTTCCTCGAACTTCGCCATTTGGCGGAGAACAGGCGGAGTCGAAACTCAACCCAGACGTCACGAGAACCAAAAATCGTCTGCAGCAGGAATGGCCGAAATCTGGAAGCACGGTCGCTACTGACGGGGCGAGATCCGTCCAGCGGGTTACCCAAACCAAAGTCGAACCTTTGACACCAAAGCCGATGCCGATGCCGAAGCTTGGGCGCGGTAAGTTGAGTCCGAAATGGACCGGGGTGGCCGAGGGGTTCTTCGTGGGAGGGGACTGGCGCAATGAGCACGTCCGCCCGCTCGACGTCTTCGTCATCGAAACCGCAATGCGCCGTGGCAAGCTGCTTTCCCTGCGGTGGCCCGATGTTCATCTTGCCGACGGAATTGTCCAGTTGCACGACACCAAAAACGGAGAGGGGCGAGATGCTCCTCTCTCTAAGCGAACTGGAGCGAGGCCGAACGCAACGCCTTCGTCGATTCGCTCCTCCGTTACAACGATAAGGCCTCTCCTCGCAAGAAGGGCGCTGTGCTCGATGTCCTCCTTATTTGGAGGCTGCGCTCCGACCTGAACGCTGCGCTGAAAGTCTTCGCGCTGAGTGGTCGGAGCATTGCTCTATATCGAGATCGCCATTTGGCTGGCGATGCGAAGAAAAACCCGCTGACAGCCATGCCGCATGCTGAATGCGGCCGAGACTACTGCTAGCTATCACCGAGCCGACCGGTGGTCTCTGGCACGATGAGTGCGCCGGCCAGATACAGCAATGTCACTGCGCCGATGGTGACGCCAAGAACATGCGGAAGATCTGCTGGTGTGCGCGCGATCAGCGATGCCAGTGTCGGCATCATGCCGCCGATTGCGAAACCGATATTCCACGAGAGTCCTGTTCCAGAGGCACGAATGCTTGTGGGAAATCGCTCGTTCAGGAAGATTAGAATCGGAGCAAATCCCGCGCATCCCAGCATGCTGAGCGAGGCGGTATAAACGAACCTCGCCGTCATGGTCGAGGCGGCGGGTAACCATTGGTAGAGCAGAGGCATCAGTACCAGTGCGGTCGCTCCAATCAGCAGGAACGAGCGCTTGCGCCCTACCAGCGAGCTGAGGTGGCCGGCCGCTACCGAGGCAACGATCACGGCCAGACTGCTGACCATTAGCAATGCGGCGGACTCTCCGGCCGGGACTTTCATCACTACCTTCAGGAATGTCGGTAGATAGCCGGACGTCAAATAGTAAGCACTGCCGCCGCCTATGGTCAGCAGTATGTTGACCAGCAGGATTCCGCGATACTCCCGTGAGAAGAGCGTCCGTATCGGATGTGCCTCTAGTTTCGCGTGTGTCTTGGTGGCCTGGAGTTGTTTCCACAGTGGAGACTCTTCCAGCGAGTTGAAAATGACTAGCCCGAGCACAGAGCTGACGATGCCGGCAAAGAACATGCAGCGCCACCCCCAGGTCTCAAAAGCGTCGCCAGGAAACAGCATTGTGACAGTCAAATACGTGATTGATGCCAGCAGTGCGCCGATGCCTGCACCGCCACCGCCCACCAGCCCCGACACTGCGCCGCGCCACGAAGGCGGGACAGACTCCGTGCCAATGGTGTGCGTCGACGCCACCACGCCGCCGACGAAGATCCCCTGTACCAGCCGTAGCAAGATAAACAGTGCCGGAGCAAAAAGGCCGACCTGGCCGACCGTCGGCAGTAGCCCAAAGGCAGCCGTCGACATGCCGACGCCGGTTACGGCCACCACCATCGCGCCCTTGCGCCCTCGCTGGTCCGCATAGGAACCGAAGATTGCCGACCCTAGCGGTCGCATCAGTAACGTTACCGCAAACGATGCATACACCGCTGCCAGCGACAGCATGGCATGCTCGGACGGGAAGAAAAGTTTTCCAATCACCGGCGCTACGAACAGCAGGATGAACAAGTCGAACAGATCGAGTGCCCATCCCATGCATGAAGCCGTGACTGCCCCCAGCACCTGCCGGTTGCTCATAGCCGGTGGTGCGATGCTCCCCACGCCATCGGGCGGCGCTTTATCGTTAGCTAGCATTTCCATTGTCGTCTCCTATTGTTTTCTGAACCTACGGTGCCCTTAGAAGCCACGATGAGCATCGCGATCCGTTCTTCTCACTTTGCTTGGCAGACGGTTCAGATCCGCCCGCCCATCCGGTCAGCTGCCGCGAAATACGGGCTTACGCTTTCCATGGAATGCCTCTACGCCCTCGCGGAAATCGTCTGAGCTGCGAAGGCGGCTATAGCAGTGCCCCTCCAGCTCGATAGCGATCGACAGAGGAGCGTCCTCTGTGTCGTTCAGCAGCTTTTTCGCGGTGCGCTGAGCCAGAGGGGAGAAGGCGCGCAACTCGTCGACCAGCGCGTCAGTAGCGGCTGTCAGGTCGCTGTCGGCGACGCAGTCCACGGCGATACCCCAGTCGTACGCTTGGAGGCCAGGAATGCGGCGCGAGCGCATTACGATGTCTTTGGTGCGGCCCACGCCCACCATCTTTTGCAGCCGCGCTGAGCCACCAGAGCCCGGAATCTGCCCGAGCTTTTGCTCCGGTAGCGCGTATTCCGTCGTATGGGTGGCGATGCGGAAGTCGCACGCCAGCGACAGTTCAAAGCCCACGCCAAAGCAGTAACCTTGGTTTGCTGCGATGACGGGTTTGCTGCAGCGTGCCGGTGCGGCCACGTTCCACGCCAGCTTGGAAACATGCTCGGGCGAGGCTTCCAGGAAGCCCTTGATATCGCCGCCGCTGGAAAAATGCGCGCCCAATGCACGCACAACGATGACGCGCACGCGGTCGTCGGCGTCCAGTGCCTCAAACACTGCGCGCAGCTGGTCGCGGGCGGCCATTGAAATCACGTTGTATGGCGGGCGGTGCAACACGATGTCCGCGCGTTCGCGTGTCGGGTCGATCTCAACGAAAAAGCCGTCAAGATCCTGAAGTCGTTGCTGATCGGGATGGGCCAATGCAAAGGCCTGGGTCATATCCATGTGGTTACTCCTTGTTCAGATCGTGGGAAGAAGGGCTGGGGAGAGCGGTGTATTCACCCTCCGACAGCTTGCGGCGCAGGATCTTGCCGACCGGTGACTTTGGGATATCGGCTACGAATACGTAGTCGCGCGGGCGCTTGAAATTGGCCAGTTCGGAGTCGCGGCAATAGGCATCCAGTGTGTTGGCATCTACGTCGTCGTGCGGCTTGACGAAAGCGACGACTTTTTGGCCCCAGCGCGGGTCCGGCAAACCGGCTACGGCGACCTCATCCACGGCAGGGTGCAGGGAGAGGACCGACTCGATATCAGCAGGCGAGATGTTCTCGCCTCCGCTGATGATCATGTCGTCCACGCGGCCACTGACGAATAGATCCCCCTCTGCGTCGAAGTAGCCGGTGTCACCGGTGAAGTACCAGCCCTGGCGCAGGGACTTCGCGTTGGCATCGTCGCGATTCCAGTACCCCTCAAAGGCTTCGTCGCCGCGCAGTTCGACGATGATCTGCCCTTCTTCGCCAGGGGCCACCACCGCATCCGGCGAGTTGGTGTCCAAGCGGACTAGGCGCAGTCGTGTATTGAACCCAGCGCGACCCGCGCTGCCAGGCTTGCCCGCCGCGCGCTGTTCGACACTGAACGTGTAGACCTCGGACGAGCCGTAGTGGTTAACGAACAGCTCTGGGTGGAACGCCTGCTCCAGCCGCTTCAGCAGACCATCATTCATGGCGGCACCGGCGAAGCCGAGCTTGGTGACTGAGCGCACGCGTAACGCGTCAAAGCCCGGATCGGCCAGCAGGTCGTGGTAGAGCGTGGGGACGAGGTAGAGACAGCTCACGCGATGATCAGCGATAGCTTGCAGCGTCTGAGACGGACTCCAGCGCCGCACGCAGACGAAAAGACCGTCCACCAGTGCCATCGCCAGCAAGGAGCGCACGCCCATCGTGTGATACAGCGGCATCACCCCGAGCGTACGCTCGCCTCGCCGGTACAGGTTCTGAGCGACGTGCGCCAACGCAGCAGCGCGCTCCTGCCTGTGGCGGCGGGGCACGCCCTTTGGCCGTCCAGTTGTGCCCGAGGTGTACAACATGAGCGAGACGTCATCAGCTTCGGGCAGGACGCTGTCTGGCCGCGGCGCGGCGCCCATCAGGGTGTCAAATGACAGCGAAGAGTGTGGTGCGCCGTCCAGTGCGATGCGGAGGATTTTCATCGCGGCGGGACTGCCGAGAACGGCGTCTGCACTGACTGGCTCGAAGATCAGTGCTTTTGCGTCTGCGTCACGTACGCAATAGTCGAGCTCGTCTGGCTTGGCGCGCCAATTCAGCGGGACGATGACGATCCCGGTGAACTGGCAAGCCCAGTGAAGGGTCGCCATCTCCCAGCGGTTCTGCAGGATGGCAAGCAGGCGTTCGCCAGGGCGCAGGCCAAGGTCAAGCAGGCCTGCGGCCACGCTCTGGATGCGCGTCAGCCATTGCGCATAGGATAGTTTCAGGTCCCCGTCGACTATGGCGAGAGCGTGGGGGCTGCGCTCCACGCTCTGCAGGAATGTGCGGCCGAGATCAAGCATTGCTGGTCTCCTCGGAAACCGGCGCTGAAATCGGGCGTGCCCCTGCGCGGCTGGAGGCGACGTCAAGGACGGCGGCAACGATCGGTGTGTAGCCGGTACAGCGGCACAGATGGCCGGACAACATCTCGCGCACTTGCGCCTCAGTCGGCTCGGGCACGCGCTCCAGATAGTCTGCGCACGACATCAGGATGCCTGCCGTGCAGAAGCCGCATTGCAGGGCGTGATGGCGGCGGAAAGCCTCCTGTAAATCGCTCAAACCTTCGTGCGTGGCGAGGCCTTCGACGGTGTCGACTGCACGACCGTCCGCCTGCACGGCCAGCATCAGGCAGGAGCGGGAAGCCACGCCGTCCACACGCACCGTGCACGCACCGCATACGCCATGCTCACAACCAACGTGGGTGCCGGTGGCGCCGAGCTCATGGCGCAGGAAGTCGGATAGCAACTCGCGCGGCGCACACAGGCCGGTACGCGCGCTGCCGTTCAATGTCAGGGCGATGCGGTGGTGCTCCTGTCGCCGCATCACAGAAAGCGCACTGGATGGCGCGCCGCCTTTCTTGGTTTTACTCATCTTGCCTCCTCGATTGCGCGCATGCCCAGTTGCCGCACGAGGTGGCGGCGGTACTGCGCGCTGACATGGGCGTCGTCTTGCGCGCCCAATTTCCAACTGAAATCGTTGATGGCCTCCGTAAGTGCCTTGCCTTGCAGGCGCGGCCAACGCTCGAGCACCGGCCGGTCTGCTACTCCGCCCACGGCAAGGGCGATGGCATCGTCGGTGACGATGGCCGCGCACGCCACCAGGGCAAAGTCGCCATGGCGGGCCGAGAACTCAGTGAAGCCGTAGCGCGCACCGGGCTGCCGCAACGGGAAGCGCACGGCTTCCACCAGCTCGTCAGGCTCGCGCGCGGTCATCAGCATTCCCTGAAAGAAATCGGTGGCCTGCATCACGCGGCGGCGGCGCAGCGAACGCAGCACCACTTGTCCGTCGAGCGCAGTGAGCACCAGTGGCAGCTCGGCGCTCGGGTCGGCGTGGGCAATGGAGCCGCACACCGTGCCGCGGTTGCGAATCTGGAAATGCGAGATGTGCGGGAAAGCCAGCGCCAGCAGCGGCACCTCGTTGGCGAGCGACGGACGCCACTCCACGATGCCCTGTGTGGCCGCAGCGCTTACTTCCAGGTGGCCGTCTTCGACTCGCACGGCGTTCAGATCATGCGTGCGAGAGATATCGACCAGCAGTTGTGGCTGCGCGAGGCGCATGTTCAGCACGGCCATCAGCGACTGGCCTCCGGCGAGTACACGGGCGTCTTCACCTGCATGGGCGAGCGCTTCCAGCGCGTGCTGCGTGGACTCTGCGCGCAGATAGTCAAAGGCGGGGGGTTTCATCGTCGTGCTCCAAAAAGCGCGAGCAGCCGCGCGATCCAACCTGGTTTGCGTACTGGCTTGCCGCCCGCTTGCCGGCCCAGGGATTCAAACAACTGGCGCAGCACCACCTTGGCCGCGCCTTCAAGCATGCGGCCGCCGACCGCTGCGACCTTGCCGGATACCTCGGCCTCATAGTCGTACGTGAGACGAGTGCCACCCTCGTGCGGCGCCAGCTCGACCATGCCCGAGCCACGTGCGCTGCCAAGCGACGACAGGCCGGCCCCCGACAGTCGCAGCCGGTGCGGGGGTTCCAGGTCGGACAGCGCAATCTCGGCTTCGTAGCGCGCTTTGATCATGCCCACCCCTACGGTCACGTCGGCGCGGTAGCGGTTGTCTCCGATCGGCTCCAACACGTGGCAACCAGGTACGACCTGGGCCAGGGCTTGCGGGTCGAGTAGGACAGCGAATACGGCCTCGGGCGGTGCATCCAAATCAACCGTTCCGCGTGCACTCAGAGCCTTTGCGCCCTTGGACCTTTCTTTGCCTCCGGTGGCGGCAGCCGTTGCCGTTTCCGCCAGTTCGAGGCGCGATGGCGGGGGGTCTTCGAGACCGATCATCGCCATGACCTTGGCTGGCGTCAGAGGCAACCGGATATCCCGCACTCCGAGGGCGTCGGCTACAGCGTTGGCGATACATGGCGGCGTGCTCATGTTGTTGCCTTCGCCGAGCCCCTTGGCCCCGAGCGGCGTGAACGGACTCGGTGTCTCCAGATGCACGATGATCGGATCGGGCACCTCGCACGTTGTGGGCAACAGGTAGTCCGCCAACGTGCCGGACTGGAAGCTGCCATCGGGGCCGTAGCGGAACTCCTCCATCAGCGCTGCGCCCAGCCCTTGTGCGAACGCGCCGCGAATCTGGCCGTCGGCGAGCGCAGGGTTGAGCAGCTTGCCGGCGTCGTGCGCTGTCACGTAGCGGTCAATGCGCACGCGCCCGGTGGCACGGTCGATTTCCAGGCCGCACAGGTCGAACGCGAAGCCATAGCATGCGGACGTGTTGATACGGTCCTGCTCGTCCGGTGCGTCAAGGTTGGGCGGTGACCAGAACACGGTTTCGCGCAGGCCCGGTTCCTCACCGGCAGGCAGCAATTGCGGCGACCAGTGCGGCGCATTGCTCGCAGCGCGGGCAAACACCATGGCAGTCTCGGGGGCATCTCTGCGCGTGATGCGCCCCTCGGCGAAGATCAGTTCGGCTGGATCGCAGTCGAGATGCGAGGCCACGATGCGCGCCAGCTTGTCGCGAACGCGTGTTGCGGCCAGATGGACGGTGCCTGCCACGGCTCCCGCAAACCGGCTGGAATAATTGCCGGCGGCCACCGACCATGCGTCTTTGTGGGTATCGAATTCGACATTGACGATGACCTCGGCCGGGTCGATGCCAAGCACGTCGGCCACGACCTGCGCACAGACAGTCATATGGCCCTGCCCGGCGGGCGTGGACGCAATCGTCACCACCACACCGCCTAGCAGGTCGACACTGACCGTGGCGCTTGCAATGGCGCCGTTCTTCGGACCGGCCTTGCGGCGTGCCTCGGCCGGCGTGGCCGTCGTGATGTAGCCCATGTTCGATACCGAGGGCTCGACAATCGCCGCAAAGCCGATGCCGTAGAGCCGCCCTTCGGCCCGCGCGATGTCACGGCGGCGCTTCAGTTCGTCGTAGGCGCCTGTTTCCAGCGCGCGAGACATCGCCAGTTGGTAGTTGCCGGAATCGAGCAGCGCGCCGGCTGCAGCGCGATAGGGAAAGGCGTTGGTCGGAACGAAGTTACGGCGGTAGACGTCGAGCGGATCGAGGTTGAGTTCGATCGAGATCCGCTGCACGAGCCGCTCAAGCGCGAAATACACCTGCGGTCCGCCGAAGCCGCGTACGAGGCCGGTGGGCGTCTTGTTGGTTAGCACAACGCGGTTGCGCACGCGCAGGTTGGGAATCGCGTAAGCGCCCGTCAGTACACCGTGCATCCGGTAGAAGGTCGCGGGCTCCGGCGCGCGCAGGTAGCCACCGCAGTCTTCGAGCTGATCGTAATCAAGAGCGACGATCCGGCCATCCGCTTCGACGGCAGCTTCGATGGTGGACAGCCGCGCGGTGGCCGAGGTCGATGCACTCAGGTGTTCGAGTCTGTCCTCCACCCATTTCACTGGCGCGCCGGCCTTGCGCGAGGCGAGGCACATCAAGACCACGTAGGGGAATACGGCCTGCTTCACGCCGAAGCTGCCCCCGGAATCGCGGGGAGCGATGTGGCGGAGATGGTTGGCCGACACCTGCAGGGCCATCGCCATCACGGCGTGCAGCGAGAACGGCCCCATGAAGTTCGAGGTGACCTGGTAGCCCTCGTTACCCGGCAGATGCTCGGCAATGACCACGCCGCACTCGATGGGCGTACATGTGTTGCGCGGGTAGTGCGCAGTCAGCGAAACGCGATGCGGTGCGGTGGCAAACGCCGCCTCCGGGTCACCGTAGCGGAAATGACGATCGCTGGCGACGTTGCTACCCAGGCCGCTGTGCAGTTGGGGCGCGGCGTCGGCTATTGCGGCTTCGATTGACACCACGGGTGGCAGCACACGGTAATCCACCCGCACAAGGTCGAGTGCGTCCTCGGCCAAGGCACGGCTCTCAGCCACGACCACGGCGACTGGCTCACCGACGTATCGCACGCGGTCCATTGCCAGTGCCCATTGCTCCATCGGCGCTTTGACGCCCACCACGAAGGGCTTGGACCAGGCTGGCAGGTCGGCCCCGGTCAGCACCGCGCGAACCCCCGGCGCCTTCAGCGCGGCGGCGAAGTCAATCACACCGAGTTCGGCGTGCGCGTGTGGCGAGCGAAGTATGGCGGCGTGGAGGGTGCCGGGCTTTACGCCGAGGTCGTCGGCATAGCGACCGCGGCCCGTAAGGATGGCTGCATCTTCGACGCGCTGCATCGGGCGGCCGACGTAGGGCTGCCCCGTTGTCTGCTGTGTCTCCTGCGCCGTGCCGGTCGTCTCGCCAGCATCGAATCTCTTCATTTGCGACTCCGTTGTACGCGTCGGGATTGCGCCGGAGGATCGGCGCGACCGCGTAACGTGCATCGCAGATTAGTGAGAGCAAGATATAAGTTCTAATACTATTTTGTGATCAACAAAATAATTTATTCTGATACCTGCTTTCGCGCACTTCCAGCACGGGCGCCGACGGGGATGGAACCGCTGTGTCTCATAATTGATGGCATGGGGTGCCATGACCATCGTCGCAGGGACCGCAAAGATTGATGCCGCCACACGGTACCGTTCATACCCATCCGAATATGGATCTCAAGCAAATTCAGTACTTCATCGCGCTTTTCGAAGAAGGCTCTGTCACGCGGGCAGCCAAGCGGTTGAATATCGTGCAGCCGGCCCTGAGCATGCAGATAGCCAAGCTCGAGGATGAGTTCGGACAGAAGCTTTTTGAACGCATCCCGCACGGTATGGCGCCAACTGCCGCTGGCCGGATGATGCACCGACTGTTTCTGCCGATCGTGCGCGATCTCGCGAGTGCCCGGCAGCAGATGATGCAGCGCGAGGAGCATATGGCCGGCCGCATCACGATCGGCATGGTGGCTTCCGAGACAGAGAGCGTGCTGGTCGGAGCCCTGGCACGCTTTAACGCGAGCTATCCGAATGTAGAGGTGTCTGTGGCAGATGGCTTCAGCACGGCACTGATCAACCTTGTTTCCGCTGGCCAGCTTGATGCAGCGGTGGTCCATCGCCAACGTGGTCGGCTGGCGCTGCAGGTGCAGTCGCTGCATGACGAAGAGATGGTGCTAGTGACGAGCGTCGCAAATGGCCCTGAATTGCCGGAATCGGTGGAAATGGCGAAGCTGCCTGGACTGGAGCTTGTGTTACCGACGAAGTCGCACGGCCTACGCGTGGTATTGGATACTGCCACGCAGGCGCACGACGTCACGCTGGCGCCAAAGTTCGAAATTGACATCCTTGGGACCATCGTGCAGTTCGTTGAAGCTACGCGTTTCGCCACTGTGTTGCCGCGCATCGTGGTGCAGCGTGCCGTGGAAGAGGGACGGCTGCGCATGCATACCATTGTTGCGCCGCGCATCGTGCGGCATCTGGTCTGCGTCAGCCATCCTCAGCGGCCGTTAAGCACGGCAACCGAGGCGTTGATTGCAATCGTGACCGAAGAAATCAAGCGCGTTTCGGGGATGGCGTAGCGCAGTGGGGGCCGATGCGCGGCGCATTCGGCTACGGGGGCGTGCTCCGGCAGAAATGATGTGTCGTGAGCCATGTGTTCGGTCGCTTCCGTCGGCGGAAAAGTGGCGGGATCGGTACTCGCGACTGAGAGATAGGATCGAGGCGCCGTCTAGGCGAGGCGGCGTTAGGAAGGGCTGATTTTCGTTTCACACGACTGAGTTACAGGGTTCGATCCCTGCACCACGCACCAAACTGACGAGAAGTCGCTTCTTTGTCCGCGTCATCCGTGCGGGCTTTTCGGACAGCGTCTTCATCGCGTCCGGCAAAACTTCCCTCTGGCGTAAAAAAGAGACACCTTCGGTCGATCTGTTTGGTCGTTCCTCCAGGAGCTGTGGGCGCCTGCCCGGCGATAAAACGCATATCGTCCCGTGCTTTGCACACTGGGTTGTTGCGTCACCGCAAGAAAGGCTGCCGCTACAAACGTAGCGCCGCGGGTGCGCGCCATGCGCAGTACGGCGGTATCACAGTTGGCGGCGCACTGAAATGCAGGGATATCCCCCTCCTGTATTCAGCGTGCGCGCGGGAACTCGCGCAGATCGGTTACGTACCAACCTGCGAGCGCGGGAAGGCGGCATGGGTACGCTTTCTGCTGCGCTCGGGGTAGCCGATCGTCGTGGGGTGCGTGTGCTGATGCATCGAGCAAGGTCCATTTAGCACTTGATGCTGCCGAGCGCTAACGCAATCGCGATTGGTTGTGCACCGTTCGGGGCCATCAACCGTTCTTGTGATCATCGGTGATTCGTCTACAGTGGAATCAGCAACGCACGCAAGAACTAGCCTGGCTCTCGCTTGTTGGTGTGGAGTAGGGAAGAAATCTACGGGGGAGATATGGATATTTTCCGCCACTACGCAACGCGTTTTGAAGCTCGCAAAGAGGACGAGTACAGCATCCAGGAGTACCTGGACATCTGTAAGAAAGACTCGACCGCCTATGCGACCGCCGCTGAGCGCATGCTCACCGCAATCGGTCAACCCGAACTGGTGGACACCCACCACGATCCTCGGCTGTCGCGATTGTTTTTCAACAAGGTCATCAAGATCTACCCGGCCTTCCGGGAGTTCTATGGCATGGAGGACACGATCGAGCAGATCGTCTCCTTCTTCAAACATGCCGCGCAGGGCCTTGAGGAACGCAAACAGATCCTTTACCTGCTCGGACCTCCGGGCGGCGGCAAATCCTCGCTTGCCGAGAAGTTGAAGTCGTTGATGGAGCAGATCCCCATCTACGCCCTGAAGGGCTCGCCGATTCACGAGTCCCCGCTCGGGCTGTTCTCGCCTGAGGAAGACGGCAAGATTCTGGAGGAAGACTACGGTATCCCGAGGCGCTATCTGAACTCGATCGCTTCGCCGTGGGCCGTCAAGCGGCTGCACGAGTTCAATGGCGATATCACGCGTTTCCGGGTGGTGAAGCTTCACCCGTCGGTGCTGTCGCAGATTGCGATCTCCAAGACAGAGCCGGGCGACGAAAACAATCAGGATATTTCGTCGCTGGTCGGCAAGGTCGACATCCGCAAGCTGGAGGACTATCCGCAGGACGATCCGGATGCGTATTCGTATTCGGGCGGGCTGTGCCTGGCCAACCGTGGCTTGCTCGAGTTCGTCGAGATGTTCAAGGCGCCGATCAAGGTCTTGCACCCGCTGCTGACGGCCACGCAGGAAGGCAACTACAAGGGCACGGAAGGGTTTGGTGCGATCCCCTTCGATGGTGTCATCCTGGCGCACTCGAACGAGGCGGAGTGGCAAAGCTTCAAGTCCGACCGCAACAACGAGGCCTTCCTGGATCGCATCTACATCGTCAAGGTGCCGTACTGCCTGCGCGTGTCGGATGAGGTGAAGATCTACGACAAGCTACTGCGTAACAGCTCGCTGGCCGCAGCGCCCTGTGCGCCAAACACGCTAAAGATGATGGCGCAGTTCGCGGTGCTCACGCGCATCAAGGAGCCCGAGAATTCCAACATCTTCTCGAAGATGCGCGTGTATGACGGCGAGAGCCTGAAGGACGTCGACCCGAAGGCAAAGTCGTACCAGGAGTACCGCGACTTTGCCGGCATCGACGAGGGCATGACTGGCTTGTCGACGCGCTTTGCCTTCAAGGTGCTCTCGAAGGTCTTCAACTTCGATGGGACGGAGGTGGCGGCTAACCCGGTGCATCTGCTGTACGTGCTCGAGCAGCAGATCGAGCGCGAGCAGTTCCCGCCGGAGACAGAGTCCAAGCTGATGTCTTACATCAAGGAATACCTCACGTCGCCGTACGTGGAGTTCATCGGCAAGGAGATTCAGACCTCGTATCTGGAGTCGTATTCGGAGTACGGGCAAAACATCTTCGACCGCTACGTGGTGTTCGCCGACCTCTGGATCCAGGATCAGGAATATCGCGATCCGAACACGGGCGAAATTCTCGATCGCAGCGCGTTGAATGACGAGTTGGAGAAGGTGGAAAAACCCGCGGGCATTTCCAATCCGAAGGACTTCCGCAACGAGATCGTCAATTTCGTGCTGCGTGCGCGGGCCAAGAACGGAGGCAAGAACCCGGTCTGGACCAGCTACGAGAAGTTGCGTGCGGTGATCGAGAAGCGGATGTTCTCGACCACGGAGGACCTCCTGCCGGTCATTTCGTTCAATGCCAAGTCGTCGCATGACGACAAGGAGAAGCACGAAAACTTCGTCAACCGCATGGTGGAGAAGGGCTATACCCAGAAGCAGGTCCGCTTGCTGGTGGAGTGGTACCTGCGCGTCAGGAAATCATCTTAAGGAGGTCAGGAGAGGGCAAGGACACCCCAGCGAACTTCCAATCGAGGGCAGTTACATGGGCACGATCATTGATCGGCGGGAGAACGGTGGCGGCAAGAGCACCGTCAACAAGCAACGCTTCATCAAGCGTTACCGAGACCAGATCCGCCGCGCGGTGGCCAAGGCCGTGACGGGCCGCAAGATCATGGACATCGAGCAGAGCGGGCAGGTGTCCATTCCCGTCAAGGACATCTCGGAGCCCATGTTCCACCACGGCTCGGGCGGACGCCGCGAAGGCGTCCACCCGGGTAACAAGGAGTTCATTCGCGGCGACAGCTTCGACCGCCCGCAGCAGGGCAGCGGCGGTTCCGGCTCCCAGGCCAGCGACTCGGGCGAGGGCGAAGACGATTTCATCTTCACGCTCTCGCGCGAGGACTTTCTCAACTTCTTCTTCGAAGACATGGCGTTGCCCGATCTTGCCAAGCGCAGCCTGGCCAAGATCGCGGAGGTGCGCAAGGTGCGCGCGGGTTTCTCGCTCGATGGCACGCCGTCCAACCTGTCGATTCTGCGTACGATGCGCAGCTCGCTCGGTCGCCGTATCGCGTTGTCCAGCCCGTATCAGCGTCGTCTGCACGAGTTGGAACGCGAGTACAACGAAGAACTGGAAAACGACGGCCCTTACAGCGTGCGCGCGCAAGAGCTGATGAAGGAGATGCGCCATCTGCGCTCCTGCCTGGATCGCGTGCCGTTCATCGAGAAGCTCGACCTGCGCTACAACAACCGCGTATTGCGCAAGCGCCCGCAGGCGCAGGCGGTGATGTTTTGCGTGATGGACGTGTCCGGCTCGATGGACGAATCGCGCAAGGACTTGGCCAAGCGCTTCTTCATGCTGCTCTACCTGTTCCTGAAGCGGAACTACGAACGCATCGACGTCGTCTTCATCCGTCACCACACCGTGGCCAAGGAGGTGGACGAAGAGGACTTCTTCCACTCACGCGAGTCGGGTGGCACTGTTGTGTCGAGCGCACTCAAGCTGATGGCGGAAGTGATGCAGGAGCGCTATTCGCCAAGCCAATGGAACATCTATTGTGCGCAGGCTTCGGATGGTGACAACTGGGCGGGCGATTCTGAGCTGTGCGCGAAGCTGCTGCGTGAAACGATCCTGCCGTTGACGCAGTATTACGCCTATGTTGAGGTGGTCTCGACGGAGCCCCAGAACCTGTGGGAGGAGTATCTTACGTTGAAGGCTGGGCACGACAACTTCGCGATGCAGCGCATTCTCAAAGCGGACGAAATCTATCCGGTGTTGCACGAGCTGTTTCAGAAGCGCGCCGCCTGATCGCTGATCTGCAGCAACAGGTTGCTCCCAGCCGGGCGCTGCCGCCGTCCAGTGGCAGCGGGTGCCATGGTGAGCACGCCACCTGTGACCCTGAGTGATCGACAAACGGGAACGAGCATGGCCTATCTATCTACGGGCTCGGAGTGGACCTTCGAGCTGATCAGGCGCTACGACCAAAGCATCGCCCAGATTGCCGCAGACTTCGGCCTGGACACCTATCCGAACCAGATCGAAATCATTACCGCCGAGCAGATGCTCGATGCCTACGCGTCGTCCGGCTTGCCGCTGGGCTACAACCATTGGTCATACGGCAAGCACTTCCTGGCGTCCGAACGCGGCTACCAGCGCGGCCTCATGGGGCTGGCTTACGAGATCGTCATCAATTCGAACCCCTGCATCGCCTACCTGATGGAGGAGAACACGATGCCGATGCAGGCGCTGACGATCGCACATGCCTGCTATGGCCACAACTCCTTCTTCAAGGGCAATTACCTGTTCCGCACGTGGACGAACGCCGACGCGATCGTCGATTACCTGCTTTTCGCCAAGAACTACGTGGCCGAATGCGAGCAGCGCTACGGCGAGCAGGAGGTGGAACTGCTGCTCGACTCCTGCCACGCATTGCAGAACTACGGGGTCGATCGTTATCGGCGGCCGAAGAAGCTGTCGATCAACGAAGAGCAGGCGCGCCAGGCGGAGCGGGAGAAATACCTGGAAGCGCAGGTGAACGACCTGTGGCGCACGCTGCCGACGCACCGCGCTCGCGCGCTCGCAACGGCCGACGACATACCGGAACCCGATCCGCAATTCCCGCCGGAACCGGAAGAGAACCTGCTGTACTTCATCGAGAAGAACGCGCCCAAGTTGCAGCCATGGCAACGAGAAATCGTGCGCATCGTGCGCAAGATCGCGCAGTACTTCTATCCGCAGCGGCAGACCAAGGTGATGAATGAAGGCTGGGCGACGTTCTGGCACTACACCATCCTGCACAAGCTGTACGACGAAAAACTCGTCAACGACGCCTTCATGCTCGAGCTGCTGCAGGCCCACACCAACGTGATCTATCAGCCGCCATTCAACAGCCCGTATTACAGCGGCCTGAACCCGTACACGCTGGGCTTTCTGATGTTCCAGGACATTCGGCGCATCTGTGAATCGCCGGAAGAGGAAGACTACCGCTGGGCGCCCGAAATCGCGGGCAGCGATTGGCAGAAGACGCTCGACTTCGCCATGCGCAACTTCAAGGACGAGAGCTTCCTCTTGCAATTCCTCTCGCCGCGCGTGATCCGTGAGTTGAAGCTGTTCTCCGTGCTCGATGACGACCGCGATGCCAAGCTGCGCGTCACCGCCATCCACGACGAGGATGGCTATCGCAAGATCCGAGAGTTGTTGGCAGGGCAGTATGACTTGTCGAACATCGAGCCCAACATCCAGGTGACCAACGTCGACGTGGGTGGAGATCGCTCATTGACGCTGCGCCACTTGCAGAGCAGCCGTCGCCCGCTCGGGTCGAACTACGAAGAGATGCTGCGCCACGTCGTACGCCTGTGGGGCTTCACGTGCCGGCTGGAGGTGGTCTACGAAGATGGGCGCCGCGAGATGAAGCACGAGTGCAGGCCTGACTAGCACCCGTCCGTTTCCACAAGGCCAGCCTCGCGCTGGCTTTCTTCTTATCCACGGCAGGCGCGGATGTCGACCATGCTGCTCACGGCGCAGCTACATGCCGAAGCGGAAATGGCCGCTACGCAGCACGATGTTGTGCGAGTCCGTCAGCTTGAAGAGTGAGCGCGCCATGTCTTCAATGGTGCCGCGGTGCGATTCCATGGCTTGGAGCAGATCTTCCTGCCGCCACGAGCGGGCGCCGAAATGCTCTTCGAGCGCTTCAGCCGTCACCGCATAGCAGGCCGGGATGCCGTCGACGCTGGCGGTGCACGTGAGGGTGAGATCCGCGGCGCAGTAGCGTGGCGGGCTGGTGTGGAATTCGATGCTTTCCATGGGCGGCCTCCATGAAAAAACGGCGATGCACCGTGCGCCGCCTTGCAACCAGTGTATGGCGTGGTTGCGTGAATGCAATGACCGGCTCAGTGTTTTCATGGGTGGCGACCTCGCTGGCCCGTAACGTCCGGCAAGGCTGCCGGAGGCTACGGGCGAGTGGTGGCGTGCGGTGCTACATCGCACACATCTGCAAGCGGACGAGGCTTGCCTTGCAGCGCGAGAGCCAGAGCGCGGCCTCGGTCCGGTTGTTGACGCCAATCTGCCGGAACAGCGCGTACAGATGGTTCTTGATCGTGCCCTCAGCCACGTTGAGCACGCGACAGATCTGCTTGTTGGATTTGCCTTCTGCAAGCAGTTGCAGCACCTCATGCTGCCGCGGCGTGAGCCGGCGCCAGAGTTCGGCTGGGCTTTCTCCCGGGCTCTGGCGCGGATCGTCGGGATAGAGATTGCTGATGGGCGGCAAGTAGACCGCGCCCGAGGTAATGCGCTGCAGGGCTTCGAGCAGAACATCGGCCGTTGCCTGCCGGTCAACCACGCCGGCCGCGCCAAAGCGCAGCGCGTCGCCGACCACGTGGCGGCCCACAGCTTGTACCGTCAGCAACACAGGCACTTCCGGCAACACCGCTTTCAACTCCGACAGGCGCTGCCGTGCGTCGTCGTCCTGTGCGCTCCATTCCATCACCACGGCGCTGGGCTCGGCTTGCCTGCAAGCCGGTCCGATTTGCGCCGTGTAGTGCGTATCGATAAACACACCCTGTGCGTCGAGTGCATTCAATACATTAGACACACCTGCCGCAAAAAGCGGCAAGCTATCGATTACCAGAATATTCATCGACCCCTCGTACTTCAGTTAATTATTTTCGGCGAAACCGATTGTTTTGTAGGGCGGGATCGATCCGGTTGCATTGAAACGGAAGTTCAGTGCCGAAAGTCACGGGCAGCAAGTCGATACGTACTGGGCCGCTGTTCCGTGGCCTTGGCTGGGACTTTCGAGGCATCGAGCCCCGCAGGAAAAACGCTTACTTTGGATTCGGGCACACAAACCTGTGCGCCCAAATAATTCAATGTGAGGAGTTTTAAATGGACAACGGACTTATCGGGTCGGTTATCAATGCGCTGCCAATCGACAAGATGATCTCTGCGCCGCTGCAGGCAATGATCGCAGCGCAAACCTCGGCGGCAAAATCCTATGCGGATTTTCTGCTGCAGGTCTGTATTCAGAACGGCAAAGCCGTTGCCGTGCAATTTGACTACGACGAAACCATCGTCGACGAGAAGGGGGTGTCGCAAGGCACGATCCAGAAGACGATGCGCATTCCGTTGCTGTGCGCGGTCGTGCATCCGGTGATCGCCATCGAGGAAGGCACGATCGACTTCGAGCTGGAGATTTCGCAGTCGGAGAAATCGTCGTCCAGCACCGAGGCGGAAGGGTCGTTCCAGGCCAAGCTCGGCTGGGGCCCGTTCAGCGTGTCGGTTTCGGGCCGCGCCTCGCACAAGTCCGAGCAGACGCGTAGCACCGACACGCGTGCCAAGTACTCCTTCCACACCCAGGTCAAGCGTCAGAACCCGCCGGAAGCGTTGATGCGCGTGATGGAGTTCTTGACTGACGCGGCAACCAAGCCGGTGGTCGTCAAGGGCAAGGAGAACGACGTCAAGCCGCTGCCCGCCACGCCGACCGACGGCACGATGATCGGCGAAAAGGTGCCGGCTGGCGGTAACGCGCCGGCCCCGGCTCCGGCAACTCCGTAAGCCGCCCCGGCGATGGACGCCGGCCGGCCTCCCCACGGTCGGCGTCCTGATCGGTGCGCGCCTGCCGCGCGCCGCCCATTGATCTGATCGATCCGACCGACCCGACACCATGTTCAAACTCTTCAGCCGCCGCGGGCGTGACGATGACCGTGCATCGTCAGCGCCCGCCACACCGTCGGCACCGCCCACCAGTTCGCCGTCGGCGCCACCTGGGTCTTCCGGTGCCGAGCCGTTTTCCGAGGCTGCGTCCGATGCGCCTCCGCCGTCGCCTCCGGGTTCATCGCCCCCTGGCGGCGGTGGCGGCAGTAACAGCCACGGTCATCCGGGCTTGAATGGCCTGACGCTGGACGACATTACGCGTGGCATGCAGCACGCCGCCGCGTCCGCCAACCAGATGCTTGCGCAGCAGTACACCGCGCTGCTCGATCAGTTTTTCGATGCCGACGAGACCGGCACGCTGGTGGCACGGGAGGTCGAACTTGCGCTCGACAGTCAGCACCGGCTGGCGCTGCCTCTGGTGTCGCTGGCGATGCCGCGTGGCCTCGCGCTCGATGAAATGACGGTGAACATGACCGTACGCAGCGACATTGCCGAGACCTTGCCCGTGCACGGCGCTGCCACCGGCGGTGTTGGCCGGTTCTACGTCTCGCTCGCGCCGCATTCCAAGCGTGACACCGGCCGCGACAGCGAGCACATCGACATCGAGATGAAGTTCACCGCGTTGCAGCCGCCAGAGGCCGTCATGCGGCTGATCGACGAATACACAAATCGGCTGGTGCCAAGGCCCGTGCAGTCAAATGCCGCCGCCTCCGATGGCTCCGGCACAACCAGCACGCCGCGGGAGAAGAGCGATGAGCACTGAGCACAACCCACGCACCACCGGCGAGCGAGGCCTCGCGCTGATCAAGGAATCGGAAGGGCTGCGTCTGTCGACGTATCTAGATGCGGTCGGTAAGCCGACCATCGGCTACGGCCATTTGATCCGGCCTGGCGAGACCTTCAACGGGCCGATCTCGCAGCAGCATGCCGAAGCGCTGCTGCGCAAAGACCTGGCCGACACCGAGCAGGGCATTGCGAAGGCAGTGCGTGTGTCGATCACGCAAGGGCAGTTCGACGCGCTGGCGTCCTTCGTCTTCAACCTGGGAGCGGGGCGGCTGCGCTCGTCGACGCTGCTGCGCAAGCTCAACGCCGGGGACTACGTCGGCGCAGCCAACCAGTTCCTGCTCTGGGACAAGGCCGGCGGCAAGCCGCTCAAAGGGCTGACGAAGCGTCGTCAGGCCGAACGCAAGCTGTTCCTGTCCTGATTCACCACCAGGTTACTTCAACGTTCAACGGAGAAGCTCGCATGCATACCGAACCGATGTCCGTGATTCCCACCACCCGCCCACGCCGCCTGTATCGCGTATTGACGTGGCTTGTCGCCGCTGCCGTTGCGATCGGCATGTCCTACGCCCGCGCGGCCGACAATGCCGCGCCAACATGCGCCGTCGAAGCGGAGCGCATCCGCAGCGAACTCGGCAAGCAGGATCTTCCGACGTTCAACGAGCAAGCCGGGGGCTACCTGGCCGACACGCTGAATCAGCTCTACGCCTACGGCACATTGCCCAACCGTTACGTGCCGGAGCGCCAAGCCAACTGGGAGCCGGGCGCGAATCGCCCCGTCATGATGCAAAAGCGCAGCATCGGTGGTGATGCATGGGCGCAGACCGGTCTGCTGCAGGCGGATATCGACGATGGCCTTTCCAAGCGCGGCCCGCTGCGGCTGATCTATGCGCAGGATGGCAAGCCGCAGTACGTCACGACCACCGCCGCGAATGCGCCGCAGATCCCGACGCAGCGCTGCGCGGGCAGGTGAGCGTGCGCCCGGCTGCGTCAGGCTTTCGCCTGGCGCGCCATCTCGACGCCTTTGTTGGCCAGCGCATCGGCGCGCTCGTTGCCGGGGTGGCCGGCATGGCCCTTGACCCAATGCCAGCTCACCTCATGTCCGGCGACCAGTTCGTCGAGCGTGCGCCAGAGGTCGTCGTTCTTGACCGGCTTCTTGTCGGCCGTCTTCCACCCGCGCGCCTTCCAGCCGGCCAACCATTCGCTGATGCCTTTCTGGACGTACTGCGAATCGGTATAAACCTGCACCCGGCATGGCCTTTTCAGCGCGCGGAATGCTTCGATCACGGCCATCAGCTCCATGCGGTTGTTGGTGGTTAGCGTTTCGCCGCCAAAGAGTTCTTTTTCGTGGCTGCCCGAGACGAGCACGGTGCCCCAGCCACCAAGGCCGGGGTTGCCCTTGCACGCGCCATCGGAATAAACGGTGACTTCCTGCATTGAGAAACGATGGGTGATCAGTGAGTGGAAGGGTCGCGCTCACGCGCCCGATTTGCCGTCACGCGCCGTGGCCGATGGCGCCTTGGTCGAATGTGATCCCGAAGGCGTCGCGACCGGCGTTCCGGCCGGCACCAGCGCCGGCGATTTGCGCGTCTTCCATGCCGGACCGACCAGTCGCATGGAGCGCACGCGCTTGACCGCCTGCAGCATGTAAACCGCACCGAAGATCGGCCACCAACGGTCGCCGGCCTTTTCCATGAAGGCGGTGCGCTGCAGCCATTTGTCCGAGCGATTAGGCGGGCAGTAGCAGCCGAAACGGCCGCGCACGATATCAAATCCGAGCAGCTTGAGCCAGTCTTTCAGACGCGTGAACGCAATCATCTGGCTCTGTGCAGGGAGAAACGATTCCGTGCCCAGGCGCCGCATGCCCTGGCGCATGCCCCACAGGCTCAGCGGGTTGAAGCCGGTGATGATCAGGCGCCCCTCGGGCATCAGCACGCGCGCCACTTCGCGCAGCACTTCGTGCGGATCGTCAGTGAACTCCAGCACGTGGGGCAAGGCGACGAGGTCGATGCTCTGCGAAGCGAAGGGCAGTTCGTCATAGCGGCAGATCACGCGGGGCGTGGCTTGGCGTGGTGGCGTGCTGGTGTCGGGTTCTCCGTCGGCCGCATCGGCGGATTCAGCGGGGTCGCCATCCATCGGGTCGAGCGTTTCGGTGGGGGCCGTCGGGTCGATGTCGTCCACCACGCGGGCAATCAGCGGGATGCGGTTCTCGCGCAGCGCCCCAAAGCCAGGATGGCCTAGCTGCAGCGCGTGATAGCCGAACATGTCGGCCACCGTGCGATCGAACTGGGCCTGCTCCCACCGCAGGACATATTGCCCGGGCGGCGAAGCGAGCCAGTGGTGCCAATCTATAATGCGACGATCGTTAGAGGAGTCGGACATGGTCCAGGGTGGTGTGCCGCGCGTTGTAGCGCTTGAGGTCGAGGCGATCGCTGCGTTTACCGACAATTATATTTGGGCACTGCACGATGGCCGTGTGGCTGCTGTCGTCGACCCGGGCGACGCGCAACCGGTGCTGCGCTTCTTGAAGGAACGCGGGCTCGCGCTCGGTGCCATTGTAATCACACATCATCATGGCGATCACGTCGGCGGGGTGCGCGAACTGCTCGCGGCGTATCCGGAGAATCCCGAGGGTGCGCCGCTGCAGGTCATCGGCCCAGCGGACGAATCGATCCCGTGCCGCACGCAGGCCGTGCGCGAAGGCGACGTCGTGACGCTCACGCAGCCAGCCGCCACATTCCGGGTGATCGATGTGCCGGGTCATACCAGCGGTCACGTTGCCTATGTAGGGCGCCTTCAGGGTAATGCCGCATCGGCGAGCCTGTTTTGTGGCGATACACTCTTCGCCACCGGTTGCGGCCGGCTTTTTGAAGGGACGCCCGCGCAGATGCGCGCGTCGCTGGCCAAGCTGGCGGCACTGGCGCCCGATACGCGTGTCTATTGCGCGCATGAATACACGGCATCGAATGTGCGTTTTGCGCGTGCAGTCGAACCTGGCAACGCCGACTTGGCAGCCTGGGAGGATGAGGTAGCGGCGTTGCGGGCCGAGGGCCGCTCGACTGTACCCACGACCGTTGGACATGAGCGGGCGACCAATCCCTTCATGCGGTCGGATGACGCCAATGTGACGCAGGCCGTGGCACGCCATGCAGGTATCGACGCGGATGACCCCGTTGCCGTATTCGCCGCGTTGCGCCAGTGGAAGAACGATTTCCGTTGAGAACGCTCGGCGCGCGGCGATAACGCGGCCAGATGTGATGCATTGGGCAAGCGGCACGCCGGGTGAACGCGGGTTGACGCGGTCGGATGCGTTTCTTACTATCTGGGGCAATTTTTAGCCCTAACCCCATAGAACTTGATGCGATCCGTGCGACTTCTTGCGGCAACTGTGCTCAGTCTGCTCCTTGCGGCCTGTGCAACGGCCCCCGGGCCGAACGCCGACACAGCCAGCACCAGCGCCTCCACCGCCACCGGCCAGGCCCCCGCGCCGGTCGTCAATGTCGATCAGCAGCCCGTGGCATCCCTGAAAGGGCCTGCCAAGGATCTCTGGGCGCGCATTCGCCAAGGTTTCTCCATGCCCGACCTGCAAAGCTCGGCTGTGGACGACCGCACTGACTGGTATGCGCAGCGCCCGGATGCCTTCCGCCGGATGGTGGATCGCTCGAACCGCTACCTGTACCACATCGTCGAAGAGCTGGAGCGGCGCAACATGCCCACCGAGCTGGCGCTCCTGCCGTTCGTGGAAAGTGCGTTCAACCCGCAGGCAGTATCGACTGCCAAGGCTGCCGGGATGTGGCAGTTCATCCCGAGCACTGGCCGAACCTACAACCTCAAGCAGAACGTCTTCCAGGACGAGCGCCGCGATGTGCTTGCCTCGACCGACGCCGCGCTCGACTATCTTTCCAAGCTGCACGACCAGTTTGGCGACTGGCAACTCGCGCTGGCCGCCTACAACTGGGGTGAAGGCGCGGTGGCGCGGGCGATTGCACGCAACCAGGCCGCGGGGCTGTCGACCGATTACGTCAACCTAAACATGCCCGCCGAGACGCGCATGTACGTGCCCAAGCTCCAGGCGGTGAAGAACATCATCGCCAACCCGGAGCGCTACGGCGTCACGCTGCCGGAAATTCCCAACCATCCGTACTTCGTCACCGTCACGACTTCACGCGATATTGATGTGACGCTGGCTGCCAAGCTGGCCAATCTGCCAATGGATGAGTTCAAGGCGCTGAACCCGTCGTTCAACCGGCCGGTGATCCTGGGCGCGTCGAACCCGCAGATCCTGCTGCCGTACGACAACGCGGAAACTTTCCAGTACAACCTGAACACCTATCGAGGCGGCCTCTCCAGCTGGACGGCCGTGACGGTCGGCAACCGCGAGCGCGTCGAAGCATTGGCGGCCCGGCTGAAGGTTGACCCCGACACCATTCGCGAGATCAACCGCATTCCGAAGGGCATGCGGCTGAAGGCCGGCTCCACCGTGGTTGTGCCGCGTGCCGACGGCGCCCAGGAAAACGCTCCCGACATCAGCCCGGAGTTGGCCGAGAACGCCACCATGGCGGTCGAACCCGACATGCCGGATCTGAGAAAGGTGGTCGTGCGCGCAGGCAAGCGCGATACGGTTGCGGGTCTGTCGCGACGCTACGGCGTGTCGGTTGCCCAGATTCGTGCGTGGAACCAGCTCCCCGGCGACGCCATTCCCAAGGGGCACAGCGTTGTGCTGATGCTGCCGCAAGCGCACGGTGGCGGTCGTGGCGGGCATGTGCGCGTGATGCGCGTATCGGCCACAACGTCGCGTGCCACAGCGGCAACCACGCGCGTGCCAACTGCGAAGGTGGCCGGCAAGCCGGTGGTCAAGGCGAAGCCGGTGGCAACTTCATCCAGTTCGGTCAAGCGCAAGAAGCGCTGAGACTGGCAACAGAAACGGCGTCCTGCGGGGCGCCGTTTTGTTTTGGGGCGGCGGTAAGACCCGCGTAAGTTGGCGATCGCAAAGTAGGTGCATCAAGCACAACCAAGATTGAGCCATCGCGTACGATGGCCAGGAGACAACATCATGCCCATGTCCGCCGCGTACCGCGCGCTGTATCAGCGCTCCATTGATGACCCCGCTGGCTTCTGGGGCGAACAGGCCCAGCGCATCGAATGGCAGGGGCCGTATTCTGCCGTCCTGGACGATTCGCGCTTGCCATTCGCAAAGTGGTTCGTGGGCGGACGCACCAACCTGTGCCACAACGCCGTCGACCGGCATCTCGCCACGCGTGGCGAGCAGGCGGCGCTCGTGTATGTCTCCACTGAAACCGGTCTGGAGGCCACGTACACGTATCGCCAGCTCCATCGCGAGGTCAACCGCATGGCGGCGAGCCTGCAGGCCCTGGGCGTGAGGCGGGGCGACCGCGTGCTGATTTACCTGCCGATGATTCCTGAAGCCGCGTTTGCGATGCTGGCCTGTGCGCGCATCGGCGCGATCCATTCGGTGGTGTTCGGCGGTTTCGCGTCCAACAGTCTCGCCACGCGCATCGACGACGCTACGCCGCGCGTGATCGTCAGTGCCGATGCGGGCTCGCGAGCGGGCAAGGTGGTCGAGTACAAACCGTTGCTCGATGCCGCGATTGCGCTGGCGGCCCACAAGCCCGAGCGCGTGCTGCTCGTCAATCGCCAACTCGCGCCCATGCAGCACAACCCGCGCGATGTCGACTACGCAACGCTCGCCGCCCAGCACGCGAATGCCGATGTGCCGTGCGAGTGGATGGAATCCAGCGAGCCCTCGTACATCCTCTACACCTCCGGTACGACGGGCAAACCGAAAGGTGTCCAGCGCGACACTGGCGGCTATGCGGTGGCGCTCGCGGCGTCGATGCCGCTCATTTTCGGTACGCAGCCCGGCGACACGATGTTCACCGCTTCGGACGTGGGCTGGGTGGTGGGACACAGCTACATCGTCTACGCGCCGCTGCTCGCGGGCCTGACGACGGTCATGTACGAAGGCACGCCAATCCGTCCCGACGGTGCGGTCTGGTGGCGCATCGTCGAGCAATATCGGGTGAACGTGATGTTTACCGCACCGACCGCCATTCGCGTACTCAAAAAGCAGGATCCGGCGCTGCTGCAGCGACATGATCTGTCGAGCCTGCGCCGCCTCTTCCTTGCCGGCGAGCCGCTGGACGAGCCCACCGCAAGCTGGATCGGCGAGGCACTGCACAAGCCCATCGTCGACAACTACTGGCAGACAGAGACCGGCTGGCCGATGCTGGCCATTCCGCAAGGGGTTGAGCCTTCCATGCAAAAGCTCGGCTCGCCGGGTTTCCCGGTCTATGGCTACAAGCTCGACATCCTGGACGAGGCCACCGGCGAACCCTGCGCCCCCGGCGAGAAGGGGCTCCTCGCCGTTGCCGCGCCGCTGCCGCCGGGCTGCATGACGACCGTCTGGGGCGACGATGCCCGCTTTCTGCAGACATACTGGTCTGCGTTCCCGGGCCGGCACATCTATTCGAGCTTCGACTGGGGTGTGCGCGACGAGGAGGGTTACGTGACCATCCTCGGCCGCACCGACGACGTCATCAACGTGGCGGGCCACCGTCTGGGCACCCGCGAGATCGAAGAAAGCCTGTCGTCGCATCCCGCCATCGCCGAGGTGGCGGTGGTGGGCGTGGCCGATCAGCTCAAAGGGCAGGTGGCGATGGGGTTTGCCATCGTGCGTGACGCTTCGCGCATTGCCGAGCCGACGGGGCGCCTGGCCCTCGAAGGTGAGTTGATGCGCACAGTCGAGGTGCAGCTCGGGGCAGTGGCACGGCCCTCGCGCGTGTTCTTTGTCGGGGCGCTGCCCAAGACGCGCTCCGGAAAGCTGCTGCGCCGGGCGATGCAGGCCGTAGCGGAAGGGCGTGACCCGGGAGATCTGACGACCATTGAAGACCCCACGGCGCTGGCTCAGGTGCAGGCTGCCGTGCGAGGTGACTAGATGATGAGAAAGTGACGTTCTCGCCAGCTCGATCACGGGCTCGTGGGCACGGCGGGACGTCACAAATTGGGCGGCACGCGCCGTTAAGTCCTTCCTTTCATTGAGTTTTTTGCGGTGTCCGGGTATACTTGTTGGGTTTGAGTTCAGAAACCCATCACCCTAGCGCCAACCGCTTCCTACCTCCCGCCTACCGCCCCGTCTGCCTCGTTTCTCGGTGATTTCTGGTGAGTTCTGTCCCAGCCCCGACTCTCGGCGCGCAAACGGCCCGGATTCCGCATAGCCGGAATTCCGCTTCGGCGCCAAGGTGATCAGGTCGGCACAGGGTGAATCCAGCAGGAGCTACCCGTGTTGCCGTCTTTCCCGCCCGCCATTCTCGCGCTTGCAGACGGCACGGTCTTTCGTGGCTATTCCATCGGTGCGGCCGGTCATACGATCGGCGAAGTGGTGTTCAACACCGCAATCACCGGCTATCAGGAAATCCTTACCGATCCGAGCTACTCGCGCCAGATCGTCACGCTCACGTATCCGCATATCGGTAACGTTGGCGTGAACCGTGAGGATGTCGAAGCTACGAAAGTCCATGCCGCCGGTCTCATCATCAAGGATCTCCCGATCCTGGCGTCGAACTTCCGCAAGGAGCACACGCTCTCGCATTACCTCAAGGGCGAGAAAGTTGTCGCCATTGCCGGGATCGATACGCGCAAGCTGACCCGAATCCTGCGCGAGAAGGGCGCCCAGAACGGTTGCATTCTCGCGGGCGAAGACAACGTGCAGAAGGCCATCGACCTCGCGCGCTCGTTCCCGGGCCTGTCGGGCATGGATCTGGCGAAAGTCGTGTCCGTGACCCAGCCGTACGAGTGGACCCAGACCGAATGGGCGCTGGGCCGCGGCTACGGCAAGCAGGACGCCCCGAAGTATCACGTGGTCGCGTACGACTTTGGCGTCAAGTTCAACATCCTGCGCATGCTCGCCGAGCGTGGCTGCCGCGTGACGGTGGTGCCGGCACAAACCAGCGCAGCCGACGTGCTGGCGCATAACCCGGATGGCGTCTTCCTTTCCAACGGCCCCGGCGATCCGGAGCCGTGCGACTACGCTATCGCCGCCACCAGGGAGTTCCTGGAGCGTCGCCTGCCGACGTTCGGCATCTGTCTGGGCCACCAGATCATGGGCCTGGCTGTCGGTGCCAAGACGCTCAAGATGAAGACCGGCCACCACGGCGCGAATCACCCGGTCAAGGATCTGCAGGACGGCCGCGTGGTCATCACCTCGCAGAACCACGGTTTTGCAGTGGACCCGGAATCGCTGCCGGCCAACGCGCGCGTGACGCACGTCTCGCTGTTCGACGGCACGCTGCAGGGCTTCGAGCTGACCGACCGTCCGGCGTTCTGCTTCCAGGGCCACCCGGAAGCGTCGCCCGGTCCGCATGACATCGCGTATCTGTTTGACCGCTTCACCGCGGCGATGGACGCAGCCAAACAGTAAAGCAACGAGAGCGCATCTGCCATGAACGCCTTCATGCTCGCCCACTTCGGCATCACCGAGTTCTGGACCTTTCTGCTCGGCACGATTTTCATCGTGCTGCTGCCGGGGCCGAATTCGATGTACGTGCTGTCGGTGGCGGCCCGCCGCGGTGTGCGCGCGGGCTACCAGGGCGCGTGCGGCGTGTTTCTGGGTGATGCCATCCTGATGGTGTTGTCGGCAGCGGGCGTGGCTTCGCTGTTGAAGGCGAGTCCGGCGCTGTTCTACGTCGTGAAGTACATCGGCGCGGCGTATCTGGCGTGGATCGGCCTGCAGATGCTGCGTGGCGCGGTTCGCAACTGGCGTGTGCGCAAGGCCGGCGAGTCCGTCGCACAAGACGCGGCTCCGGCCGATGAATCGCACCCGTTCAAGAAGGCGCTGATCATCAGTCTGCTGAACCCGAAGGCGATCCTGTTCTTCATCTCGTTCTTCATCCAGTTCGTCGATCCGCACTACGCGCTGCCGGCGGTGTCGTTCGTCGTGCTGGGGCTGGTCTGCCAGATCTGCAGCTTCCTGTACCTGACCACCATCATCTTCGTGGGCGCGCGGCTGGCCGCGGCGTTCCGCGCGCGACGACGTTTGTCTGCCGGTATGAGCAGCGGCGTCGGCGCCATGTTTATCGGCTTTTCCGCCAAGCTGGCGACGGCCACACTGAATTAATCGAATCGAGCGGGTTATGCCAAAACGTACAGATATCAAAACCATCCTGATCATCGGCGCGGGTCCGATCATCATCGGCCAGGCGTGTGAATTCGATTACTCCGGCGCGCAGGCTTGCAAGGCGCTCCGTGAAGAAGGCTTCAAGGTGGTCCTGGTCAACAGCAACCCGGCCACGATCATGACCGACCCCAACACGGCCGACGTGACCTACATCGAGCCGATCACTTGGGAAGTCGTCGAGCGCATCATCGCCAAGGAGCGCCCCGACGCGATCCTGCCGACGATGGGCGGCCAGACCGCGCTCAACTGCGCGCTGGACCTGCATCGCCACGGCGTGCTGAAGAAGTACAACGTCGAGCTGATCGGCGCATCGCCCGAGGCCATCGACAAGGCGGAAGACCGCCAGAAGTTCAAGGACGCGATGACCAAGATCGGTCTGGGTTCGGCCAAATCGGGCATCGCGCATTCGATGGACGAAGCCGTGGCTGTGCAGTCGCAGATCGCCAAGGAAACCGGCACGAGCGGCTACCCGATCGTGATCCGTCCGTCGTTCACGCTGGGCGGCACGGGCGGCGGCATCGCCTACAACCGCGAAGAATTCGAAGAGATCTGCAAGCGCGGTCTCGACCTCTCGCCGACCAACGAGCTGCTGATCGAAGAATCGCTGCTCGGCTGGAAGGAGTACGAGATGGAAGTCGTGCGCGACAAGGCCGACAACTGCATCATCGTCTGCTCGATCGAGAACCTGGACCCGATGGGCATCCACACCGGTGACTCCATCACTGTGGCCCCGGCGCAGACCCTGACCGACAAGGAATACCAGATCCTGCGTAACGCCTCGCTGGCTGTGTTGCGCGAGATCGGCGTGGATACCGGCGGCTCGAACGTGCAGTTCTCGATCAATCCGCAGGATGGCCGGATGATCGTGATCGAGATGAACCCGCGTGTGTCGCGTTCGTCGGCGCTGGCGTCGAAGGCCACCGGTTTCCCGATCGCCAAGGTCGCGGCCAAGCTGGCCGTGGGCTACACGCTGGACGAGCTGAAGAACGAGATCACCGGCGGCGCGACGCCGGCGTCGTTCGAGCCGTCGATCGACTACGTGGTCACCAAGGTGCCGCGTTTCGCGTTCGAGAAATTCCCGCAGGCCGACAGCCACCTGACCACGCAGATGAAGTCGGTCGGTGAGGTGATGGCCATGGGCCGGACGTTCCAGGAGTCGTTCCAGAAGGCGCTGCGTGGCCTGGAAGTCGGCGTGGACGGCCTGGACGAAAAGTCCACCGACCGCGACGAGATCATCGAAGAGATCGGCGAAGCCGGTCCGGATCGCATCTGGTATCTGGGCGACGCATTCCGCCTGGGCCTGTCGATCGACGAGGTTTATGCCGAGACGTCCGTTGATCCGTGGTTCCTGGCGCAGATCGAAGACATCGTCAAGACGGAAGCACTGGTGAAGTCCCGCACGCTGGAAAGCCTGTCGGCTGCCGAGCTGCGTCTGCTCAAGCAGAAGGGTTTCTCCGACCGCCGCCTTGCCAAGCTCACCAAGACGACAGCCAAGGCCGTGCGCGAGAAGCGTATCGCCGAGAAGGTGCGTCCGGTCTACAAACGTGTCGACACGTGCGCCGCTGAATTCGCGACAAACACGGCATACCTGTACTCCACGTACGAAGCCGAGCACGGCGAGTGCGAAGCCGAGCCGACCAGCAACAAGAAGATCATGGTCCTGGGCGGCGGCCCGAACCGGATCGGCCAAGGTATCGAGTTCGACTACTGCTGCGTGCACGCCGCGCTGGCACTGCGCGAAGACGGGTACGAGACCATCATGGTCAACTGCAACCCGGAAACCGTCTCGACGGACTACGACACGTCCGACCGCCTGTACTTCGAGCCGGTGACGCTGGAAGACGTGCTCGAAATCGTTGACAAGGAAAAGCCGGTCGGCGTGATCGTGCAATACGGCGGCCAGACGCCGCTGAAGCTCGCGCTGGATCTGGAAGCCAACGGCGTGCCCATCATCGGCACGTCGCCGGACATGATCGACGCGGCCGAAGACCGTGAGCGCTTCCAGAAGCTGCTGCACGCGCTGGGACTGCGCCAGCCGCCCAACCGCACCGCGCGTGCCGAAGACGAAGCCCTCAAGCTGGCCGAAGAAATCGGCTACCCGCTGGTGGTGCGTCCGTCGTACGTGCTGGGTGGCCGCGCGATGGAAATCGTGCACGAGCCGCGCGACCTCGAGCGCTACATGCGCGAAGCCGTGAAGGTGTCGAACGACAGCCCCGTGCTGCTCGACCGATTCCTGAACGATGCCATTGAATGCGACGTGGATTGCCTTTCCGACGGCAAGCGCGTGTTCATCGGCGGCGTGATGGAGCACATCGAACAGGCCGGCGTGCACTCGGGCGACTCGGCTTGTTCGCTGCCGCCGTACTCGCTGTCGCAGGCGACCGTCGACGAGCTCAAGCGCCAGACCGCCGCGATGGCCAAGGCGCTGAACGTGGTCGGCCTGATGAACGTGCAGTTTGCGATCCAGCAGAAGGGCGGCGAAGACATCGTCTACGTGCTGGAAGTGAACCCGCGTGCTTCGCGTACGGTGCCGTACGTTTCGAAGGCGACCGGTATTCCGCTGGCGAAGGTTGCGGCTCGCTGCATGGCTGGCCAGTCGCTGGATTCGCAAGGCGTCGAGACGGAAGTCGTGCCGGCGTACTACAGCGTCAAGGAGGCTGTGTTCCCGTTCAACAAGTTCCCGGGGGTCGACCCGGTGCTCGGACCGGAAATGCGCTCCACCGGCGAAGTGATGGGCGTTGGCAAGACCTTTGGCGAGGCGCTCTTCAAGAGCCAGCTGGCTGCCGGTTCGCGCCTGCCCGAGAAGGGTACCGTGCTGATGACGGTCAAGGACAGCGACAAGCCGCAAGCCGTGGAAGTGGCCCGTGCGCTGCATACGCTGGGCTACCCGATCGTGGCAACGCGCGGTACGGCCTCGGCCATTGAAGCTGCGGGCATTCCGGTGCGCGTGGTGAACAAGGTGAAGGACGGCCGTCCGCACATTGTCGACATGATCAAGAACAGCGAGATCGCGCTCGTCTTCACGACCGTCGACGAGACGCGTGCCGCAATCGCTGACTCGCGCTCGATCCGCCAGGCTGCATTGGCGCAGCGTGTCACGTACTACACGACCATCGCCGGTGCGCGTGCCGCGGTGGAAGGTCTGAAGCACATGCAGCACCTCGATGTGTATGACCTGCAGGGCCTGCACGCGACCCTGTAAGTAAGCCCATCGTCAGGGCCCGCGACGCGGCATAGCGTCGCGGCGACCGCCCGGAGAGGGGGCAGTTGCCGCCTCCGGACGGTTCGCCTAAACTAGAGCGTCCGTGTCAAAACAACGACAGCCGCCGTCAGGCGGGTGTGCGCTACGCGCCCTCCCGCTTCGCAGCGGCTGATTTTTTTGTGATTCTGAAAGACTTACGATGAGCACCATTCCGATTACCAAGCGCGGTGCCGAGATGCTGAAAGACGAACTCCAACGTCTGAAGACCAAGGAGCGTCCGGCCGTCGTCAACGCTATCGCCGAGGCGCGTGCCCAGGGCGATCTGTCCGAAAACGCCGACTATGATGCCGCCAAGGAGCGCCAGGGCTTCATCGAAGGCCGCATCCAGGAAATCGAAAGCAAGTTGTCGGCTGCACAGATCATCGATCCGGCTTCGCTCGATGCTGAAGGCCGTGTGGTCTTTGGCGCCACCATCGACCTGGAAGACCTGGATTCGGGCAAGCCTGTTACGTACCAGATCGTCGGCGATGACGAAGCCGATATCGAGATCGGCAAGATCTCGATCAGCTCGCCGATCGCCCGTGCGTTGATCGGCAAGTTGGAAGGCGACGTCGCCACCGTGGTCGCCCCGGGCGGCGAGCGCGAGTACGAAGTCCTGGCCGTCAAGTACCTCTAACCCGATCCGAGACAGCCGCCATGCCGCAGCGCTTCTTCCAGTTGCTTGCCACGGTATGGTGCGGTTCGCTCTGGACCATCGGTTACATCGTCGCGCCGACGTTGTTTGCGATGCTGGATGATCGCCAGTTGGCCGGCTCGATTGCCGGCCGGTTGTTTCATGCGGAGGCGTGGATCGGCCTGGCGACAGGGTGTCTCCTTTTGCTCGCTGCCACGGCGCTGGTGCGTCGCGGTCAGGCCGGGTACCGCCGGCTGCGCTGGCTTGTGCTGGCGATGCTGCTGTGCGTGCTGGTGGGTTATTTCGGCCTGCAGCCGTTCATGGCTTCACTGCGCGAACAGGCCGATGCACTCGGCATGGCGGTGGGAGATTCGCCTTACCGCGCACAGTTCGGCATGCTGCACGGTGTATCGAGCGTGTTCTATCTGCTGCAGAGTCTGTTGGGGTTGGCGCTGATCTGGAAGGCAGCCGATGTTCGACAAGCCGCCTGAAGGCCAAAAAAAGACCGGCTGAAAAGCCGGTCGTTTTGTGTGCAGCCCCGAATTGGATCAGGACAGCGCCTTCTTTTTCTGGCTGGTTTGACGCGGCTTGGCGCGCTTGACGTTGCCGCCGGCCGTGACACGTTCGTTGCCGAGCACGCTCAGGCGGACGGGCTTCGGGCGGCGTGCGCTGTTCGGGTTCGGCTTGCGCACGGTGACCGAGCGCGGACCGGCGCCCACGGTCGTCTTGCGCGGCGGCTTGAGATCGCGCGGCTGGTTTTCCTTCAGGTACGCCGGGCCTTCGCGCCAGATCACCAGCAGCTTGCCGATGTGCTGTACGGGGGCGGCTTGCAGGCGGGCGCAGATGGTGTCGTAGAGTTCGATGCGTGCTTCGCGGTCATCGCCGAAGACGCGAATCTTGATCAGCCCGTGTGCCGCCAGCGAGCGGTCGATTTCGGCCAGAACGGCCTTGGTCAGACCCTCCGCACCGATGATGACGACCGGGTTCAACGCGTGCGCTTCGGAGCGCAGTTCCGATCGTTGGGCAGGGGTGAGGATAAGGGCGGGCATAAATAAGCGCGGGATCGCGCAAAGAGACAAACGGCGCGTATTATCCGCCAAAACCAGTCCTGGCCGCCATGTTTGGCGCTACATTCGGGCGAAATTGCAACCAATTCGATGGCAAAGAACAAGTTTAACCAGTCGTGGCTGCACGACCATATCAACGATCCGTACGTCAAGCTGGCGCAGCGCGAAGGCTATCGCGCACGTGCCGCCTACAAGCTCAAAGAGATCGACGAGCAGGACAAGTTGATCAAGCCGGGCCAGGTCATCGTTGACCTGGGTGCCGCGCCGGGCAGTTGGAGCCAGTACGTGCGCAACAAGCTGGCGGCCTCGCCGCGCGCCAAGGATGGACGTATCGACGGCGCGATCGTCGCCATCGACATCCTGCCGATGGAAGCCATCGCCGACGTTACCTTCATCCAGGGTGACTTCCGCGAGGACGAGGTATTCCGGCAACTGGAAGAAATCGTGCTGGAAGTCAGCGGTGGCGGCAAAGTGGACCTTGTTTTGTCCGATATGGCCCCCAATCTCTCAGGTGTGGCGTCGGCAGACGCCGCGCGCATGGAGCACATCGCCGAGCTGGCAGTGGAATTTGCCATGGCGCACCTGAAACCTGAAGGCGCGCTGCTGATCAAATGTTTCCACGGCAGCGGCTATAGTCAGATCGTCGAGATGTTCAAGCGTCATTTCAAGATCGTGGCGCCGCGCAAGCCGAAAGCCTCCCGTGACAAATCGTCCGAGACATTCTTGTTGGGCCGCCAGCTCAAGCATCCGGGCTGACGGACGATACTCAAAAAGGGGCCCCTCGGCTGGCACGGTGGTTCGTTGGTCTTGCGGGCAATCAACCCGCGGCGGTGTCCGTGCATTACAATGCCAAGCATCCCGTCAAGGCATTTCTAAAGGAGTCTCGCCTTGAATAACAACTGGTTTCAGAAGGCGGCCATCTGGCTGGTGATTGCCTTGGTGCTGTTCACCGTCTTCAAGCAGTTCGACAAGCCGCGCACCCAGGAGGGTGTGACGTACTCGCAATTCATGGACGATGCGAAGGCCGGCAAGGTCAAGCGCGTCGAGGTCCAAGGCCGTACGCTGTTGGTCACGCCCAACGAGGGCAACAAGTATTCGATCATCTCGCCGGGCGACATCTGGATGGTCGGCGACCTGATGAAGTACGGCGTGCAGGTGACCGGTAAGGCGGAAGAAGAGCAAGGTGTGCTCCTTACCGCCCTTTACTACCTCGGTCCGACGCTGCTGATCATCGTGTTCTGGTTCTACATGATGCGGCAGATGCAGGGTGGTGGGAAAGGTGGTGCCTTCTCGTTCGGCAAGTCGCGGGCGCGGTTGATTGATGAGAACAACAACAGCGTCACGTTTGCTGACGTGGCAGGCTGTGACGAATCGAAAGAAGAAGTCGTCGAACTGGTCGACTTCCTGAAAGATCCGCAGAAATTCCAGAAGCTCGGCGGGCGCATCCCGCGCGGCGTGCTGCTTGTTGGCCCTCCGGGTACTGGCAAGACGCTGCTCGCACGCGCCATTGCTGGTGAAGCCAAGGTGCCGTTCTTTAGCATTTCCGGTTCGGACTTCGTTGAAATGTTCGTCGGCGTGGGCGCGGCCCGCGTGCGCGACATGTTCGAAAACGCCAAGAAGCAGGCGCCGTGCATCGTGTTCATCGATGAAATTGATGCGGTTGGCCGCCATCGTGGCGCCGGCATGGGCGGCGGCAACGACGAGCGCGAGCAGACCCTGAACCAGATGCTGGTCGAGATGGACGGCTTCGAGGCCAACTCGGGCGTCATCGTGATCGCGGCAACCAACCGTGCAGACGTGCTCGACAAAGCGCTGCTGCGTCCGGGCCGCTTCGACCGTCAGGTCTACGTGGGTCTGCCGGATATCCGTGGTCGCGAGCAGATTCTCAAGGTGCACATGCGCAAGGTGCCGATCGGCAACGACGTCGATGCATCGGTGCTGGCGCGTGGCACGCCGGGCTTCTCGGGCGCCGATCTGGCCAACCTGGTCAACGAAGCTGCGCTGTTTGCTGCGCGCCGTAACAAGCGCGTAGTGGACATGCAGGACTTCGAAGACGCGAAGGACAAGATCTACATGGGTCCGGAGCGCAAGTCGGCTGTGATTCGCGAAGAGGAGCGCCGCGCTACGGCGTACCACGAGTCGGGCCATGCGGTGGTTGCCAAGCTGCTGCCGAAGGCTGACCCGGTGCACAAGGTCACGATCATGCCGCGCGGCTGGGCTGGCGGCCTGACCTGGCAGCTGCCGGAGCACGACAAGCACTACGCCTACAAGGATACGATGCTTGAAGAGGTCGCGATTCTGTTCGGTGGCCGTGCTGCAGAAGAGGTGTTCCTGGGTGCGATGAGTACCGGCGCCTCCAACGACTTCGAGCGCGCCACCAAGATGGCCCGCGATATGGTGACGCGCTATGGCATGAGCGACGCGCTCGGCACCATGGTCTACGTCGATACGGAACAGGATGGCTTCTTCGGCCGCATGGCATCGAAGACGGTGTCCGAGGCGACGCAGCAGAAGGTGGATTCGGAAATCCGCCGCATCGTGGACGAGCAGTATGCCCTGGCCAAGGGGCTGCTGGAAGCGAATCGCGAGAAGGTGGAAGCCATGACTGCGGCGCTGCTCGAGTGGGAAACCATCGACGCCGATCAGGTCAATGACATCATGGACGGCAAGCCACCGCGCCCGCCGCGCTACGGCTCGACCGGCGGTGGCAGCACCCCGCCGGGTGGCGGCACGCCGGCTGGGGTGAACCCGGGCAACGTGCCTGCCACGGCGTAATGTGTTGATGGTCCGTTAGTTTGTCGCCCGGGCGGCGACGCAAAAGAGCCGGTGCAAGCGCACCGGCTCTTTTTTTGTTGGCGCATTCTGGCATGCCTGGCGTAGCATTCCGGTCCTGCACAGCATTTCCATCGATCTATCTTGTCCGCTTCCATTCCCACCACAACGCACTTCCAGTGCGGACGCTTCCGTTACCCACGCGATCGCCGTCCGCTCGTCATGGGCATTCTCAACGTCACGCCCGATTCGTTCTCCGATGGCGGGCGGCACGCCACGCGTGATGCAGCGTTGCGCCACGCCGAGCAGCTGATCACCGAAGGCGTCGACATGATCGACATCGGTGGAGAGTCGAGCCGGCCGGGCGCCGAGCCGTTGAGCCTGCAAGCCGAGTTGGACCGGGTGATGCCCATCGTCGAGGCGCTACGCGAATGCGGCAAGCCGCTGTCGATCGATACCTACAAGCCCGAGGTGATGCGGGCCACGCTGGATGCGGGCGCCGATTTGATCAACGATATCTGGGGTTTTCGCCGGCCTGGCGCGATCGAGGCGGTGGCAAAGGGCAACGCGGGCCTTTGTGTCATGCATATGCAGCGCGATCCCGAAACGATGCAGGAAGCGCCCAGCTATGTAGACCTGATGGGCGAGGTGGAGGCCTTCCTGTGCACGCAGACGGAGGCGCTGATGGCTGCCGGCGTGGCGGCCGAGCGTGTCTCCCTTGATCCGGGGTTTGGTTTTGGCAAGACGCCGGATCACAACCTCACCATGCTCAATCGCTTGGCGGAGTTTCAGCGCATCGGTTTGCCGCTGCTCGCCGGTTTGTCGCGCAAATCGACGCTGGGCGCGGTGTTGGGCGGCAAACCGCCAGCCGAACGTGTGACCGTCAGTGTGGCGGCAGCGCTACTGGCGGCGGAGCGGGGCGCGTTCATCGTGCGTGTGCACGACGTGCAGCCGACCGTGGAGGCAATTCAACTCTGGTGGGCCATGCGTCATGAACGCGTAAATCCGCCAATGGCCTGATAGCCGCCCAAGCCTCACGCGGCTGGGGGTCAAGCGAACAGAGGATTGCCCGGCGATGGCCAGCGCCTTACAAACAAAGAAAGAAACATTTCTCCAGGAGAGACTCCCAATGTCCAGGAAGTATTTCGGCACCGACGGCATCCGTGGGCGTGTCGGTGAAAGCCCGATCACGCCGGATTTTGTGTTGCGCCTTGGTTATGCAGCCGGCCGTGTGTTGGCCCATGGTGGGGAAGCGCATGGTCACGGCCGTCCCACCGTGCTGATCGGCAAGGACACGCGCCTGTCGGGCTACATGCTGGAAGCCGCGTTGGAAGCAGGCTTCACAGCAGCCGGCGTGGACGTGCTGATGAGCGGGCCGCTGCCAACGCCTGGCGTGGCGTATCTCACGCGTGCGCTGCGGTTGTCGGCGGGTGTGGTGATTTCCGCTTCACATAACCCGTATTACGACAACGGTATCAAGTTCTTCTCGGCCACCGGCGACAAGCTGCCGGATGAAACCGAGCTGCAGATCGAAGCCGAACTGGAAAAGCCGATGGCGTACGCGGCCTCTGATGCGCTGGGCCGTGCCCGTCGTATCGAGGATGCCGCTGGACGCTACATCGAATTCTGCAAGAGCACATTCCCGAGCGACCTGAACCTGTTCGGTATGAAGGTCGTGCTGGACAGCGCGCATGGCGCGGCCTATCACATTGCACCGCACGTCTTCCACGAGCTGGGTGCGGACGTGGTATCGATCGGCAACCAGCCGAATGGCCGCAACATCAACGACGGCTATGGCGCGACGGCGCCGGGTAAGTTGGTTGAGGCTACGCGCGAGCATGGGGCTGACATTGGCCTGGCCTTTGATGGCGATGCCGACCGCCTGCAGGTGGTGGACCGCAATGGGCGCCTCTACAACGGCGACGAGCTGCTCTACGTGATGGTGCAGGCGCGCCGTGCGGCGGGCCAGACGGTGCCGGGCGCGGTCGGTACGCTCATGACCAATCTTGCCGTGGAACTCGCACTCAAGGCGCAGGGAGTCGAGTTCGTGCGCGCCAAGGTGGGCGATCGTTATGTGCTGGAAGAACTGAAGAAGAATGGTTGGCTGCTCGGCGGCGAAGGTTCGGGCCACTTGCTCTGCCTGGACAAGCACAGCACGGGCGACGGCATCATTTCGGCGCTGCAGGTGCTTGCAGCATTGCGTCGCAGCGGCCAGACGCTGGACGAGATGCTCGACGGCGTGCGCCTGTTCCCGCAAAAGCTTATCAACGTGCGGGTCGAAAAGGGTTTCGACTGGAAATCGCACGCGGGCTTGCAGGCGGCTCTCAAGACGAGCGAGGCCGAGTTGGATGGCAAGGGGCGTGTGCTGATTCGTCCGTCGGGTACGGAGCCGGTCGTGCGCGTCATGGTGGAAGCGCAGGACGCTGAGCTGGCCAACCAACATGCGGAGCGTCTTGCCGCGACGTTGCAGTAAGTTGTTGCCAGATCAAGCAAACATGTCGAAAAGCGGCCTCCGGGCCGCTTTTTTTATGCGTGGGGGTCGACTTTCCTGCCGTGCAGGCCGGCTATGAGAAGTTTTCGTGTTGTCACAGAACTGTCATTTGAGCGGCCTAAAGTTCGGATGTCAAAAATCTGTCATCGCTCAACCGCTCCTCTGGAGAACTCATGAAACTGGTCAAAACCGCAATCGCTGGCGTGGCTGCGCTGGCTTTCGCTGGTGCCGCATTTGCTGTTGACATCACTGGCGCAGGCGCAACGTTCCCGGCACCCGTCTACAACAAGTGGGCGGCCGACTACAACAAGGCGACCCAAACCAAGGTGAACTACCAAGGTATCGGTTCGTCGGGCGGCATCAAGCAGATCACCGCCAAGACCGTCGACTTCGGCGCTTCGGATATGCCGCTGAAGGACGAAGAGTTGAACAAGGATGGCCTGATCCAGTTCCCGACTGTGATCGGCGGCGTGGTGCCCGTGATCAACCTGCCGGGCGTGAAGCCGGGCGAGCTGACGCTGAACGGCCAATTGCTGGGTGACATCTACCTGGGCAAGATCAAGAAGTGGAACGATCCGGCCATCGCCAAGCTGAACCCGAAGGCCAAGCTGCCGGACCAGGACATCCTGGTGGTGCGCCGTGCTGACGGTTCGGGCACTTCGTTCATCTTCACGAACTACCTGTCGAAGGTGAATGCCGAGTGGAAGAGCAAGGTCGGCGAAGGCACGACCGTGAACTGGCCGACGGGTACGGGTGGCAAGGGCAACGAAGGCGTGGCCGCTTTCGTGCAGCGTCTGGGTGGCGCAGTGGGCTACGTTGAGTACGCCTACGCCAAGCAGAACAAGATGACGTACGTGAACCTGCAGAACAAGGCGGGCGCCGTGGTGAAACCGACCGCAGAAGCCTTCAAGGCCGCAGCCGCCGGCGCCGAGTGGAGCAAGTCGTACTACCAGATCCTGACGGACGAACCGGGTAAGGACGCATGGCCGATCGCTGGTGCCACGTTCATCCTGCTGCACAAGACGCAAGCCAAGCCGGAGCAGGGCGCTGAAGTCATGAAGTTCTTCGACTGGGCCTACAAGGGTGGCGATGACGCCGCCAAGAGCCTGGACTACGTGCCGCTGCCGGACGCTGTGAAGAACCAGATCCGCGCAACGTGGAAGTCGAGCGTGAAGGATGCATCGGGCAAGGTTGTCTACAACTAGTGACCGCTGCCTGCTGCATAACGGCTCGTAACTAGATGCAGCACTAGGTGCGGGAGGTCGGTACGAATCGGCCGCCCGCATCATTTCAAAAGCTTCTTTCACGGCTGACCGGTTTCCCTCATGGCCACGCTCTCTGATTCCTCCGGCGCTTCCCGTATGCGAGCACCCAGCCGCCTCGGCGACCTGGTGTTCGGCGGTATGACCCGCCTTGCCGCAATCGTTACGCTGCTGCTGCTGGGCGGTATCATCATCTCGCTCATCATCAGCTCCTGGCCCACGATTCAGAAATTCGGCCTGTCGTTCCTGTGGAATTCGGAGTGGGATCCGCCCTCCGACATCTATGGCGCGCTGGTGCCCATCTACGGCACCCTGGTCACATCGCTGATCGCGCTCATCATTGCCGTGCCTGTGAGCTTCGGCATTGCCCTGTTCTTGACCGAGCTGTCGCCGGCCTGGCTGCGCCGACCGCTGGGTACCGCCATTGAGCTGCTCGCCGCAGTGCCATCCATCGTGTACGGCATGTGGGGGCTGCTCGTGTTTGCGCCGATTTTTGGCGAATACTTTCAAAAGCCGCTGGCCGCGACCGTCGGCAAGATCCCTGTCGTCGGGGCGCTGTTTCAGGGCGCGCCGATCGGCATCGGCCTCCTGTGTGCCGGGGTGATCCTGGCGATCATGATCATCCCGTACATCTCGGCGGTGATGCGCGACGTGTTCGAGGTCACGCCGACGCTGCTCAAGGAATCCGCCTACGGGGTGGGCTGCACGACGTGGGAAGTCATGTGGAACGTGGTGCTGCCGTACACCAAGGCGGGCGTGATCGGTGGTGTGATGCTGGGCCTGGGCCGCGCCCTCGGCGAGACCATGGCCGTGACGTTCGTGATCGGCAACACCAACCTGCTGTCCGATGTCTCGTTGTTCTCGCCGGGTAACAGCATTACCTCGGCGCTGGCCAATGAATTTGCGGAAGCGGGCCAGGGCCTGCATACCGCGGCGCTCATGGAGCTGGGCTTGATCCTGTTTGTCATCACGTTCATCGTGCTGGCGGCCTCCAAGCTGCTCCTTCTGCGCCTGCAGAAGAGCGAGGGTCAGAAGTGAACCAACACGATCTGCCTGACGCTATGAGACCCAATACCATGCGTATGCCTTCCATCCCTGCCGTCCGCGCCGACTCTGAAAAGATCAAGGCCCGCCTGCAGGCGCGCCGCCGCAACGTCAACGGGATTGCGCTGGCACTGTCGCTTGCCGCCATGGCTTTCGGCCTGGTGTGGCTGGCTTGGATTCTGTGGACCACGCTCTCGCTGGGTGTGGGCGGCCTGTCGATGTCGCTCTTCACGGAGATGACGCCGGCGCCCGACACGCCGGGAGGCGGCCTCGCCAACGCCATCGGAGGTTCGTTGTTGCTGGTGGGCATGGCCACCCTGATCGGCACGCCGCTGGGCATCCTGGCCGGCATCTATCTGGCCGAGTACGGCAAGACGTCGATGCTGGCGAGCGCCACGCGTTTCATCAACGACATTCTGCTGTCGGCGCCGTCCATCGTGATCGGCCTGTTCGTGTACGCCGTCGTGGTGGCGCGCGTGCAGCACTTCTCGGGCATTGCCGGTGTGATCGCGCTGGCGCTGCTGCAGATTCCGATCGTGGTTCGCACGACCGAGAACATGCTCAACCTGGTGCCCAACGCGATGCGTGAAGCCGCCATGGCGCTCGGCACGCCCAAGTGGAAGATGATCCTGTCGATTACGCTCAAGGCGTCGTACGCCGGCGTGATTACCGGTGTGCTGCTGGCTGTGGCCCGCATTGCCGGCGAAACCGCGCCGCTGCTCTTCACCGCGCTGAACAACCAGTTCTGGAGCCTGGATCTGAATCAGCCGGTGGCCACGCTGCCGACCGTCATCTTCAAGTTTGCGATGAGCCCGTTCCCCGAATGGCAGCAATTGGCCTGGGCCGGGGTGTTCCTGATTACGCTGGGTGTGCTGGGGCTGAACGTCCTCGCGCGTGCCTTGTTCACCAAGAAATGACCATGACCGCTACGTCCCTCGAAGTGCGCACGCAAAGCCCGAAGATCGATGTTCGCGACCTTAACTTCTACTACGGCAAGTTCCACGCCCTGAAGAACATCTCGCTGCAGATTCCGGAGAAGCAGGTGACGGCCTTCATCGGCCCGTCGGGCTGCGGCAAGTCGACACTGCTGCGTACGTTCAACAAGATGTACGCGCTGTATCCGGAGCAGCGTGCCGAAGGCCAGATCAACATGGACGGCGAGAACCTGCTGACCTCGCGCATGGATATCGCCCTGCTGCGCGCCAAGGTCGGCATGGTGTTCCAGAAGCCGACGCCGTTTCCGATGTCGATCTACGACAACATTGCTTTCGGCGTGAAGCTGTTCGAGCGTCTGTCGCGCTCCGAGATGGACGACCGCGTCGAATGGGCGCTGACCAAGGCCGCACTGTGGAACGAAGTGAAGGACAAGCTAAACCAGTCGGGCTACGGACTGTCGGGCGGTCAGCAGCAGCGTCTGTGCATCGCGCGCGGTATTGCCATCCGCCCCGAAGTGCTGTTGCTGGACGAGCCGTGCTCGGCGCTGGACCCGATCTCCACGGGCAAGATCGAAGAGCTGATCGCCGAGCTGAAGGACGACTACACCGTCGTCATCGTCACGCATAACATGCAACAGGCGGCGCGTTGCTCCGACTACACGGCGTACATGTACCTGGGCGAGCTGATCGAGTTCGGTGATACCGAAAAGATCTTCATCAAGCCGCAACGCAAAGAAACGGAAGACTACATTACCGGCCGCTTCGGCTGACCTGCAACAACGCTGAAGCTGAAGCGACAAGGAGAAACCGATGTCTGAAAAACATCTGTCATCGCAGTTTGACACCGACCTGACCTCGATCAGCACCAAGGTGCTGCAGATGGGCGGTCTGGTGGAAGCGCAGATTGCCCGCGCGATGCGCGCGCTGGCCAACTTCGACACCGCGATGTGTGATCAGGTGCTCGCGGTGGAGCAGGAGATCAATGCGCTCGAGATCGAGATCGACGGCGACTGCAACAACATCATTGCGCGCCGCCAGCCGACCGCCCGCGACTTGCGTCTGGTCATGGCTATCTCGAAGACCATCACCAATCTGGAGCGCGCCGGCGACGAGGCCGCGAAGATTGCGAAGCGCACCAAACGCCTCATGCAGGACCCGTCCGCACACGCGCTGAACTACGCTGGCGTCGAACGCTCGGGCGAGATGGCCGCAACCATCCTGCGCCACGCGCTCGACGCCTTCGCGCGCCTGGACATCACTGCCGCCGTATCGATCCTGCAGGAAGACAAGGCCATCGATGAGGAATTCCGCGGCTTCATGCGCGAACTCATCACGTACATGATGGAGAACCCGCGCACGATTTCGGTGGCGCTGGATCTGCTGTTCATTGCCAAGGCCATCGAACGTATCGGCGATCATGCCAAGAACATCGCCGAGTTTATTATCTACATCGTCAAGGGAACCGACGTCCGGCATGCCGGGCGCGAGGCGCTGGAGCGCGAGATCCTGGGCGAAGGCGAATAAGAAGGCAGGACTGGAGACGTGAGCATGCCGAGCAGTATTCTCGTCGTAGAAGACGAACCGGCGATCGCCGAGCTGATCGCCGTGAACCTGCAGCACGCAGGGCACTACCCGATCCGCGCGTATAACGCCGAGCAGGCGCTGTCGCTGATGAGCGACGTGTTGCCCGACCTCGTCCTGCTCGATTGGATGCTGCCGGGCAAATCGGGCGTGATGTTCGCCAAGGAGCTGCGTGCCAACGAGCGCACGCGGCAGATCCCGATCATCATGCTGACGGCCCGCAGCGAAGAGCAGGACAAGATCATGGGTCTGGACAGCGGCGCGGACGATTACGTCACCAAGCCGTTCTCGCCCAAGGAATTGCTCGCACGCATCAAAGCGGTGCTGCGCCGCCGCGCGCCGCAGCTGACCGACGACGTGGTGGCGATCAACGGCTTGAAGCTGGACCCGGCCACGCACCGCGTGACGGCCACGAACGTCGAGGCGGAAAACCCGATCAAGCTGGACCTCGGACCGACGGAGTTCCGCCTGCTGCATTTCCTGATGACGCATCCGGAGCGCGTGCACAGCCGCTCGCAGTTGCTCGACCAGGTGTGGGGCGACCACGTCTTCGTGGAAGAGCGCACGGTGGACGTGCACATCAAGCGCCTTCGCGCAGCGCTCGCTCCGGGCGGCTACAGCAACATGATCGAAACCGTGCGCGGCAGCGGCTATCGCCTCGCGCGCAATCCAGGGCAGTAACGCAATAACGCATCCGTCAGGCGAACGCGCGAGCCGGTTCTTTTTCCATCGCGCGTTCACACGCCCGTCGCGGTCCAGCGCTTAGAATGCCTTCATGAACGTCTTCTGGACCCGCTTTGCCGTCTTTGCCGCCCTCATGGGCATCGTCACGGCATGCCTGTATATCTTCGTCGACCACGTCGCTGCGCTGGCAGTGCTCAGCGCCATGCTGTTGGCGATGCTCCTGTATTACATCTACCAGATCCAGCGCCTGTGGCGCGTGCTGGACTCGCCGGCCTATGGCGAGATCCCCAGCGCGCTCGGCCTGTGGGGCGAGGTCTACTACCGCCTGCACCGTTTGATGAAGGGCTGGCGCACCCAGGTGCTGCAAGTCGAACAACAGCACAGCCGCTTCATCCAGGCCATTCAGGCATCGCCCAACGGCGTGCTGATGCTTGACGGTGAAGACCAGATCGAATGGTGCAACGCGGTAGCCGAAGAGCACTTCGGGCTCTCTGCCAAGCGTGACTTGCGCCAACGCATTACCCACCTGATCCGCCGACCGGAGTTCGTGCGCTACCTGGCGCGCGGCGAGTTCGAGGAGCCGCTCACCATGCATGACGTGGGCCCGCACAAGCAAAGCATCATCTCCGCCCAGATCTTGCCGTATGGCGAAGACCGCAAGCTGCTGGTGTCTCAGGACATCACCAAGCTGGAGAACACCGAAGCGATGCGCCGCGATTTCGTGGCCAACGTCTCGCACGAGCTGAAGACACCGCTGACCGTGCTCTCGGGCTTTCTCGAGACGGTGCGCGATATCCCGCTGCCGGAAGAAGACAAGCGGCGCTACCTGGACATGATGCACACGCAGGCCATGCGCATGCAGCATCTGGTGGAAGACTTGCTGGCGCTCGCCACGCTCGAAGGCAATCCCGAGCCGCCGTCTCTGGCGCCGGTGCCGATGCAGCGCATGATGCTGCAGCTCCAGCACGATATCGAAGCGCTGTCTGCGGGCCGGCACACCGTCAGCATGACATGCGATCCGGCCGTGAGCGTGTGCGGCGCCGAGCTTGAATTGCTTTCCGCGTTCAGCAACCTGGCATCCAACGCGGTGCGCTATACGCCGGATGGCGGCACGATCCGTCTCGATTGGGGCGTGCGCGACGGGCACGCGGTGTACTCCGTCGCCGACACGGGGATTGGCATTGCACCCGAGCATATCCCGCGGCTGACCGAGCGTTTCTATCGCGTGGACCGCAGCCGTTCACGCGACACCGGGGGTACCGGCCTAGGCTTGGCTATCGTCAAGCACGTGCTGTCGCGCCACGGTGGAGAGTTGCAGGTGACCAGCGAGCACGGCAAGGGCAGCACCTTCCGCGCCGTCTTCCCGCCAGAGCGCACGATCGTGCGCAGCGCCTCCGTTGCTGATGAGCGCGTCGCCTGATCGCCCGTACTTTCGATCCATTGATCCGATGAAAAACGCACGCTGGTGAGCGTGCGTTTTTGTTTGCCGGCAGGCCGGTGGATCAGCCTGCGGAGATCTCCACCGGAGCGCGCACCGGCGCCTCAGCGGCCGTTGCCGCCGCCACTGCGGCAGCCGTCTCCGCCGCCGCAGCAGCCTGCGGCGAGAAGAGGTTCAGGAGTTCCAACTGGCTGACGCGCACGTGCTTGCCGCGCGTCTGGCGCTGGACGTAGCGTCCATCCTGCTGCATGACCCACGCCGATGCGTTGTCGCGCAGATGCACCTGCAGGCTTTCCTTGATGACACGTGCCTTAAGCTTGCGATCGAGCACGGGGAAGGCTACTTCCACACGACGGAACAGGTTGCGGTCCATCCAGTCGGCGCTGGAGAGGTAGACGACTTCCTCGCCGCCGGCATGGAAGTAGTAGACGCGGTGGTGCTCCAGGAAACGCCCGACGATGGAGCGCACGCTGATGTTCTCCGACAGCCCCGGCACGCCCGGCTTGAGAGCGCACACACCGCGCACGATCAAGTCGACCTTCACGCCCGCCCGCGACGCCTTGTACAGCTCGTCGATGATGGCCGGCTCCAGCAGTGCATTCATTTTGCCGATGATGCGCGCACGTTTGCCTGCGCGAGCGGCACGCGCTTCAGCTCGAATGTGCTCGATCAGGTTGTCGTGCATGGTGAATGGCGAGTGCCACAGATGATGCAGCTTGACCTGTGCGCCCGTGCCCGTGAGCAACTGGAACACGTGATGCACGTCTTCGCAGATCTGCTCGTTCGCCGTCATCAGGCCGAAGTCGGTGTAGAGGCGGGCGGTCTTGGGGTGGTAGTTGCCCGTGCCCAGATGCGCGTAGCGGCGCAGCCTGACGGCCTTGCCCTTGCCGGACACTTCGCGGCGCACCACCAGCAGCATCTTCGCGTGGCACTTGTGACCGACCACGCCATACACGACATGAGCGCCGGCCGATTCAAGCTGGTCCGCCCAGTTGATGTTCGTCTCTTCGTCAAAGCGCGCGAGCAGTTCGACGACGACGGTCACCTCCTTACCGTTGTGCGCAGCTTTGATGAGCGCTTCCATCACCGTGGATTCGTTGCCGGTGCGGTAGACGGTCTGCTTGATTGCGACTACGTCGGGGTCGCGCGCTGCCTGCTGCAGCAGCTCCAGCACTGGCGTGAAGCTTTCGTATGGATGGTGCAGCAGGATGTCGCCCTGGCGGATGGCGTCAAACACGTTGGAACTGTTGGCCACCTGCCTGACCGTTGCCGGCACGTGCGGCGGGTATTTCAGCACCGGTTTGTCGACCATGTCGGGCACCTGCAGCAGGCGCACCAGGTTCACAGGCCCTTTGACGCGGTAGCAGTCCGCGTCGGTCAGGCCGAACTCCTGCAGCAGTCGCACCACCAGCGCGGGCGACGTGTCGTGTGCGATTTCCAGGCGCACTGCGTCGCCGAAGTGGCGCGTGGACAGTTCACCCTGCAGCGCTTCGCGCAAGTCCGTGATTTCATCTTCCGACACAAACAGGTCGGAGTTGCGCGTCACGCGGAATTGGTAGCAGCCATGTACGTCGATCTGCGGGAACAGCTCATGCACAAAGCCCTGCATGAACGACGACAGCAGCACGAACCCATACGGGTAGCCCGACAGTTCCGGCGGCATCTGCACAAGCCGGGGCAGGGCACGCGGGGCCTGCACGATGGCCAGTTCAGCCTCACGGCCGAATGCATCCTTGCCCGACAGCTCGATGATGAAGTTCAGGCTCTTGTTGAGCACGCGTGGGAACGGGTGCGCTGGGTCAAGAGCCATTGGCGTCAGGATGGGCACCAGCTCGCGCTGGAAGAAACTGCGACACCAGGCGCGCTGGGCTTCATTCCAATTGGTGGTCATGTGGAAGAAGACGCCTTCCTTCTCCAGCAAGGGCAGGATCTCCTCCTGCAACATGGCATACTGTTGCGCGACCAGTTGCCTCACCCGCTCCGAGACCACGCCAAATGCCTGCTGCACCGACAGCCCGTCGGGCGTGACCGACGAAGGGTTGTCGCGCATCTGCTCCTTCAATCCGGCAATGCGGATTTCAAAGAACTCATCGAGATTGCTCGAGACGATGCAGATGAATTTCAGCCGCTCCATCAGCGGCACACCCGGGTCGGCGGCCTGGGCGAGCACACGGGCATTGAACTCCAGGATGCCCAGTTCGCGATTGAGCAGATCGCCCGCGGGCAATGTCGACATGTTGTGTTCTGACGGATGACGATCTGGCCACTTTTTCATAGTTCAGTGTCAAATTTGTGACACATTGGATTTGTCACGTTCGGGACACAATAAAGACATATTTTGTTGCGCATTGTTTCGAACGACAATACCCCGCGCCCCTGATTCTGCTTCTCACCCGTTTTCATTCATGAGTCCCACCCCCCGTCTGCTGGCTGCTGTCGACATGGGCTCCAACAGCTTCCGGCTGATGATCGGCCGCGTCGACGAAACCCTTGGTGCCAACGGTGCCAGCAGTACCCAGATCTTCCAGGTCGATGCGTTGCGCGAACCGGTGCGTTTGGCTGCCGGGCTTACGCAAGATAAATACCTGGATCAGCCCGCGCGCCGGCGCGGCGTCGACGCCTTGCGCCGCTTTGGCGATCGCTTGCGTGATTTTTCCCCCGAGCATATCCGGGCCGTGGCCACTAACACCTTGCGCGTGGCCAAGAACGCGCAGGAATTCCTGATCGAGGCGGAAGCCGCGCTAGGGTTTCCCATCGAGGTGATTGCGGGCCGCGAAGAGGCACGCCTGATCTATCTCGGTGCATCGCATGACGCACCGGCGTGCCAGGGCAACCGGCTCGTCGTCGACATCGGCGGCGGCTCCACCGAGTTCATTATCGGCAACGGCTACAAGCCCAAGCTGATGGAGTCGCTGTACATCGGTTGCGTTTCGCACAGCCGGCATTTCTTTCCGAACGGCAACGTTGATGAGTACGCGATGAAGCAGGCCGAGCTGGCCGCGCGTCGCGAGATCCAGGTGCTCGTGCAGCAGTACCGCACGGCTGGCTGGACGCAGGCCGTCGGGTCATCGGGGACGGCGCGTGCGCTGGCCGAGCTGATCGAGCTGAACGGCTTCAATGACAAGAGCAACGAACACGGTATTACGCGTGAAGGGCTGGAGCGCCTGAAGCGCGCGCTCGTCAAGTCAGAGAACACCAACCGCCTGAAGCTCAACGGCCTGAAGGCGGACCGGATTCCGGTGCTGCCGGGCGGCCTGTCGATCATGCTGGGCGTGTTTGCGGAACTCGACGTCGACCGTATGGACGTGACCGATGGCGCCTTGCGCCTGGGCGTGCTGTATGACCTGCTCGGCCGTACGCATCATGAAGACATGCGCACGGTGACGATCGAACAGTTCATGCGCCGTTACAACGTCGACCGTGCGCAGGCAAGCCGGGTACGCGATGCGGCGACGGCGCTGTTGTCGCAGTTTCCCGATCCGCCAGATGAGCGCCGCGAAGACAATCTCGCGCTGCTCGGTTGGGCGGCAAACCTGCACGAGATCGGCATGAGCATCTCGCACAGCGGGTACCACAAGCACTCGGCGTACATCGCCAGCCATGCCGATATGCCGGGTTTTTCCAGGACAGACCAAGCGCGCCTGGCAACGCTGCTGCTGGGCCACGCCGGCAAGCTGGGCAAGCTTTCGGGCGGCGGCAAGTTCCTGGATTGGCGGATGCTGTTCAGCCTGCGTCTGGCGTTTGTGCTGTGCCGCAGGCGCGGAGCGATCCAGTTGCCGGGCTTGCGCGTGCGCCATAGCGAGGGCGAACTGAACGAAGGCGGTTTCGAAGTCGAGCTGCCCAAGAACTGGATCGAGCAGAATCCGCTGGTGGAATACAGCCTGACGAAGGAAGCCGATGAGTGGCAGCGCATCGGCCGCCGCTACAAGGTGGTGTACGTGTAAAGCGTCGCGCAGCATCCCAAGCAAAACGGCCCGGAGTGACCCGGGCCGTTTTATTTGGTGTGGCGCTGTTCTAAGCGATATCAGCCGCGCAGGAAGTGGCGTGCGTAGCGCGGGTTGATGTCCGACAGGCGCAGCAGCGTGAGGAAGTCGGCGACGTTGAAGTCAGGGTCCCAGGCCGGTGCACCGCAGATGCGTGCGCCCAGGCGCAGATAGCCCTTCACGAGCGCAGGCGGCTCGACTTCGAGATCCTGGTTCAGTTCGTCCACCGGCAGTGCCACGCGCGGGAAGGCGTGATACTCGATCGGTGCGAGCGAGCCATCGTCAACGAAGCTGCGATACAGGCTGGCTGCAAAGTGACCGCCATCGCCCATCGACACGCTTGCGCAGCCCAGCATCGATTCGAAACCGTAGCGCTGCATGTATTCGCCCAGGCCGGCCCACAGCGCCATGATGACGCTGCCCGAGCGGTAGTCGCGGTGCACGCACGAGCGGCCAAGCTCGACCATCTTCGGACGCAAGTGCGCCAAGCGCACGAGGTCGAATTCGGATTCGGAATACAGGCAACCGATCTGCTTGGCGGCGTCCGGGCGCAGCACGCGGTAGGTGCCGACCACGCGGAGCGTCTTCTGGTCGCGCACGATCAGGTGGTCGCACACGGCGTCGAACATGTCGACGTCCAGTTCCGTGTGGGCCGAGGGCAGGCGGGCGCCCATTTCTTCGGCAAACACCTTGTAGCGCAGGCGCTGCGCTTCGGTCACTTCATCCTGATGGCGCGCCCACGAAACGGCCAGAACAGGCTTGTCACGCGCCGGAACAGCGTCGGGCGAGCGAGGAAGGCCCCTCCGAGCGTTGCCCAGGTTCAGGCTCGGCAGTGCGTCGATCAATGGCTGGGTGGGCGTCGGCAGGTCTCGCATTCGTGCATCCCAAGGGTGGATTTCGAAGCGATTCTAGAGACGCTGCGTGACAGATCCGCGACAAAAGCGTGTCAACCGTGACCGTTGCGTGAATTTTGCGTGGCGATGCTGTGACCAACGTGATGTGTCACGCGAGATCGGGGTTCACCACCGCGCGCAGCACGGTCTGTGCTTCGTCTTCGCGCATGCGGCGGCAGAGCCACCACACGCCGGCTTTCTTTACGCTCCAGTCCATTTCGGTGCCCGCAATGAGCAGGCTGGCAAGGCGCCCGAGCCACGGCTGATGGCCGACCAGCAGCAGGTTCGTATTCGACGGCCAGTCCAATGCATCGAGGATCGCGCTCACATCTGCGCCAGGCGCGAGCGCGGGCAGCGTCTGGAAATGTTCGGTGAGGGCGCGTGCGGTCTGCTGTGTGCGGACCGCGGGGCTCGCGAGCACGAGCGTGTCTGCCGGCAGGCGAGGGCGCAGCCAATTGGCCATCTTCTCGGCCTGCTTGTGACCGCGCTTGGTGAGTTCTCGCTGGAGATCGGTGTTGCGCTGGATGCGCAAGGATGCGGCCACGTCTTCGGCTTCAGCGTGGCGCCACAGGATGAGGTTCATGGAAAAGGGAGCGGCATTGCATGATGCGGATGCTGTCTTTATAGCATCGTCAGATGACACCATGCGCCGCAATGCGTCGCTCCAAAGCAAAACGGCTTACGTGGTGAACGTAAGCCGTTTTGTTTGCTGCTCAATTCTGGTCGGGGCGGCAGGATTTGAACCCGCGGTCTTCCGGTCCCAAACCGGACGCGTTACCAGACTACGCTACGCCCCGAAGACCGCGATTGTACCGCTTTCGCAACAAGCCGGTCAAATGAGTGTTCGGACAATCATCCCAAGCGCCACGAAGCCCGCAAACGCGGCAAATCCTTGCTGGAGCGCCGGCCCTGCAAGATGCCGCGCAAAGCGTCTGCCCACTAGCATGCCGGTCAAGGCGCCGGCGGCAAACGGCAGCGCAATATGCCAATCGACATGCCCGCCGATGGCCGAGGCGACCACACCGCCACCGGACACCAGCGCAATCACCGCCAACGAGGTGGCGACGATGGTTTGCATCGGCAGATCGGTCGCGCGGCGCAATGCGGGCACGATGACAAAGCCGCCGCCCACGCCCAGCAACCCGGACAGGAAGCCTGCGCCCACGCCCGACGCAGCCAATGCGCGCGCGCACGGCAGCGTCCAGACGAGCTTGGCCGTGGTGCTGTCAAGGTGGCAGGGCGGTGCTGTCCGCCTCGGGCGCGGCTCGGTGGACGGTGCTGCGCGCGCTTGCCGGAACATGCGTACCGCCACGTAGGCGAGCACCACTGCAAACAGCAGCGTGAGCGGCGTGTTCGGCACGCGGTGCGCAACCCAGATGCCGAACGGCGAGATCACTACGCCGCACAGCGCCATCAGCCCAGCGGCCTTGTAGCGGACCTTGCGTTCGCGCAAGCCGAGCGTCGCACCCAGCCCGGCGGACAGTCCCACCGCCAGCAGTGCAATGGGCGCAGCTTCCGGCACCGACAGATGCAACCCAAAAATCAGCAGCGGCACCGCGACAATGGCGCCGCCTGCGCCCGTCAGCGCCAGGATCAGGCCAACCACGGAGCCCAGCCCCGCACTGATGATCCAACCCGCTTCCATCGGCGACATGGTTAGCGTCCCGCCATCTTCTTCATGACCTTGCCGCAGTAAAGCTCGGACAGCGTCTGCATGATCTGGATGACCTCGAAGCTGGCGAGCCGGTAGTAGATGTATTTGCCTTCGCGCCGCGTGGCGACAAGGCCCTCGTCGCGCAACACGCCCAATTGCTGCGACAGGCTGGGTTGATGCAGACCGACCAGCGCCTCCAACTCGCCGACATTGCGCTCGCCCTGCGTGAGCTGGCAGAGCAGCAGCAGGCGGTCTTCGTGGGCCATGGCCTTGAGCACGGCACACGCCTGCGACGCAGAGGCGCGCAGCATGGAAATGGCCGCCTCAGGCAGCGGCACAACATCGGGACTGGCAGTGGAATGGCTCATCGGGGCGTGGTGCGAGGGTTTATTCATGCTGTTTGCGCTATTGGCAGACAGAATGTCAGACGATATTCTATAAAAATATAGATTGTTCGGGAAAGTCCACCATGCACGCCCAGATCGAATCCTTCTTCGACCCCGATACCTGCACCATGACCTACGTCGTGCACGCGGGGCCCGGCACGCCCTGTGCCGTGATCGATTCGGTACTCGACTACGACCCCAAATCGGGCCGCACGACGACCCGCTCGGCCGACCGCGTTGCGGCGTTCATCAAAGCGCAGGACTTGCGCATCGAATGGCTACTGGAGACCCACGCGCATGCCGATCACCTGTCGGCTGCGCCGTATCTGCGTGGGCGTTACGGCGGGCGTATCGCCATCGGTGAGCGCATTCGCGTCGTGCAGGGCGTGTTCAAGCCGATCTTCAACCTCGAGCCCGCGTTCCAACTCGATGGCTCCCAGTTTGACCATCTGTTTGCGCCGGACGAGGTGTTCCATATCGGCAATCTGGAAGCAAAGGCACTGGCCGTGCCGGGCCACACGCCGGCAGACATGGCGTATCAGGTAGGCGATGCGGTATTTGTGGGCGACACGCTGTTCATGCCGGACGTGGGCACCGCGCGTTGCGATTTTCCGGGAGGGAATGCGGGCACGCTGTACCAGTCGATCCGCCGCTTGCTGGATCTGCCGCCGGACACGCGCCTCTACATGTGCCACGACTATCCGCCCGGTGGGCGCGAAGCCGTGTGCCACACAACGGTGGCCGAGCAGCGCCGCGCCAACATCCATGTACGCGATGGCGTGACCGAGGCCGAGTTCGTGCAGATGCGCACGAAGCGCGATGCCACGCTCGGCATGCCGACGCTGATGCTGCCGGCCATTCAGGTGAACATTCGCGCGGGTATGTTGCCCCCGGCCGAGCCGAACGGCGTGCAGTACCTCAAGATTCCGTTGAACGCGCTGTAACGGCTCAGGGAGCGAGCAGCGCGGCACGCGCGGCAGTCAGCACTTGACGGCTGAGTTCATCGAGCAGCGCCGAGGCCGCCCGCGCATGCTGCCAATACAGCGGAACGTCCAACGGCGTATCCGGCACCAGCTCGACCAGCGAGCCGTCTTCAAGATGCTGCGCAATCAGCGCATGCGGATGCAGCCCCCAGCCCATGCCGGCCACGGCCGCGGTCACAAACGCCTGCGACGACGGCAGCAGATGGCGCGGCAGTTCCACATGTCGATGGCACAGGCGTCTGGCCCAGGTGGCCTGCAACGCATCCTTGGTGTTGAACACGAGGCAGGGCGCTTGCGCCAGTTCTCCTGCGCGGACGCCGTCTGCGAAATGTTGCTGTACGAAAGCGGGGCTGGCCGCAGCCAGATAACGCATGGCTCCAAGAGGACGGCTGTTGCACCCTGTGGCCGGCCGCGCGGTGGCGGTAACGGCTGCCAGCACGGCGCCGCTGCGCAGCCATTCACCGGTGTGATCCTGATCATCCACCGCCACCTCCATCAGCACCGGGTGGGCTGCTGCGAATGTGGCGATCGCTGGCGCGAGCCACGTCGCCAGGCTGTCGGCGTTCACGGCAATGGGCAGCGCAACACGCGCCGCGTCCTCTGGCGCCAGCGTCGGCAACGTGCCTTGCAGTTCCTGTTCGAGCAGGCGCACGCGGTCGACGTGCTGGCAAAGCCGCCGGCCGGTCTCGGTGGGGCGGCACGGCTGGTCGCGCACGACCAGCGCGCAGCCGACGCGTTCTTCCAGCAACCGGATGCGCTGCGAAATGGCCGACGGCGTGACATGCAGTGCGCGGGCTGCCCGCTCGAAACTGCCTTCTCGGATGACGGCAGCCAACGCCGCCAGGGCGGAATAATCCAGCACGTGAGTTAGGAAAACTGAATCAAATGAAGAAAAGATAGTTTGTCTTCATTCAATCGGGCCGGCAAGCTGCGCGCATGACGACCTCGATAGCGACTTCCTCTTCCGTCTTCCTGCAGGGCCTGGCCCTGAGCCTGGGCCTGATCGTGGCCATCGGCGCGCAGAACGCGTTCGTGCTACGTCAGGGCCTGCGCCGTGAGCATGTGGGCAGCGTCGTGCTGTTCTGTGCGATGGCCGATGCGGTGCTGATTTTGGCGGGCGTGCTTGGTATGGCGCAGGCCCTGGGCGAGCGGCCCAGTCTCGCGCGATTCCTCGGGTTGGCGGGCGCCGCATTCCTGTTGCTGTATGGCGTGCAGGCGCTGCGGCGGGCCCGGCATTCCAACCAGTTACGGGCCGTCGCGGGCGGAGATGGCCTCAGCCGGCGCGCAGCGTTGGCGCAGGCGGCAGCTTTTACGCTGCTCAATCCGCATGTGTATCTGGACACGGTGCTGCTCGTGGGCAGCATTGGCGCGCAGCAAGCCTCGGCATTGCGTGGCTGGTTTGTAGCGGGGGCAGGGTCGGCCAGCCTGTTCTGGTTTGTATCGCTGGGGTTTGGCGCGCGTTGGCTCGCACCGTGGTTTGCCCGGCCCAAGGCGTGGCAGGTATTGGATGGGTTGATTGGCGTGACGATGCTGGTGCTGTCTGCCTTGCTGCTGCGTCACGCCCTACGCGGATTTTGAGTCGATTCCGTGCCCGCTATGCCAGCGCTGCCAGCACGCCTTGCGCGCGCGGAGCACACCCAGCGCCTTCAACAGCGCATGCCCTTGCAGCGTAATGCGCGGCTCGCTCACGCCGGGGCTTAGGCGTTCGAGCGCAATGAGCTGGAGCGCCAGCAGCGTTTCAACATCCAGCGGATCCAGATCGCGTGGCTGCGGGGCGCCGCTGACCAGAACCAGTGCTTCGCGTTCGCCGGGGCGACGCCGAAGGGCGACATGGTGTGCGCGGTTGCCGGCGTGTTGCGTGAAGGCCGATTGGAGACGGTCTGGCACGTGGTGTTGGACCAGTCCACAGATGGCGAGAGCAAGCGGGCGTGGCCGCACGCGGTGATGATCAACGCCGACACGTTCGAGCGTGTCTCGGAATAGTGTCTCGGACCAGGCTGGCGCCTCAGCCGCGCTTTCGTGCATGGCGCATCTGCGGTTCGGCGGCAGGTTGCGCGAGCGGCCGGAGGTTCATCTTGTCGAACATGCGGCGGGCGCGGTCGGTGCAGTCTTCGCCGTCGGGCTCGTGGTCGACTTCGCGGATGAGTGCAAGCAAGTCGCGCTTGTTTTGCGCCAGGCGCTGCTCAAGCACGCCGATTTCCGCGACCTTGCTGTGCAGCGCCTGCAGAAGTTCTTCGCGTGGCCACGCGCCCTGGTGTCCGGGCAAGAGGGCGCGAATCTCTTCCAGCGAGAACCCCGCGCTTTGCGCGCGCAGGATGATCTGCAGCCGCGTGACGGATTCCGGCGCGTACTCCCGATAGCCATTGGACTGCCGCTCAGCCGGCTGCAACAGGCCGCTGGCTTCATAGAACCGGATGCGCGAGGCGGCCACGCCGCTCAGGCGCGCCAGTTCACCAATCTTCATGTGCGTGCTCCGCAGACTTGACATTCAAGTTGACTTTAAGCTTAGGGTTGAGGTCTCGTCAAATGTCAAATCCCACGCGGATGCCACCATGAAGCTCTTCACGCCCCTCGTTCTGCCCAACGGCGCGGTGATCCCAAATCGCCTTGCCAAAGCCGCCATGGAAGAAAACATGGCCGATGCCGATCACGCGCCTTCCGACGCGTTGCTGCGCCTGTATGAGGCGTGGGCGGCAGGTGGCGCGGGCTTGATCCTGACCGGCAACGTGATGATCGACCACCGCGCCATGACCGGCCCGAACGGCGTCGTCCTCGAAGACGGCGCGCATCTCGAGCGCTTCCGCCGCTGGGCCCAGGTGGCGCGTGCGCACGGCGCGCATGCGTGGGTGCAGATCAACCATCCGGGGCGCCAGATGCCGGCATCGCTCGGGCAGCCGACGCTGGCGCCGTCGGCAGTTCCGCTGGCGTTGGGCGCGCTGTCCAAGCAGTTTCCGGTGCCGCGCGAGATGACCGAGGCGGATATCGGCGAAGTCCAGCAGCGCTTCGAGCGCAGCGCGCAACTGGCCGAGCAGAGCGGCTTTACCGGCGTGCAGATCCACGCCGCCCATGGCTATCTGCTGAGCCAGTTTCTGTCGCCCATTTCCAACCGGCGGCAGGATCAGTGGGGCGGCCCGATCGAAAACCGTGCGCGCCTGCTGCTCGATATCGTGCGCAGCGTGCGTGCCGCCGTGTCGCCGCAGTTCGTGGTGGCGGTCAAGCTGAACTCGGCCGATTTCCAGCGCGGCGGCTTCAGCCCTGACGATGCGAAGCAGGTGGTCGAGCTGCTCAACCCGCTGGGCGTCGATCTGGTCGAACTGTCCGGCGGCAGCTATGAAGTGCCTGCCATGCAAGGGCACGCGCGCGACGGCCGCACGCTTGCCCGCGAAGCGTATTTCCTGGAATTTGCGCGCGACATTGCCGCCATCGCACGCATGCCGCTGATGGTCACGGGCGGCATCCGGCGTCGGGCGGTGGCGGAGCAGGTGGTCGACAGCGGTGTCGATATGGTGGGCATTGCGACTGCGCTGTCCATCGATCCAAACCTGCCGCGCGACTGGGCTGGCGGCAAGAACAACGCGCCCGCGCTGCAGCCCATCACGTGGAAGAACAAGGCGCTGGGCGCACTGGCCAACATGGCGGTCGTCAAGTTTCAGCTCAACCGGCTGAGCGAGGGGCGCACGACGGCCCCGCGCGTGTCGCCGCTGCGCGCGCTGATTCAGCAGCAACTGGCCGCAGCGTGCCAGTCGCGGCGCTATCGTCGATGGACGGCGCAACGCCAGGCGCGCTAGCGCGTATTTTCTGACCGGACCGGCGCAGCCTTACCGATGCGCTGCGTCTCTTGTAGATTCATGTTTTGCCTCCCCGATCGGAAAGCACGACATGAAACACGTCACTCTGCCCAACGGCGAACGCGTCCCTGCACTCGGCATGGGCACCTGGAACATGGGCGACGACCGCGCCACGCGCGCCGAAGAAATCGCCACGCTGCGCCTGGGCCTCGACCTGGGTTTGCGCCTGATCGACACCGCCGAGATGTACGGCGAAGGCCTCTCTGAATCGCTGATTGGCGAGGCCATTGCCGGGCGGCGCGATGAAGTCTTTCTGGTGAGCAAGGTCTATCCGCACAACGCCAGTCGGCGCGGCATTGCTGCGGCGTGCGAGCGCAGCCTGCGCCGTCTCGGCACCGACCGCCTCGATCTGTACCTGCTGCACTGGCGCGGCGATGTGCCGTTCGACGACACGCTGGAAGGCCTGCAGGCCCTGCAGCGCGAGGGCAAGATCCGCCAGTACGGCGTGAGCAATCTCGACCTCTCCGACATGCAGGAATGGTGGGACGTGCCCGGCGGCGATCAGGTTGCCGTCAACCAACTGCTCTACAACCTCAGCCGGCGCGGCATCGAATGGGATGTGTTGCCCTGGCTGCGCGAGCGCCGTGTGCCGGTGATGGCCTATTCGCCCATCGAGCAGGCGCGGCTCGTTCGGCATCCGAAGCTGGTGCGCTTCGCGCAGGCGTGCGGCATGACGCCGGCACAGGTGGCGCTGGCGTGGCTGCTGGCGCGCGACGACATCATCGCGATTCCCAAGACCGGCCATCGTGACCGGCTGCGCGAAAACATCGGCGCGTTATCGCACACGCTCACGGCTGAGCAGCTTGCGATGCTGGACAGCATCTTCCCGCCGCCCAAGGGGCCGCGCGCGCTGGAGATGCTGTAACCGCTCAGCGCGACTTCGCCAGGTAGCGCGCGTGATCGACGTAGCCCATCAGGTAGACGCGGGCTTTGTCGCGTGTGTCTTTGGTGACGCGGTCGGCTGCCTTGCGCGCGCCGGACGACGACATCGACGCGCTGAGGTGATCGCGGAAACCGTCGTGCATGGTGCGCAGGTCGCCTTCGCAGGCGTCGAGCGCGGAGGCGACCACGGCCTTCGTCTGCGTGGTGCCCGGCACGCCGCTATCGGCCTGGCGCTGGACGCACGCCATGTAGTTGGCACGCAGCGTCTGCCAGCCGTTGTCTGCGCTGGCAGCAGTGGCCGCGGCGGCGGCGCTGGTCGAGTCGACGGGCTGCTGTTGCGGGTGCGAAGCGCAAGCACCGAGCAAGACCAGCAGGACGAGAGACGTACAGGTGAGGGCGTTTTTCATGGCATGGACTGTACTGCACGGCCTCGCTGCTTGCGCTAGGCCAAGTCGACCTCGATGCACGCCGTAACATTTGGAAACGAAAAAGCGGGCTGACGAAACGCTCTGGGCTGAATCCGCCGCACGACCGATTTCACATTTCGCTGCGCCGATGCATCGACCGCGCGCCCGGCCGAGGTTCAGTGCGCCACGCGCCAACGGCAAACCGCGACGTGCGAGGCAAAAAGGTCGGACAGTCGAGCAAAAAGCCCCGTGGGCCGAGCTCTGCTCCTCAAGCGCCGAGCAAAAAGCTCGACACGCGGAGCAAAAAGCTCGGCACGCCGAGTAAAAAGCTCGACTCGCCGAGTAAAAAGCTCGAGGCGCGGAGCAAAAAGCCTCAAACCTCGAGTTCCGATCTCCGCGCGTCGAGCTAAATGCCTCGTGACTGAGGGTTTCTCAGCGCATCTGGGGCACTCCAGTTCACCGCCGTCGGCCAGCGTCTTCAGTGCGGCGATGACGATGGAGGCGCGCTCCACCTCGAAGAACTCGCGCAACGCCTGGATGCGCCGCATCAACCGTTGCGGAAGATGAAGCTGTACGCGTTGAGTGCCGGCACACCGCCTAAATGTGCGTAGAGCACGCGCGAGCCCGCAGGAAATTCACCGTTGCGCACCATGTCGATCATGCCGTGCATGGATTTCCCCTCGTACACCGGGTCGGTCAGCATGGCTTCCTGGCGCGCGCACAGGCGAATCGCTTCAAGCGTGCCTTCGTTGGGCAGGCCGTATTCCGGGCCGCCGTAGCGCGTGTCGAGCACCACGTCCCTTTCGGTGATGTTGCGGCCGAGGTCGACCAGCTCGGCGGTGTGCTGCGCAATGCGGAGAATCTGCGCGCGCGTCTGTTCCGGCTTGGCCGAGGCATCGATGCCGATCACCTTATCGGCCCGGCCATCCGCCGCAAAGCCGACGACCATGCCGGCCTGCGTGCTGCCCGTGACCGAGCACACCACGATGTAGTCGAACTTGAAGCCCAGCTCCGCTTCCTGCTGGCGCACTTCCTCAGCAAAGCCCACAAAGCCCAGTCCGCCAAGCGGGTGTTCGGAGCAGCCGGCCGGAATCGGGAAGGGCTTGCCACCGCGCTTGCGCACGTCTTCCATGGCCTGTTCCCAACTGGGCCGGATGCCGATGTCGAAGCCCGCAGAATCGAGGCGCACATCGGCGCCCATGATCCGCGACATCTCGATATTGCCGACGCGGTCGTACACGGCGTCGGAGTAGTTCACCCAGTTTTCCTGCACCAGCACGCACTTCAGACCGAGGTGCGCCGCCACGGCGGCCACCTGGCGCGTCTGGTTCGACTGAATGCCGCCAATGGACACCAGCGTGTCGTACCCGCCTTCCAGCGCTTCCGGGATCAGGTATTCCAGCTTGCGCGTTTTATTGCCGCCGAAGGCCAGGCCGCTGTTGCAGTCTTCGCGCTTGGCAAACAACTCCACCTTGCCGCCCAGGTGCGCGCTCAATCGTTTCAGCGGCTGGATGGGCGTCGGGCCGAACGTCAGGGGATAACGGGGAAATCGCTGCAGGTTCATGAGGGGGGGGCTCCTTCAGTGCCGCGAATGGCGGGATGTCGGAAACCAATGGTACGCAGAGTGCTACGAAATGAGGTTGCAAAGATCGTCTACTATCCAGAACTTAGCTGATCGTAGATCGGATTAATAATCTCTTTATTTCTTAAAAATGAAAAAGAGCGAAACAAAATTGCAGGATCGCCCTGACGCGTCGGCGGCTTCTGCGCGCCACGCCTTGGATCGCACTGATCGCGCGATTCTCAGGGCGCTCCAGCGCGATGCGTCTATCTCGAACGTGGCCCTCGCGGCCAAGGTAAACCTCAGCCCGCCGGCCTGCCTGCGCCGCGTGGAACGGCTCAAGGAGCTGGGGCTGATCAAGGGGATTGTTGCGCTGCTCGATCCGCGTGCGCTGGATCTGGGGTCGCTGGTGATGATTGGCGTCGTGCTGGATCGCTCGACGCCGGAATCGTTCACGGCATTTGAGAAAGCGGTGCAGAAGGTGCCCGGTTGCCTGGAATGCCACGTCGTGACGGGCGAATTCGATTACTTCATGCTCGTGCGCACGAAAGACAACGAAGGCTACAACCGGCTCCACGCCGAACAGCTGCTGTATCTGCCGGGCGTGCGGCAGATCCGGACGTTCATGGTGCTCAAGCAGGTGCTGTCGACGACGGAGCTGCCAGTGGCGTAGCGTCGCTTGGCCGGGCGGGGCGGAGGTTCAGCCCTTGCGCTGGTCCATCAGGCGGTTCCAGAGCATGCCGGCCCGGTTGCCGCTCCTGCAATACGCGAGGATGGGCTTGGGCAGCGTATCGACCAATACGCCGAATGCCGCGACGTCTGCATCGCCAATGCCGTTTGGCTCGACAGGCAGGTAGCGCGCTTCCAGGCCGAGTTCGCGGGCGGCAGCGGCAATGACCTCAAAGGAGGGCTGGTCGCTGCTCTCGCCATCTGGGCGGTTGCAGATCACCGAGCGGAAACCTGCATTGCGGATGGCCTTGAGATCCGCCGGCATGATCTGTCGCGAAGCGGTCAACCCGCTCGATGCCGTGGCGCGGCATTGCTCGATCGCGCGCTGGAAACAGACAGCGGCAAAATCGACGTCGTGCTCGGTCGCAAAGCGGCCCAGGCTGATCCGCACGGTGCGGCCTGCGGCATCGGCATCCAGGCCGATGGCAGTCAGCACGTGCGACGGCGTGCCTGCGGCGGAGTTGCAAGCGGACGTTGACGACACGGCAAGATCGTCGCCCAGCATCATCGGCATGAAGCCGGGCGCGTTGACCGTCAGGCTCAGGGTGTGGGGAATGCGTCGGGCCACATCGGCGTTGTGCACCACGTCACCGAGGGCCAGCACCGCTGTCTTCAGCCGCTGGCTCAGCGCAGCAATGCGGGCGGTTTCGTGTTCCAGTTCTTCCGCAGCCAATGCGCACGCCACGCCCATGCCGACAATCTGATGCGTCGCCAGCGTGCCCGAGCGCAGACCGCGCTCGTGTCCGCCACCGTGGATTTGCGGCGCAATTTGCGAAGCAATGTCGCGGCGGACATACAGTGCCCCGATCCCCTTGGGGCCATACACCTTGTGGGCGGACATCGACAGCATATCGATGCCGAGCGCTCGCACATCGATCGGCGTCTTGCCGAGTGCCTGTGCGGCGTCGACGTGGAACAGCGCGCCGGCGGCATGCACGATCTGCGCGATCGCGCCAACGTCGGTCAGCGTGCCCAGCTCGTTGTTCACCAGCATCAGCGATACGAGACCGGTGTCGGGCGTCATCGCAACGGCCACGGCTTCAGGCGTAATTTCGCCGTCGCGTGTTGGTGTGAGATACGTCACCGAACGGCCGCGCGCCGACAGGTTCGCCATCGTGTCGAGAATGGCCTTGTGTTCGATGCGGCTGGTGATGAGGTGGCGCTTGCCTGTGGCGGCGTCTGCATAGCCCTTCAGCGCGAGGTTGTTGGATTCGGTGGCGCCCGACGTCCAGATGATCTCGTCGGCATCAGCGCCAATGAGCGCGGCGACTTGCTCGCGCGCTTGCTCGACCTTGTTCCGCGCGACGCGGCCGGTCGCATGTGAACTCGACGCAGGGTTGCCGAAGGCGCCTTCCATGCCAAGGCAGGCGGTCATGGCCGCAATCACGCGTGGGTCGGCCGGCGTGGTGGCTGCGTAGTCGAGGTAGTGGAGGGTGTTGCTGTCGCTCATTTCGTTTCTGTGCTGCGGCGGAGGCAGGGAAAATGATACGGCGGACAGCCCAGAAAAATAATTCAAAGTTTCCTGTTAGTTGCTCGATGTGGCAAAAAATATTTCCTAAAATTAAGAATCTATAGAAGATAATTTTTACACCGAAATGGACGCCATTGACCGCGAACTACTGAGGCTGTTGCAGGCCGATGCGACGCTGCCCATCGCAGAGCTTGCGCAGCGTGTGAACCTCTCGCAAACGCCGTGCTGGAAGCGGGTGCAGCGGCTCAAGGACACGGGCGTCATCCGCGCCCAGGTGGCGCTGTGCGACGCACGCAAGCTGGGCGTCGGCACCACGGTATTCGTGGCAGTGCGCACCGATCAACACACCGAGAAATGGGCGCAGCGTTTCACGCAGGTGGTGCGCGATATGCCCGAGGTGGTGGAGGTCTACCGGATGAGCGGCGAGATGGACTATCTGCTGCGTGTGGCGGTGGCGGGCATTGAAGATTACGACCGCGTGTACAAGCACCTCATCAAGTCCGTTCCGCTGTCGGATGTGAGCTCATCGTTTTCGATGGAGCAGATCAAGTATTCGACCGCGCTGCCGGTGCGGGATGGGGGGCAGGGGGATTGAGGGCTTGGGTGGCGCGCCAAACAGGTGGATGTATCGCGGCTGAACGTGGGGCTCTTCAGAGCTCCCCCGCCCAGCGTTCAACAAGCTCCGCCGGAATCGCCTGAAACACCTCATCAAAGCGCTTGCCGGTCAGTCGTTCGGCTTGCTTGAGCAGAAGCGCCACAGGGCTGCTCGGCTCGTGCGCCTCAAACCAAATCCGGGCGGTTCGAATGTAGGCAAGGGCGGTATTACGGTCCATGGCGGGCTCAGTTGAGGTGCTATCAAGCGGCGTCACTACCGGGCCCTCGATGGTGGTGCCCATCAAGCCTTGTGGGGCGGCCGGCGAGTGTTCCGAGACCGGAAGTGCAATCACAGCAGGTGCTGCCGGTGGTGACGCGCCAGTCACCGTATCCAGCAGGCGCAGCAAGGTTCCCAGGTCAGGGTGGTCGTCTGGAAGGTGATGTCGAGCCCAGGAGTCGACCGATGACGCAAAGGCTTGGGCCTCGTCCAGCGCGGACAGTACCGCGTCGGTTTGGTTGCGCAGTTCGCGGATCTGGCGCTGCACTGCCTCCGGCGCCAACGCATCTGCCGCGCGTGGAATGCTCAATGATCGCTCGACGTCGCGCACTCGCAGGCGCAGTGCGCCGTTGGTTGAGATCACTAGATCCCGCACGTCCTGCATCAGCCCTTGCGGGTCGGCCAAGGCGGCCAGCGCGTTAGCACGCACGGCCGGGTCCGGCTCACCGTCCACCACCACTTGCGGGTAGATGGTCTCCGGCCATGTCTCTAGCAATCGAGACAGAATGCACAGCCCGTCCCGCAACCCGAACGCCTCGTCCAACCGGACCCGGCAGCGCACCAGCGACACTAGGATACGAATATCCCGAGTGCGCTGCAGCACCCGCGCTGGTCATCCACGTCTTCTGACCAAGCGCTACGATGCCGGTCTCGCCGACCTCTGACCAATGCGTCTCACGGGCTAGTTGAAGCGCATCGCTCTCCCGCTCGGAACCCGGATAGCGCACCGGTGTAAAGCCATGGGACACTGTGCCGTCCACCAGCGTCACCGTGACAGAGCGCCAAATCAGATCCAGCAAGCCAGCCACCGGCCGCATCTCCAGCTTGCGTAGTTGAGCAAACGGTAGCCAGGCATACCGGCCGCCGGAGATGATCTCGCAGGTTGGGCCGAAGCGCGTGTCACTGTCCGCGATCCAGTCAAACCGCGATTCATCGACCGCGCCACTGCTGTCCGGTACCTCGGACAGCGCCTGCTGCCGGTAGTGATCTGCGCCGTCCGTATCACCCGCCTCCGCGAGCGCCAGCGCATTGCGCAGCGGCGTCATCCAGTTTGGCGATGACAACAGCGCCCCAGGCTCACGCGCACCCTTGATGACATCGGCTCGAAACACCTCGGCCCGGATCAAGTCCCGGTAAACGTGTGCCGTCTGCGCAAAATCGGGCGTCAACTGTGTCGCCAACTGCAATTGCTTGAGCGCACGCGGCCAATCTTCCATCACGCACAGCCATTGAAATAGCTGCCAACGCTCCGCAAACGTGCCAGGCTGCTGGCGCACGCGCACCTCAGCATTCTGCAGCGCCTGGGCAACCGAACCGCTGTGCCGTAAAGCTGCGGCCAGACCAGATGTAGAGGCAGGCTGCAAGAGCGAGGTATCAGTCGTCATGGGAATACAGGTCCTGCGGTTGTGCCGGGGCAACCGCTGTTCTGGTTGCTGGATGAGTTGTCGCCTGAGCTGGAGTCGGCGGCCCGGCTGGATGCCCTGCGATCCGAGGCCCGCACACGGCTGACAACCTTCAAGAAGGCCAGCCTGGCAGCGGTACTCAATGCCGGCAGCATCGAAGCCGTGCATTACTGCTTCTGCGCCGCCATCGACCAGGCGGGGAGCCAGGTGCGCGGCCGCGCGAACAGCCTGCGTGGCGTCTGGCTCCAACATGGATTGCTAGCAGAGTTCTACAACGAAAACGCCTGCGGTCAACGCTGCCGTGGATGGATCGAAAAACTCCAGCAAACACCGAACGCCAGCGCAAACGCGCTGGAGGTTATCGCCGAACTGAGCGAGCGCGGCCTTCGTGATGAGCGTGGTTTGCCATTGCCGAACATCGCACTGCCAGCGCGCCAGCAGCCCGCATCCAAGACGGCGGACATTCCCTACATCTCCGATGAACGTTGGATACCGGAGTGGCCGGGGCCCGTCAACAAACCTCCACCCGAAGTGCTACTCCTGCGAGAAGCGCCTCCGGAACGGTCTTGGCTGCCCATCGTTGTCGTTACTGGGCTCATCTTGACTGGGGTCGTACTGGGCCTGACTTTCATGCTCCGCCGCCAGCACCAAGGCAATCAAGCGCTGGTTGCGAAGGTGGAGGCACTGTCCGCGCAATTAGCCAAGCAGCGTGAGTCGTTGTCGGAACGCATTGCGCGCGTGCTGGCTCCCGAAGCCGGGGCGGCCCCGGTCGGCATCAGCACAAAAGACGATCGAATCTATATCTCCTTCAATAGCGACCAAGATTTCGCCTCCGGCCGAGCAGACCTTATGCTGATGCTCGCGCGCCAACTCGACCGGCTCGCCCCCGTGCTTGCCGACACGCGTGGCAAGGTGACCGTCCTCGGGCACACCGACGATGCCCCCGGCCCGCGCGATCGCATGGAGTCGAACCTCGCGCTGTCAACCGCACGCGCCACGGCGGTCGCGCGACATCTTCAAGAGCGCGGGATCGCTTCGGATCGCTTGTCCATCATTGGTCGTGGCGTGAAAGATCCCGTTGGAGACAACCGTACCGCCGCGGGCAGGGCGTTGAACCGACGCGTGGAGATCATTCTTGAAAGCGTGCCAACTTCGCAGCCAACAAGCCCTCAGCAATAGGGGGGGCACGAGGCTAATCTGTGTGGCGAGTGATGGGGAAAAAGTGGCGTTGAGGGTCAGTCGAGATTGTGGGATACGTGCCAAGGATAAGATCTGAGCACACTTTCCCGTGCTCACTCGTTCAACCGTCGCAGTGGCGCTTAACGTAAGTGCTTGATCTATAAGGATCTTTGGCCTGCCCAGAGGGATTCGAACCCCCGACCGTCGGCTTAGAAGGCCGATGCTCTATCCAACTGAGCTATGGGCAGAAATGCAGAGGTGCAGGCTGCCCAGGCATACCAAAAACGCGCGGCCTCCGGTTGCCTGGGAGGCCGCGATTCTAACAGATGGGATGTTGCGCCGCGCTAATGCTGGGGCGGGATTTCCGGCGGTAGCTCGCCGGGTGGCAGTTCGATTGGGGGCGTTTGGGGTTCGGGGTCATGCACTGGGTCATGCGCCGGTTCGTCGGGGGGCGGCATTTCCGGTGGCGGGTGCGGGGGCTGTTCGGGCGGTTGCGGCGGCGTGATGTGGGCGCGCTTGGTCAGATCGGGCGAAGCTGGCATGGGCTGCCTCCGTATGTGAGTCGAATTCCGGGTTTGCCCTGACCTGTCCCGCAAGCGTCGTTCCTGCGCATCATCCGAAAGGACACATACCCAAAATGCGTACCCCCCAATTGGGGGGATTTTTGATACATTTCGTGGCGTCGGGTAGTGCCACACAACAATAACGTCCCATTCGAAATTCCGCGCAATGACGCGGATCATCGTGCCTACGCACGCCAAACGGGCGTGACGAAGCCTTTTCGGTTCCGACCAGACGGGAAATCAGGGAGTCTTGTTTGGGCAGCCATGGAGCGATCCATGAGGCTGCTGTGTTTCGCCATGGCTGCAGGGGGCCGGGCGAGGCGCTAGCCATGGGGCAGGGAGGAAACAATGAGCACGCGTCATGCACGACGCCCGGCAGGGTCGTCACGCACCACTTACATCCGTAGCGCCCAGAGTGGGCGCATCGGCGATCGTTCCAGCCCGAGCGATCATCGTCTGCCGCCCAGCGGCGTACCGCGCATGCTGTTGTGGCTGCTGGCCGCGACAGTCCTCTTCGCGGTGGCGAACTACACGCTGAAGCTGTTCGGCTGAAGCAAGGCCGGATCGCCTTACAACACCTTCCCTGGATTCATCAGGCCGCGCGGGTCCAGCGCCTGCTTGATCGCGCGCATGGCGGCCAGTTCAACGGGGCTCTTGTAGCGCGCGTTGTCTTCGCGCTTGAGCTGGCCGATGCCGTGCTCGGCTGAGATGGAGCCGCCGTGCGCATGCACGCTGTCGTGCACGATGCGGTTGATGCCGTCCTGGTTGGCCAGGAAAGCATCGTGCGCATGGCCTTCCGGCGGCGACACGTTGTAGTGCAGATTGCCATCGCCGAGATGGCCGAACGTCACCATGCGGATGTTGGGGTAGGCCGCGGCCAGCGCGCGGTCGGTCACGTCAATGAAGTCGGCAATGCGCGAAATGGGCACGCCAATATCGTGCTTGATGTTCTTGCCTTCATCGGCCTGCGCCAGCGGAATGTGCTCGCGCAGGTTCCAGAAGTCGCGCGACTGGGCCACTGATTCCGCCACCGCCGCATTGTCGATCACGCCGCGAGCGAGCGCGTCTTCCATGAGCGATTCGAACAGCGCGCGCGCGTGGTCTTCGCTTTCCAGATCGGACAATTCCAGCAGCACGTATTGCGGATACGCCTGCGTGAACGGCACGCGCAACTGCGGGTAATGCTTGCGCACGAGGTCCAGGCAAAACGCCGACATCAGCTCGAAGCCCGTCAGCAGCGTTCCTGCATGGCCTTGCGCCAGCGATAGAAACGCCAGCGCCTGACGCGGCGATTGCAGGGCCGCCAGCGCAGTCACCTTGGCGCGCGGTTGCGGAAACAGCTTCAGCATCGCCCCAGTGATGATGCCGAGCGTGCCTTCCGCGCCGATCAGCAGGTCGCGCAGGTCGTAGCCCGTGTTGTCCTTGCGCAGCCCGCGCAGGCCATTCCACAGTGCGCCGTTAGGCAAGACTGCTTCGATGCCTAGACACAGCTCGCGCGCATTGCCGTAGCGCAGGACGGCGGTGCCGCCGGCGTTGGTTGCAAGGTTGCCGCCGATCGTGCAACTGCCTTCTGCAGCAAGGCTCAGCGGGAAGAGGCGGTCCGCATCGGCGGCGGCCTGCTGCACGTTGGCCAGGATGCAGCCGGCATCCACGGTGATGGTGTTGTTGATCGGGTCGACGGCGCGCACGCGCTGCATGCGCTGCAACGAGATCACCACCGCGTCGCCTTTCATGTCGGGCGTGGCGCCGCCGCACAGGCCGGTGTTGCCGCCTTGTGGGACGACCGGCACGCCATGTTCGCCGCACAGACGCACGAGCGTAGCCACCTCTTCAGCGCTGGCGGGGCGCAATACTGCGCGTGCGCGGCCCGAGAAACGCTTGCGCCAATCGGTGAGGTAGGGCGCCTGGTCTTCCGGCGCGGTCAGGACGTGCGTTGCACCGATAGCTTCAACGCAGGCTTGAAGAAAGGCATTGTGAATCATGGCGGATCAGGATCTGTGGCCGGCGCGTGCTTTGGCCGCGCGCTTGAATGGTCGCAGGTAGAGGATGGTTGCGGTGAAGAACACCACGCTGAGCACCACCTCGCCCCATGCGAGCGAGCGCGAAAGCCCGACGTCCGATGTCGCCCGCACGATGCCTTCGGTAAAGAACAGCAGGATGAACATGGACGCCCATTGCATCGTGTAGCGGTTCTTGCGCAGCACGCCGGGCAGCGGCCATGCCAGCAGCAGCGCCTTGAGCGCCAGCCAGGAGCCGCCCGGGCGCACGGGGGCGAGCCACAACTCCCACGCCGCACACAGGAGGATCAACGCGATGAGGCTGGCTGCACTGAGCAGAGCCAGTGCCCGGGATTCGGTGACGACGTTGTTGGGGGAGGTCATGCGGCGAGCTTGAGAGCGGTCTGCGCCAGCCGCCGGCCCATGGCTGTGGCGAGCGTGCGTTCGTGGGCGGTCAGCGGTGCAGTATCGCCGCGATGTGCAACGTGAGACGGCCCGTATGGCGTGCCGCCGGCTTCAGTCGAAAGCAGTTCGCTGTGCTGATACGGCAGGCCAAGGACGACCATACCGTGGTGCAGCAGCGGCAGCATCATCGAGAGCAGGGTGGTTTCCTGCCCGCCGTGCATGCTCCCCGTGGAGGTGAACACACATGCCGGCTTGCCGGCCAGTGCGCCCGCTAGCCATTGCGGCGTGGTGCCATCCAGGAAGTACTTGAGCGGCGCAGCCATGTTGCCAAAGCGTGTGGGCGAGCCCAGCGCCAGGCCCACGCATTCTTCAAGATCGCGTACTTCCACGTAGGGCGGGCCGCCGTCGGGCACGTCGGACTGCGTGGCTTCGCAGACAGTGGAGACGGCCGGCACCGTGCGCACCCGCGCCTGGGCGCCGTCGACGCTTTCAATGCCTTGCGCAATGGCTTCGGCCAATGCGCGCGTGCTGCCGTGACGGCTGTAGTACAGGACCAGGATATCTTTCATAACAAAGCGTGGAGAGCGTCGCGGTATTATAGTTGCGCCCCCCAACCCCGCCTCCCGCCTCATTTTTCATGCTTTTTGACACCCGTGCGCTTCGCAAATGGAATGCCGCCAAGCTGCGTGCGCTGGCGCGTTACGCCTTGCGCCGCGCCGGTGAAGACCACCTGCCGCAAGTGGCTGGTAGCCTGACATTCACGACGGTGCTGTCGTTGGTTCCGATTTTGACGGTGGCGTTTGCGCTGTTCACGGCATTCCCGATGTTCAAGAGCTTCCGGGCGGACATCGAAGGCTACATGTTCAGCAACCTCGTGCCGGGCAGCATCAGTCGGCCGATCCTGACGTATCTGAATCAGTTTTCCACCAACGCCAAGGGGCTGACGGCAGCGGGCCTGATCGGCCTGGTCGTGACGTCGGTAATGACATTGCTCACCGTCGAGAACGCATTGAACGCCATCTGGCGCGTGCGTCATCGTCGGCCGCTGGCGCAGCGCGTCCTGGTGTTCTGGGCGCTGATGACATTTGCGCCGGTGCTGATTGGCGCGAGCCTGTCGGTCAGTTCGTATCTCGTGTCGATCTCGGCGGGCTATGTGCACAAGCTGCCGTTTGGTCTGGGCGTGATCGTCAGCCTAGTCCCGATCCTGCTGTCGGCGATTGCATTTGCGATGCTCTACGTATTCGTGCCGAATACCAACGTGGAACGGCGCGATGCGTTCATTGCCGGCCTGATTGCCGCCGGGGCATTTGAAATCGCCAAGCGCGTCTTTGGCGCTTACGTCGCGCATATCCCCACCTACACGGCCGTCTACGGCGCGTTTGCCACGCTGCCGATCTTCCTGACGTGGATCTATGTGAGCTGGCTGGTGACGCTGCTCGGTGCGACCATCGCCTCGACGCTGCCGATCATCCGGCAGGGCTACTGGCAGCGGCGCACATTTCCGGGCAGCGAGTTCTTTGATGCGCTGGGTGTTCTGTTGCTGCTGTATCGCGCGCGAGAACAGGCGCCGCGTACGGTCGCCGAGCGCGATATTGGCCGGCGCCTGCAGTTGGAAGCCGATTACCTGGTTGACCTGCTGACCAAGCTGAAGGCACTGCACCTGATCGGCAAGCTGCAGCAGGATCGCGGTGAGACCCACTGGGCGCTGCTGTGCGATGTGCACACGACCACGCTGCGGCCGCTCTATGAAAGGCTGGTGTTGAATCTGCCGCGCTTGCCGCGCACTGCCTTGGCGCGCCATCTGGGTGACACGCGCGCGCTGGTCAGCCAACTGCAGAATCCCGCGCTCGACGCCACGCTCGAGAGCATTTTCACGACTGGCGAACGCGGGGTGGCGGCGGCTGCGCAGGCTGCTATGGCACCGGCGCCGGCTTCAGCAGTGCCCGCCGCTGCCAACGCGAGCGCCTGACGTTTCAGAACGGGATCTTGCCCGTCCAGATGTCGCGATACATCACCCAGTCACCCAGCAAGCTGTAGAAGGGGTGGCGGAAGGTGGCGGGCCGGTTCTTCTCGAACCCGAAATGTCCGACCCACGCGAACGCGTAACCGCTCACGGCCGCCCCCAGCAACCACCACAGGTTGCCCGTGAACACCAGGAGGATCAAACACACCAGCGCCACCGTCGAGCCGACAAAGTGCAGGCGCCGGCAGGTGCGATCCCGGTGCTCACTCAGGTAGTACGGATAGAACTCGGCGAAGCTGCCGAAGCTGTGGGTGTCGGTGGTGCCCATGATGCGTCTCCAGGAGGCGACTTATGCGGCGACCGTGTCTCGTTCGCGTGCAAAGGCGATCAGCGCGTCGAGTGTGCCGTCGGGGCATTCTCCCATGATCGCGTGCCCGCCAGGCAGCCCCACAACGCGGCTGCCGGCCAGTCCTGCCGCAACCTGACGGCCGGCTTTTGCTGGCGTCATCTGATCTTTTTCTCCCACAATCACGAGTGACGGGCACTTCGCGGCGGCCATGGCTTCGGCGCCGCGCGCATAGGCATTGCAGGCAGCAAAATCTGTGTGGAAGACGGGCGCGTCCGTGCCGCGCGCTATCCGTTCCATCAGCCGCTGGCTGCCGCCATGCATCCAGAAGCCCGGCCCCGGCGCTGACGGCTTGTTCGCCAGGCTGAAATGCGACCAGGTATTCACCATATCGATGGCGGCCGGCGTGTTGTTGAGCGCGGCGTCAAGCAGCGCATCCGACACCTTCATCGGCCAGGCCGTCGCTACCAGCGCGATGCGGCGCACGCGACTGGCGTACCGTGACGCGCACTCCAGCGCAATCAGCGAGCCCATGCTGTGGCCGACCACAACCACTGGCTGGGTGACGCCGGCTGCGTGCACGAGCGCCATCACCCAGTCGGCCATGGCTTCCACGGTCTGCAGAGGGGCGCCGGCGCTGCGACCGTGGCCCGGCAGATCGACCGCCAGCACGCTGAAGCCGTGGTGCGCGAACCATCGCGTCTGCAGGCCCCAGACGGAATGATCGTTCTGCGCGCCATGCACAAATACGACGCACGGCAATTCGGCGTTGAACGGCTTGCCGCCGGTGTAGGCGTAGGCGCGCTCGCCCTGTACGGTCCATTCCATCAGCGGGCTCCCGTTGCGTTGGCGTCGGCTTTGCCGGGCGCGGCGGACATCGCGCGCTCGGCAGCTTTCAGGCCGCGCTTGAGATCGTCGATCAGGTCGTCGGCGTCTTCCAGGCCGATGGAGAGGCGGATCGTGCCTTCGCTGATGCCGGCTGCGGCCAGCGCGTCGGCGTCCATGCGGAAGTGCGTTGTCGACGCGGGGTGGATGACCAGCGAGCGCGCATCGCCCACGTTGGCAAGGTGCGAGAACAGTCCGAGCGATTCGATGAACTGCTGGCCTGCACGCCGGTCGCCGCGCAGATCGAAGCTGAACACCGCCCCGCAGCCCCGCGGCAGCAGGCGCTTGGCCAGTGCGTGATCGGGGTGCGATTCCAGCTCCGGGTAGGCGACCGACGCCACCATCGGGTGACTTGCCAGGAAGGCGACGATGCGGCGGGCGTTGTCCACATGTCGGGCCATGCGCAGCGGCAGTGTCTCGATGCCTTGCAGCAGTTGCCATGCGGCCATCGGGTTCATGCAGGCGCCGAAGTCGCGCAGGCCTTCGCGGCGCGCTCGCAGCAGGAAGGGCGCGACGGTGCTCTCCTCGGCAAACACCATGTCGTGGAAACCCGCGTACGGCTCGGTCAGCTCGGGGTGCTTGCCCGCGGCCACGTAGTCGAATGTGCCGCCGTCCACCAGCACGCCGCCGATGGTCGTGCCGTGCCCGCCCAGGAACTTGGTAGCCGAGTGGTAGACCAGATCTGCACCATGTGGGAACGGCTGCAGCAGCCAAGGCGTAGTGAAGGTCGAATCGACCAAGAGCGGCACGCCCGCATCGTGCGCAATCGACGCGATGGTCGGGATGTCCAGCACATCCAGCCCCGGGTTGCCGAGCGTCTCGCCAAACAGCAGCCGCGTGTTCGGGCGGATAGCAGCGCGCCAACCATCGATGTCGCCGGGTTTGACGAAGGTTGTCTCGATACCGAAGCGGCGCAGCGTGTAGTGCAGCAAGTTGTGCGAGCCGCCATACAGCGCCGAAGACGCGACGATATGCGAGCCGGCGCCCATCAGCGTGACGATGGCCAGATGCAGCGCCGCCTGGCCCGAAGCTGTGGCGATGGCGCCTACGCCGTTTTCCAGCGCGGCCATGCGCTCCTCGAATACGGCGACGGTCGGGTTGGAGATGCGCGAATACACGTGGCCCGCGCGTTCCATATTGAACAATGACGCCGCATGTTCGCTGTCGCGGAACACGAAGGACGTGCTCAGGTGGATCGGCGTGGCGCGCGCGCCGGTAGCCGGGTCGGGCGCGGCGCCGGCATGCAGGGCCAGCGTGTCGAAGCGGGCTTTGGACATGGATTCAAGCACCCGGAGAGGGCGCGGGAACAGGTTTGGACGGGGCATGCTAGCACTGCTCCCTGTTGCAGCGCATTCCGGGCAAACGCCGAGCGGGCGCCGTTTTTGACAGGTTTTTTCTGCGCTGCATGCTTGTCGAAGCGATCCGGTTTGGGCTAGGATCGAAACATAACCATAACCACAACCCGCGCGCGGTCGCTCCCCGGCAGACCGGCACCCCGAACTCTGGGAGACGCAATATGAAAGTCAGCGATATCCTCCACGTGAAGGGCAACACGCTCTACACCGTGGCACCTGAAACCAAGCTCCAGGTGGCCGTGCAGACGATGGCGGAGAAAGACATCGGCTCGCTCGTGGTCATGGAGTACGGCGAACTGGTCGGCATGCTGACCTTTCGAGAAATCATCAAGGTTGTTGCCAAGAATCACGGTTCCGTGGGCGAGGGCACGACCATCCGCAAGGTGATGGACGATCATCCCGTCACCTGCACCCCCGAAACCGAGGTCAACGAAGTACGCCGTATCATGCTGGAGCACCATGTGCGCTACCTGCCGGTGCTCGACAGCCGCACGTTGATGGGCGTGATTTCGTTCTACGACGTCGCCAAAGCCGTGCTCGAAGACCAAAGTTTTGAGAACAAGATGCTCAAGGCGTACATTCGCGACTGGCCCGAAGAAAAGGCCAACGAAGACTGACCTGCGCGATCTCCTCACCGCATCCCTGAAACCCGCCCGCCGTTGCGAGCGGGTTTTTTGTTGAACCCAGAACCGCCTGCCGATGAGCCAATCGAGCCAGTTTTCCCTGCTGAAGCAGCTTCGCTTTGCACCGTTCTTCTGGACCCAGTTCCTGGGCGCGATGAACGATAACGTTTTCAAGGTGGCGTTTTCCTCGTTGGTCACGTACCACGCTGCGCTGTTCGGCAATGCGGACCCGGCGTCCGCAGCGTTCCTGATTTCAGCGATCTTCATCGCGCCGTTTGTGCTGCTGTCTGCCACCAGCGGGCAGATTGCCGACCGCATGGACAAGGCGCGCCTGATCCGTCTGGTGAAGACATTGGAAATCGCCATCATGGCGATCGGCTGTACGGGTTTCGCGCTGCGCCACGTTGAACTGCTGTACCTCTGCACGTTCTTGATGGGCGTGCACTCGACGCTGTTTGGGCCCGTGAAGTACGCCTATCTGCCTCAGCACCTGCAATCGGCGGAACTCGTCGGCGGTAACGGGCTGGTGGAAATGGGCACCTTCGTCGCCATCCTGATCGGCACCATTGGCGGCGGCGAGCTGGCCAATTACACGCGCAACGGCGAGCTGGTCGGCCCGCTGTTTACCGGTATTGCGTGCATTGTCATTGCCGTGGCCGGCTGGCTGACGGCGCGCGGTGTGCCGGTGTCGCCGGCGTCGCAGCCGGACCTGCGCATCAATTGGAACCCGATCTCCGAGACCTGGCGCAACCTGAAGCTGGCGAGCAACCAGCGCGCGGTGTTTCTCAGCCTGCTGGGCATCTCGTGGCTCTGGTTCGTGGGCGCGACGTTCCTGACGTCGTTCTTTGCCTACGCGCGCAATGTGCTCGGCGGCGACCAGAATGTCGTGACGCTACTGCTGGCCGTGTTTTCGGTGGGCATCGGCTTGGGCTCGGTGCTGTGCGAAAAGCTCTCGGGCCGCACGGTGGAGATCGGCCTGGTGCCGTTTGGCTCGATCGGCATGACGGTCTTCGCGGTGGACCTGTACTTTGCTTCGCATGCCGAGGCATTGGTCGCGCACGACGTGCTGACGGGCATTTCCGGGTTCCTGCAGAACCATCGCCATTGGCGCGTGCTGGCCGATCTGTTCCTGCTGGCGATGTTCGGCGGCTTCTACAGCGTGCCCTTGTACGCGCTGATCCAGAGCCGCTGCGAACCGACGCATCGTGCGCGCATCATTGCCGCCAACAACATCCTCAACGCGCTGTTCATGATCGCTTCTGCCGTGCTGGCGATGGTGCTCACGCGTGCCGGGTTCACGATCCCGCAGTTGTTTCTGGTCACAGGCATCCTCAACGCCGTGGTGGCGATCTACATTTACACGCTGGTGCCGGAATTCCTGATCCGGTTCGTGATGTGGCTGCTGATCCATACCGTCTACCGCGTGAAGGTGGAGGGCTCGGAGCAGATTCCCGATGAAGGCCCCTGCCTGCTGGTCTGCAACCACGTGAGCTTCGTCGATGCCGTGGTGGTGGGCGCGTTCGTGCGCCGCCCCGTGCGTTTCGTGATGGATCACCGCATCTTCAAGGTGCCGGTGCTGTCGTGGTTCTTCCGCACGGTCAAGGCGATTCCGATTGCGCCGATGCACGAAGACCCGGAGATGCTCAGCCGCGCCTACGACACCATTGCCGCCGCGCTGGCGGAGGGCGAGGTCGTCTGCATCTTCCCCGAAGGCAAGATCACCGGCACGGGCGAGATGAACCCGTTCAAGGAAGGCATGCGCCGCATCATCGAACGCACACCCGTGCCGGTGGTACCGATGGCGCTGCGCGGCCTCTGGGGCAGCTTTTTCTCGCGCAAGGGCGGGGCGGCGATGTCGCGCCCGTTCCGTCGCGGCTTCCTCAACAAGCTGGAACTGTGCATCGGCACGCCGGTGCCGGCGCAGGCCGTGTCGCCGGAAACGATGCAGGCCGCCGTGCTGGCGTTGCGCGGCGAGCGGCTCTAGCGCCTGGCGCGCCTGCGGACTTCGATACACTGCCGGTCGGCCTGCAATCGGCCTTCATGCGTTTTTTCTGACCTCCAACTTTCCCGTTACCTGCCATGAAACACGTTTCCCCGCTGCTGTGTGCTTCGTTGCTTGCCCTGGCTGCCGTTAGCGCGCAAGCCGCATCGCCCGCATCCGAGACGCTGCCTTCCGGTGTGATCGTCCAGACGCTGACCAAAGGCACCGGCCCGTCGCCCAAGGCCAGCGACACGGTCAAGGTGCACTACCGCGGCACGCTCACCAACGGTACCGAGTTCGACAGCTCCTACAAGCGCGGCCAGCCGATCTCCTTCCCGCTGAATCGCGTGATTCCGTGCTGGACCGAAGGCGTGCAGAAGATCCAGGTGGGCGGCAAAGCCAAGCTGACGTGCCCGGCAGCCACTGCTTACGGCGAGCGCGGCGTGCCGGGCACGATTCCGCCCAACTCCACGCTGAACTTTGACGTCGAGCTGCTGGGTATCGGTGGCTGATCTGGAGGCCGGTGGATCGGCCTTACAATAGCGTTTTCCTGATGTTTCGCGCCGCGGCCGTCGCGGCGCCTTCCTGAGCACGATCATGTCTGGCAATACCTTGGGCCTGCTGTTTTCCGTCACCACTTTCGGCGAGTCGCATGGCCCGGCCATCGGCGCTGTCATCGACGGCTGCCCACCCGGCATGACGCTATCGGCAGAAGACATCCAGCCCGATCTGGATCGCCGCAAGCCCGGCACCTCGCGGCACGTGACGCAGCGCAAGGAGGAAGACCTTGTTGAGATCCTCTCCGGCGTGTACGAAGGCAAGACCACGGGCACCCCGATTTGTCTGCTGATCCGCAACACAGATCAGCGCAGCAAGGACTACAGCAACATCGCCGAGACATTCCGTCCCGGCCATGCCGATTACACGTACTGGCACAAATACGGCATCCGTGACCCGCGTGGTGGTGGCCGTTCTTCCGCACGATTGACGGCGCCGACGGTGGCCGCAGGTGCTGTCGCCAAGAAGTGGCTGCGTGAGAAGTTCGGCATCGAAATCCACGGCTTCATGTCGCAACTGGGCGATATCCACATTCCGTTCATGGACTGGAACGAGGTGCCGAACAACCCGTTCTTCGCGCCCAATGCCGAGATCGTTCCCGAGCTGGAAACCTACATGGATGCACTGCGCAAAGATGGCGATTCCGTCGGCGCGCGCATTGAAGTGGTGGCCACGGGCGTGCCCGTCGGTTGGGGCGAGCCGCTGTTCGATCGCCTGGATGCAGACATTGCCCACGCCATGATGGGTCTGAACGCAGTCAAGGGCGTTGAGATCGGTGCAGGCTTCCACGCGGTCAGCCAGCGCGGTTCCGAGCATGGTGATGAGCTGACGCCGGAGGGCTTCGTCGGCAACAACGCCGGCGGTATCCTGGGTGGGATTTCGACGGGGCAGGATATCTCTGTGTCGCTGGCGATCAAGCCGACGTCGAGCATCCGCACGCCGCGCCGTTCGATCGACAAGGCGGGTGACCCGGCGGTGGTGGAAACGTTCGGCCGCCATGATCCATGCGTGGGCATTCGTGCCACGCCGATCGCCGAGGCGCTGCTGGCGCTGGTGCTGATCGACCACGCGCTGCGTCATCGTGCGCAATGTGGCGATGTGTCCGTGGAGACGCCGGCCATTCCGGCAAAAGCTTCCTGAATCGATTTGCGCAGACAACAAAAAAGACGGCTTCAAGCCGTCTTTTTTGTTGGGCGACCGCCCGGTGCTTACATGCCGACGTAGTTCGGCCCGCCACCGCCTTCCGGGGTGACCCACACAATGTTCTGCGTCGGGTCCTTGATGTCGCAGGTCTTGCAGTGCACGCAGTTCTGCGCGTTGATCTGCAGGCGCTCAGTGCCCTCATCGTTCTTGACGAACTCATACACGCCAGCCGGGCAGTAGCGCTGCTCGGGGCCGGCAAACTGCGTCAGGTTGATGCGCGTCGGAACGGTCGGATCCTTCAGCGTCAGGTGAGCCGGCTGGTTCTCTTCGTGGTTCGTGTTCGAGATGAACACCGACGACAGGCGATCGAACGTGACCTTGCCGTCCGGCTTCGGATACTCGATCTTCGGGCATTCCGATGCCGGCTTGAGCGACTGGTTGTCCGACTTCGTGCCGTGCAGCGTCCAAGGTGGGTTGCTGACGCCAATCTTGGGCAGCAGCCACTGTTCGATGCCGGTCATGATCTTGCCCAGTGTCGGGCTCTTCTTGAACCACAGCTTGAAGTTGCGCGACTGGTCCAGTTCTTCCTTCAGCCAGCTCTGTTCGAAGGCGGCGGGGTAGGCCGACAACTCGTCTGCGCAGCGGCCAGCGGTCACGGCTTCGAACACGGCTTCACCGCACATCATGCCGCTCTTAATGGCCGCGTGGCTGCCCTTGATACGCGCCGCGTTCAGGTAGCCTGCATCGCAACCGACCAGGGCGCCGCCTGGGAACACCGTTTTCGGCAGCGCCTGCGGCGTGCCGTTGTTGATGGCGCGTGCACCGTAGCCGATGCGCTTCCCGCCTTCGATGTGCGCGCGGATGGCGGGGTGGGCCTTCCAGCGCTGCATCTCTTCGAACGGGCTCATCCAAGGGTTCTTGTAGTCCAGCCCAATCACGAAGCCGAGCGTGATCTTGTTGTCTTCCAGGTGATACAGGAAGCCGCCGCCGAAGGTGTCATCTTCCATCGGCCAGCCCGCGGTGTGCACCACGAGGCCGGGCTTGGCCTTGGCCGGATCGATTTCCCAGAGTTCCTTGATACCGATGGCGAAGGTCTGCGGGTCCTTGCCGGCGTTGAGCTTGAACTTCTCCAGCAACTGGCGGCCGAGATGCCCGCGCGCGCCTTCCGCGAAGATGGTGTACTTGCCGAGCAGCTCCATGCCGAGCTGGAAGTTCTCGGTCGGCTCACCGTCCTTGCCGATGCCCATGTTGCCGGTGGCAACGCCGCGCACGGCACCATTGTCGTCATACAGCACTTCGGCTGCCGCAAAGCCCGGGAAAATCTCGACGCCCAGCGCTTCGGCCTGCGTGGCCATCCACTTGACCACGTTCGACAGCGAGATCACGTAGCAGCCGTGGTTATGGAAGTTGCGCGGCACGAGCCAGTCGGGCGTACGCTTGGAGCCGGTTTCGCTCAGGAAGAGCACATCGTCGCCGGTGACCGCCTGGTTGAGCGGGGCGCCGTCGGCCTTCCAGTTCGGGAGGAGTTCGTTGATGGCGCGCGGGTCCATCACAGCGCCCGAAAGAATGTGTGCACCCGGCTCGGAACCCTTTTCCAGCACGACGACGGACACGTCCTTGCCCGTCTCGGCAGCCAGTTGCTTGACGCGAATCGCAGTCGCCAGGCCGGCGGGGCCGCCGCCGACGATAACGACGTCATACTCCATGGACTCTCGCGGGCCGTATTGTTCGAGGAGCTGCTGCTGGTTCATAAGTGTCTCTTCGCTTGTAGGGCGTTTGCTTATTGGTATGACGGATTGCTGCATTAGAATTTTCCGCATTGTCCGGGACACGCCCGGATGCGGCAAGGGAATTTTCTGAACGATCGTTCGATTTTTTGCTAAGCTGCGCTCAAATCACATGCCGATGTTGCTTCCGAGCAGCCCGGCGCATGCCAAACCAATCTACGGGGATCACGCATCATGGGTTTGTCGATCAATCTGGAAGGCAAGGTCGCGCTGATCACGGGCGCGTCGAGCGGCCTGGGCGCGCGTTTCGCGCACACGCTGGCGGCCGCCGGCGCGAAAGTCGTGCTGGCCTCGCGCCGTGTCGAACGGCTGAAAGAACTGCGCGCCGACATCGAATCGAAGGGCGGCAGCGCCCACGTCGTACGTCTGGACGTGACGGATCCGGACAGCATCCGATCGGCCATCGCCCACGCTGAAACCGAAGCCGGCACGATCGACATCCTGGTCAACAACTCTGGCGTTTCGACCACGCAGCGCATGGTGGACGTCACGCCCGATGACTTCGATTTCGTATTTGATACCAACACGCGTGGCGCCTTCTTTGTGGCGCAGGAAACGGCCAAGCGCATGATTGCGCGGGCCAAGGGCGCGGAGAAGAACGGCTCGCCGCTGCCGCAATCGCGCATCGTCAACATTGCATCTGTGGCGGGGCTGAAGGTGCTGTCGCAGATTGGCGTGTATTGCATGAGCAAGGCAGCTGTGGTGCACATGACCAAGGCCATGGCGCTGGAGTGGGGCCGTTACGGCATCAATACCAACGCGATCTGCCCGGGCTATATCGACACCGAAATCAATCATCACCATTGGGAAACCGAACCTGGCCAGAAGCTGGTGCAGATGCTGCCGCGCAAGCGCGTCGGCAAGCCGGAAGACCTCGATGGGCTGATTCTGCTGTTGGCGTCGGATCAGTCCGACTTCATCAACGGTGCCGTCATCAACGCCGACGACGGCATGGTGTAACGCTTCGGCGGCCTCAATGCCCCATCAGCCGCTGCACAAGTTCGAGCGAGGTGTTGGCGGCGTACTTCTTCATCAGCCGCGCGCGATAGATTTCAACCGTGCGCGGGCTGATCTCCAACTGCTTGCCGATCTGCTTGCTGGTCTTGCCTTCAACAAGCTGCGCGGCGATGTCGCGTTCGCGCGGCGTGAGCGCTGCTGTAACGGGGCGATGCGCTGACAGATCCTCGAACGTCCAGATGCCTTCGCCCAGCGGTTTGGCACGGTCCAGCGCGCGGCCTGTGACGTGGCACCAGAACAGTTCACCGTTGGCGCGCTTCATGATGCGTTCGTCAGAATAGCTGCCGCGCGCATTCATGACGGGGATGATGCGCGCGCCGGTGCGCTCGTATTCGTCGTGCGTTGGATACAGCAGTTCAAACGATTGGCCGATCATGGTGGTACGCGCGTGGCCGAAGATGCGAGCGGCTTCGTCATTGACGTCGAGCATCACCCGCTCGCGGGACATCACCATGCCGACAGGGGCAAGCTGGAACGCAGTCTGATAGTCGAGGGCGGGCATATGTATTCGTACGTATTGCTGCGTCGCGCGACGCTTGCGTATTCTCGCCAGATTGTATCGTTACTATTTTCCGGCGCTGCACCGCACAAACCCCAAGTGTGCGTGCGGTCAAAACCGAGCCGGATTCGTTGGACCACCAAGGAAGGAGCACGCATGAACAAAATCTTCGCCAGCGCCAGCGAGGCGCTCGCGGGCGTCGTCAGGGACGGCCAGACCATCGCCGTGGGCGGCTTCGGCCTGTGCGGTATTCCGGAAGCGCTGATTGCCGCGCTGCGCGATTCGGGCGTCAAGAATCTCACTTGCATTTCCAACAATGCCGGCGTCGATGGTTTCGGCCTGGGCTTGCTGCTGGAAACCCGCCAGATCAAAAAGATGATTTCGTCCTACGTGGGCGAAAACAAGGAGTTCGAGCGCCAGTATCTGGCCGGTGAACTCGAGTTGGAATTCACCCCGCAAGGCACGCTGGCCGAAAAGCTGCGCGCTGGCGGCGCCGGCATCCCGGCGTTCTTCACCAAGACCGGTGTCGGCACGCTTGTCGCCGAAGGCAAGGAGCTGCGCGAGTTTGACGGCGAGACGTACGTCATGGAGCGCTCGCTGGTGCCCGACGTGGCGCTGGTGAAAGCCCAGGTGGCTGACAAGTCCGGCAACCTGCGTTTCAACCTGACCGCACGCAACTTCAATCCGGCTGCGGCAACGGCCGGCAAGATCTGCATCGTTGAGGTCGAAGAGATCGTCGAGGTGGGCGAGCTTGCACCCGACGACATCCATCTGCCCGGCATCTATGTGCACCGCATCGTGCTCAATGCCACGCCCGAGAAGCGCATCGAGAAGCGCACCATCCGAGTAGCCAACTAAGGAGACCGACATGGCCTGGACACAAGACCAAATGGCGGCGCGCGCTGCCCAGGAGTTGCAAGACGGTTTCTACGTCAACCTCGGCATCGGTATCCCGACGCTGGTTGCCAACCACACCGGCGACAAGGAAGTCTGGCTGCAAAGCGAAAACGGCATGCTGGGCATCGGTCCGTTTCCCATGGAAGACGAAGTGGATGCCGACCTGATCAACGCAGGCAAGCAGACCGTGACCACGCTGCCCGGCAGCGCCATCTTCGGCAGCGATCAGAGCTTTGCGATGATTCGCGGCGGCAAGATCAACCTGTCGATTCTCGGTGCGATGCAGGTGAGCGAGACGGGCGACCTGGCCAACTGGATGATCCCCGGCAAGATGGTCAAGGGCATGGGTGGCGCGATGGACCTCGTGGCCGGCGTCAAGCGGGTGATCGTTCTGATGGAACACACCGCCAAGAAAAAGGACGGCACCGAAGACATGAAGATCCTGCCCAAGTGCACGTTGCCGCTGACGGGTGTGGGCGTGGTGGATCGCATCATTACGGACCTCGGCGTGATCGACGTGACCGAGCAGGGACTGAAGCTGATCGAAACCGCGCCGGGCGTTTCCCGCGAAGAGATCCAGGCCAAGACTGGCGTCAACCTGTTGTAATCGCTGACCTCCGGAGATACGCATGCTGCAAGGAAAAACCGCCCTCGTCACGGGCTCGACCAGCGGGATTGGTCTGGGTATTGCCTGTTCGCTGGCCGCGCAGGGCGCCAACATCATCATGAATGGCTTTGGCGATGTGGAAGCACCCAAGGCGCAGATCGCGGCCGCGGGCAAAAATGCCATCCGCATCGGATATCACGGCGCCGACATGAGCAAGCCAGCCGAGATCGAAGCGATGTTCGCCTATGCCGACGCAGAGTTTGGCGGCGTGGACATCCTCGTCAACAACGCCGGCATCCAGTATGTGGCCAATGTCGAGGATTTCCCGACCGAACGCTGGGACGCCATCATCGCCATCAACCTCACCTCGGCTTTCCACACGACGCGGCTTGCTGTGCCGGGCATGAAGCGCAAGAACTGGGGCCGCATCATCAACGTCGCATCGGTGCATGGGTTGGTGGCATCGGCGCAGAAATCGGCGTACGTGGCGGCCAAACACGGTATCGTCGGCTTCACCAAATCGGTGGCGCTGGAGACCGCACAGACGGGCATCACGTCCAACGCGATCTGCCCGGGCTGGGTGCTGACGCCGCTGGTGCAGAAGCAGATCGATGCGCGCGCCGAGAAGGATGGCCTGTCCGCGCTCGAAGCCAAGACAGATCTGCTGATGGAAAAGCAGCCTTCGCGTGAGTTCGTGACGCCCGATCAGCTTGGCGCGCTGGCGGTGTTTCTGTGCAGCGACGCGGCGGAGCAGGTGCGCGGCGTGGCGTGGAACATGGATGGTGGCTGGGTGGCGCAGTAAGCCGATCTGCTTCTGAAGAAGCCTCGCTGCGGCGAGGCTTTTTTGTTTTGGCCGGCGTGAATGTTTGCTGCGCCGCCGCATGCCTGCGGGCCCGCGTACAATCAGGCTTCGCTGTCTCCGTCATTCACATGTAGGAGTTGTTCATGCCAGTTTCGCCGCGCCTTGCCTTCGTGCAGTGCCTGAGTCCGTCCGGCTTGCACCGGATGGCTTATCACGAGTGGGGCGATTCGCAGAATCCGCGTGTGCTGGTTTGCGTGCACGGCCTCTCGCGCACGGGGCGCGATTTCGACGTGCTGGCGCAGGCGCTGTGCAATGACTATCGCGTCGTCTGCCCCGATGTGGTGGGCCGTGGGCGCTCCGATTGGCTGGCCGATCCGAAGGGCTATGTGCTGCCGCAGTACGCCTCCGACATGGTCACGCTACTCGCGCGCCTGAATGCCGAGTCCGTCGACTGGTTCGGTACCTCGATGGGTGGCCTGATCGGCATTGGCTTGGCAGGCTTGCCGAAATCGCCGATTCGCAAGCTGCTGCTCAACGATGTGGGCCCGCGCGTGACGGAATCGTCGTTGACGCGCATCGGCGCGTATCTCGGACTGAACGTCCGCTTCAAGACGTTTGATGAAGGGCTGACATACCTCAAGACGATCAGCGCTTCATTCGGCCCCCACACGCCGGAGCAATGGCGTGAGTTGAATACCGCGATCCTGAAACCGCAGGGCGGCGAGTGGATTCTGCATTACGATCCGCGCCTGGCCGAGCCGTTCAAGAACACCACGCCCGAGATGATTGCTGCCGGCGAAGCGACGCTCTGGAAGCTGTTCGAGGCGATTCCCGGCGAGGTCCTGGTCGTACGCGGCGCGCATTCAGATTTGCTCACGCGCGAGACCGTCGAGGCCATGATGCAGCGCGGCCAACATGTGAACACGGTGGAAATTCCAGATGTGGGCCACGCGCCGACCTTCATCCAGCCAGATCAGGTGGCGATCGCCCGCAAGTTCTTCCTCGGTCAATGACCGTTTGTCTGACCCCATTCGATTTGCAAGATGAGCACTGAACTGAAGCGTTACAACGTCGAACATCGCTATTCCGACGCGGCCGTCTACAACGGCGTCGTCTACGTGGCCGGCCAGGTGCCCGAGATCACGCTGGACGCCGGCATTGCCGAGCAGACGGCGGAAGTGCTCGCCATCATCGATCGCGTGCTGGCCGCCAACGGCAGCGACAAGACGCGCATCCTGATGTGCCAGATCTTCCTCAAAGACATCGGCGAGATTGGTGAGATGAACAAGGTGTGGGACCAGTGGGTCGCCGCCGATTCCAAGAACTCGCCGCCGCGCGCCACCGTTGAGGCCGCGCTGGCCAATCCGAAGTACCGTATCGAAATCGTCGTGACGGCCGCGCAGAAAAGCTGAGCCCGTCGCGTCACAGCAGGACGCAAGCAGGACGCATCATGGAGAACAAGACCGAACGGCCGGCCGAGTTGCCCGGATCGACGGCAGAGCAGGTCGCTCGGGCGATCGAATACCTCGCGGCCAATGCCGCAGACAGCGTCACGCTGACCGGCGAGCCGCTGGAGTCGCATGCGCGCGGCACGATCGCCATCCTTGAAGGGTTGCGTGTCGACACGCCGTCGTTGCAGGCGGCCGCGCTGTTTCTGTTGCCCACGCTGGCAATGGACAGCGAAAAGGCGCTCGAGCCTGCATTCGGTGCCGAGGTCGTCAAGCTCGTGCACGACGTGCGGCAACTGCTGCGCATTGGCGCGATTGCGGGCCTCGTCAGCCCGACCGATACCAGCATTACGCGCAAGAACGAAGCCGAAGCACGCCGCGCGCAAGTCGAGGCGTTGCGCAAGATGTTGCTCGCGTTCGCGCAAGACATTCGCGTGGTGATGATCCGCCTGGCGTCGCGGTTGCAGTCGCTTCGCTGGCTGGCCCAGACGAAGCGGTCGGCGCCGGAAGGCATGGCGCGCGAGACGCTGGATATCTACGCGCCGCTCGCAAACCGCCTGGGCATCTGGCAGCTGAAGTGGGAGCTTGAAGACCTCGGCTTCCGCTTTGAGGATCCCGATACCTATAAGCGCATCGCGCGCCTGCTGGACGAAAAGCGCATCGAGCGCGAGAAGTTCATCGGCCAGGCCATCGAGCAACTCCAAAAGACATTGCACGATGCCGGCATTCAGGCTGAGGTCAGCGGTCGGCCCAAGCACATCTACAGCATCTGGAAGAAGATGCGAGGCAAGGAACTGGACTTTGCCGATCTGTACGACGTGCGCGCCTTCCGTGTCATCGTCGACGACATCAAGGATTGCTACACGGTGCTCGGTTTCGTGCACCACATGTGGCAGCCGATCCCGAAAGAGTTCGACGACTACATCTCACGCCCAAAGGCCAACGGCTACATGTCGCTGCACACGGTGGTGATCGGCGACGACGGCCGTGCGCTCGAGGTGCAGATTCGCACGCGCGAGATGCACCACTTTGCCGAGTACGGCGTGGCTGCGCACTGGCGCTACAAGGAGGCGGGCAACAAGGGCTACGCCGGCCAGTTCTCTGCCAGCGAGCGCTACGACGAGAAGATCGCGTGGCTGCGCCAGTTGCTCGCCTGGAAAGATGACGCCGAGCACACCGTCGCGCACGAGGATTCGCCGTGGGAGCAGCTCAAGCACACCGAGCTGGATGACCACATTTACGTGCTGACGCCGCAGGCGCGCGTGATCGCGTTGCCGCAAGGTGCGACGCCCGTCGATTTTGCGTATTACCTGCATAGCGATCTCGGCCACCGCTGCCGCGGCGCGCGCGTCGACGGCACGATGGTGCCGCTGAACACGCCGCTCAAGAACGGCCAGACCGTCGAGATTGTTACCGTCAAGCACGGCGGGCCGTCACGTGATTGGCTGAACACCGAGCTGCACTATCTTGTCAGCCCGCGCGCCCGCACGAAAGTGCGCGCGTGGTTCAACGCGATGGAACTGGAAGAGACGCTCGCGCAGGGCCGGGCGCTTATCGACAAGACGCTGCAGCGTGAGGGCAAGACCGCCGTCAACCTGGAAGAACTGGCCGCCAAGCTCGGCTACAAGACGTCGGACGATCTCTATGCCGTGGTCGCCAAGGACGAACTGAGCCTGCGCCGCATCGAGGCCGTTTTGCGCTCGGATGGGGCGCCGCCGCCCGCGCCCGTCGACGACGAAGCGGCCATCACCAAGAAGAGCCGCGCCACCAGCGTGGCTCGTGGCGCCAAGAGCGGCGTGCTCGTGGTGGGCGTCGATTCGCTCCTCACGCAGATGTCGCGTTGCTGCAAGCCGGCACCGCCGGACCCCATCGTTGGTTTTGTCACGCGTGGGCGCGGCGTATCGATCCACCGTCAGAGCTGCGCGACCTTTCAGCAACTGGCTGCCCGGGCGCCCGGCCGTGTAATCCAGACGGAATGGGGCCAGCGCAGCGATTCGGTCTATCCGATCGACATCCAGGTCGAGGCGCTGGACCGGCAGGGATTGTTGCGTGACATCTCGGAAATCCTCTCGCGCGAGAAGATCAACGTGACCGGCGTGCGCACGCTGTCGAGCAAAGGCGTCGCAAAAATGCAGTTCACCGCGGAGGTGGCAGAGGCGACACAGCTGCAGCGCGCGCTGACTTTGATCGAAGAGGTGCAGGGGGTGTTGACAGCTCGAAGGAAGTGACGGTATAGTTTCGTTCTTCGGCAGGCTCGTAGCTCAGCTGGTTAGAGCACCACCTTGACATGGTGGGGGTCGTTGGTTCGAGTCCAATCGAGCCTACCAACGCATTTGGCAGGACGCGTCGGGTAGGGTGTCCAAGCCGTCATCCTCGCAATTCCCGGGTTTGTCCCGTACAACAGAACACAAGGCGAAATATGATTCAGGCACCGCGAACTACAACCGCTTCGGAGCGACAGTAGTCAAGGTGCGTTTTTCGCCCTTTGCGGTCCACCCAAGCAGTGGATAGCGCAAATGAAAACGCGGCCTTGGCCGCGTTTTTTTTCGTCCGCAGTTTCGTGTCACGCGTGGCGATCAAGCTGAAAGCGCTTCGAAGCATTCGATTCGACAACCTGCTGCGCTGACTTGGCGCGGCGCACGACAGAATAACGACCGCTGTGCATCTCTGAAACCTGAAATGCGCGACGGTGACTCCACAGGAGCAAGCATGATCGCAATCACGTTGCCGGATGGTTCCCGGCGTGAGTTTCCCGGCCCGGTGACTGTCGCAGAAGTGGCGCAAAGCATCGGTGCAGGCCTGGCCAAGGCAGCCCTGGCGGGCCGCGTGGACGGCCAGATGGTCGACACGAGCTACACGATCGATCATGATGCCAAGCTCGCCATCATCACCGACAAGGACGCCGAAGGCGTCGACGTGATCCGTCACTCTACGGCGCACTTGCTGGCCTACGCCGTCAAGGAGCTGTATCCGGATGCGCAGGTCACCATCGGTCCGGTCATCGAGAACGGCTTTTACTACGATTTCGCCTACAAGCGCCCCTTCACGCCCGAAGATCTTGTTGCCATTGAAAAGAAGATGGGCGAACTCGCCAAGAAAGACGAGAAGGTCACGCGGGAAGTGCTGAGCCGCGACGACGCCGTCAAGCTGTTCCAGGGCATGGGCGAGAAGTACAAGGCCGAGATCATCGCCTCCATTCCGGAGGACCAGGAGATTGGCCTGTACCGCGAGGGCAATTTCGTCGACCTCTGCCGTGGCCCGCACGTGCCGTCCACGGGCAAGCTCAAGGTCTTCAAGCTGATGAAGGTGGCCGGTGCCTACTGGCGTGGCGACCACAACAACGAGATGCTCCAGCGCATCTACGGCACGGCCTGGGCCAAGAGGGAAGACCAGGACGCCTACCTGCACATGCTGGAAGAGGCCGAAAAGCGTGACCACCGCAAGCTCGGCCGTGAGCTCGACCTGTTCCACATCGACGAGTACTCGCCCGGCACTGTGTTCTGGCACCCCAAGGGCTGGACGCTGTGGCAGGAGATCGAGCAGTACATGCGCCGCGTTTATCGCGAGAACGGCTACCAGGAAGTGAAGGGGCCGCAGATTCTCGACAAGACCCTGTGGGAGAAGACCGGCCACTGGGACAAGTACCGCGAGAACATGTTCATTACGGAATCGGAAAAGCGCGAATACGCGCTGAAGCCGATGAACTGCCCCGGCCACATCCTCATCTACAAGCAAGGCATCAAGAGTTACCGCGACCTGCCGCTTCGCTTCGGCGAATTCGGCGCGTGCCACCGCAACGAGCCTTCGGGTGGCTTGCACGGCATCATGCGCGTGCGCGGCTTCACGCAGGACGACGGCCACATCTTCTGTACGGAAGACATGATCCAGGCCGAGGTGACGGCGTTTACGACGTTGCTGCAGAAGGTCTACAAGGATTTCGGCTTCACCGAAATTCTTTACAAGCTGTCGACGCGTCCGGACAAGCGCATCGGCACGGAAGAAAGCTGGGATCGCGCCGAAGCGGCATTGGCCGAGGGCTTGCGTGCGTCGGGTTGCGAATTTGAGTACCTGCCGGGCGAGGGGGCGTTCTACGGTCCCAAGATCGAGTATGTGCTTAAAGATGCACTTGGTCGCCAGTGGCAGTGCGGCACGATCCAAGTCGACCCGAACCTGCCGGAGCGCCTGGATGCTGAATTTGTCGGCGAAGATGGCGCGCGCCATCGCCCGATCATGCTGCACCGAGCCATCGTTGGCAGCCTCGAGCGCTTTATCGGTATCTTGATCGAGCAATATGCCGGAGCGCTGCCGACGTGGCTTTCCCCGGTGCAGGTCGTGGTGCTCAGCATCACCGATTCGCACGCCGAATACGCACAATCCGTTGCGCAATCCCTGCAAAAACAAGGATTTAGGGCGGTCGTCGATTTGCGGAATGAGAAGATTGGGTATAAAATCCGCGAGCATTCCGTGCAGAAGGTCCCATACCAGGTTGTGGTTGGCGATAAAGAACGGGATGAAAATCAGGTGGCCGTGCGTGCCCGTGGCAACGTCGATCTAGGCTCCATGCCGTTGTCGGCGTTCGTTGAGCGACTGAAGAACGATCTCGCCAACAAGTCATGAGCTGGGCACGGCCTGTTTTTTTGATTCTTTGAGGACATCAACATCGCTACTGAGAAATCTCACCGCATCAACCGCGAGATCAGCGCACCGGAAGTCCGGCTGACCGGGGTTGAGGGAGAAGCGCTCGGCATCGTCAAGCTGTTCGACGCCCTGCGTCTGGCAGAAGAGAAAGACGTCGACCTGGTCGAGATCGCGCCGACCGCGCAGCCGCCCGTCTGCCGCCTGATGGACTATGGCAAGTTCAAGTATCAGGAGCAGAAAAAGGCACATGACGCCAAGCTGAAGCAGAAGGTGATCCAGGTGAAGGAAGTCAAGTTCCGCCCTGGCACCGACGACAACGACTACGGCGTCAAGCTGCGCAACGCGACGCGCTTCCTGGAGGATGGCGACAGGGTAAAGGTGACCTTGCGTTTCCGCGGCCGCGAAATGGCTCACCAGGAACTCGGCATGCGCGTGCTGGAGCGTATCAAGTCTGACCTGGAGGAATTCGGTCAGGTTGAGCAGATGCCGAAGATGGAAGGTCGCCAGGCAGTGATGATGTTGGCGCCCAAGAAGAAAAAGTAATGCAGTGGCGGCCGGGCGATTCCGGCCGCGCTGAGCAGGTTCCAGACGGAAACGTCGGAAAACGCGGCAGGTGTCAAAGCTTGCCGCGATACAACAAGTGAGCCCGGGTCTTGCAAGTGTCGGCGCCAGCCGTCCACCTGGCTTCATGTCAAAAACGGAGTTGTTCCATGCCGAAGATGAAGACGAAGAAAAGCGCGTCCAAGCGCTTTACTGCCCGTCCTGGTGGCACGATCAAACGTGGCCAAGCCTTCAAGCGTCACATCCTGACCAAGAAGACCACCAAGAACAAGCGTCACCTGCGCGGTACCGAGGGCGTCCATGAGACGAACCTGAAGTCCGTTCGCGCAATGATGCCGTACGCCTAACCCTAACTAACTACGAAAGGAGCATTTCATGCCTCGAGTAAAACGTGGGGTCACAGCGCGGGCCCGTCATAAGAAGGTTATCAGCGCAGCCAAGGGTTTCCGCGGCCGCCGCAATAACGTTTATCGCATCGCCAAGCAGGCGGTCATGCGTGCTGGCCAGTACGCCTACCGCGATCGTCGCAACAAGAAGCGCGTGTTCCGTGCGCTCTGGATTGCACGTATCAACGCTGGCGCACGCGAGCATGGTCTGACCTACAGCAAGTTCATGAACGGCCTGAAGAAGGCGTCCATCGAACTGGACCGCAAGGTGCTGTCGGACATGGCCATTCACGACAAGGTGGCTTTTGCTGCCATCGTGAACCAGGTGAAAGCCAACGTCGCCTGAATTGGATTGGCCGGGCGGGCTGCTGGAGTTGCCCAGTAACTTTGCCGGCTGATCACCCTGACGGGGCTCTCACCGAGCCCCGTTTTTTATTCCGCGCATTTCGCGGACCCGAATCACCCGAATTTTTTCGCTCGCCTTCCCATGTCACTGGATCTGGATCAAGTCGTCGTCGATGCCCAAAACGCGTTTGCCTCGGTGGAGGACAACGCCTCGCTGGAAAATGAGAAGGCACGCTTTCTCGGTAAGTCCGGCGTGCTGACCGACTTGCTCAAAGGCTTGGGCAAGCTCGATCCGGAGACACGCAAGACCGAAGGCGCGCGTATCAACCAGGCCAAGAGCCGCGTTGAAGAGGCATTGACGGCCCGCCGCCAGGCGTTGGCCGACGCGCTGATGAACGCACGCCTCGCAGCCGAGGCGATCGACGTAACGCTGCCCGGCCGCGACGTGGCCGAGGGCAGCTTGCACCCGGTGATGAACACCTGGGAGCGCGTCGCCAAGATCTTCGGCTCGATCGGTTTCGATGTGGCTGACGGCCCCGAAATCGAATCCGACTGGATGAACTTCACGGCGCTGAACAACCCGGACAACCATCCGGCGCGCTCGATGCAGGACACGTTCTACATCGACGGTCGCGACAGCGAAGACAAGCTCCTGCTGCTGCGCACGCACACCAGCCCGATGCAGGTGCGCTATGCCCGCATGCACGTCGAGAAGTACAAGCATCTCGACCGTATCCCCCCCATCAAGGTCATCGCGCCGGGCCGCACATACCGTGTCGACAGCGATGCTACGCACTCGCCGATGTTCCATCAGGTCGAAGGCCTCTGGATTGCCGACAACATCAGCTTTGCCGATCTGAAGGGCGTGTACACCGATTTCCTGCGGAACTTCTTCGAGCGCGACGACATCCAGGTGCGTTTCCGCCCATCGTATTTCCCGTTCACCGAGCCGTCGGCCGAGATCGACATGGCATTCGGCAACGGTAAATGGCTGGAGATTTCCGGCTCCGGCCAGGTGCACCCGACCGTGGTGCGCAACATGGGCCTGGACCCTGAGCGCTATATCGGCTTTGCATTCGGCTCCGGCCTGGAGCGTCTGACGATGCTGCGCTATGGCATCAACGATCTGCGCCTGTTCTTCGAGGGCGATGTGCGTTTCCTGCGTCAGTTCGCGTAAGCGCCAAGCGCTCGCACTGGTACTTCATCGCCCCGTTAATCGAATTCTCTTTCCTGTCGCGCCATGCAATTTCCGGAATCCTGGCTTCGCAGTTTCGTCAATCCGTCGATCACCACGGATGAACTCTCCCATCGCCTGACGATGGCTGGCCTCGAGGTGGAAGAGGTCGACCCCGTTGCGCCGCCGTTCTCGCAGATCGTTGTCGGCCATGTGGTCGAGGTGAACAAGCATCCGGACGCCGATCGCCTCAACGTGTGTAAGGTCGATGCCGGCACGGGCGAACTGCTGCAGATCGTCTGCGGCGCGCCGAACGTGTCGGTGGGCATCAAGGTGCCGTGCGCGATGGTCGGCGCCGAGTTGCCGCCCGGCGAAGATGGCAAGCCGTTCAAGATCAAGATCGGCAAACTGCGTGGCGTGGAGAGCTACGGCATGCTGTGTTCGGCGCGCGAGCTGAAGCTGTCGGAAGACCACGGCGGACTGCTGATCCTGCCGGAAGACACGCCGGTGGGCGAGGACATCCGCAAGGTGCTCGATCTGGACGACCAGGTCTTCATCATCAAGCTCACGCCGAACAAGGCCGACTGCCTGTCGATCCATGGTGTGGCGCGTGAAGTGTCCGCGCTGACGGGCGCGCCGATCACGATGCCGTCGATGGCGCCCGTGGCGGTGACGCTGGCTGACAGGCTGCCCGTCAAGGTTGTGGCGCCGGACCTGTGCGGCCGCTTTTCGGGTCGCATCATCCGCGGCGTGAATGCACACGCAAAGACGCCGGCCTGGATGGTGTCGCGCATCGAGCGCGCAGGCATGCGCAGCGTGTCGGCGCTGGTCGATATTTCGAATTACGTGATGCTGGAGCTGGGCCGTCCGTCGCACGTGTTCGACCTGGACAAGATCCACGGCGGCCTGACGGTGCGCTGGGGCAAGGCTGGCGAACAGCTGAAGCTGCTCAACGGCGACACCATCACCGTCGACGAAAAGGTCGGCGTGATCTCGGACGAGCAGGCCATTGAAAGCCTCGCCGGTATCATGGGCGGCGACAAGACGGCCGTCACGCTCGATACGCAGAACATCTACGTCGAAGCCGCATTCTGGTGGCCGGAAGCCATCCAGGGCCGCGCGCGCCGCTACAACTTCTCGACCGATGCGGGCCATCGCTTCGAGCGCGGCGTTGACTATGCGACCACCGTTGAACACATCGAGCGCATCAGCGCGCTGATCCTCGAAATCTGCGGCGGCCAGGCTGGCCCGATCGACGATCAGATCGTCAACTTGCCGAAGCGCGAGCCGGTGCGCATGCGCGTTGCACGTGCTGCGCGCGTGCTCGGTATTCCGCTGTCGCACGACGTCGTGGCGGACGTGTTCGAGCGCCTCGGCCTTACGTTCAGCGTGGACGGCGATGTGTTCATCGTCGAGCCGCCGTCGTACCGCTTCGACTTGGAAATCGAGGAAGACCTGATCGAAGAGGTCGCCCGTATCTATGGTTTCGAGCGGATTCCCGCCAAGCCGCCCGTGGCCGAGAGCGCGATGCGCCCGACCGACGAGGCACGCCGGACGATGCACGACGTGCGTCACGCCGTTGCCGCGCGCGATTACCACGAGGTCGTCAATTTCGCCTTTGTCGAGGCGGAATGGGAAGCCGACTTTGCCGGCAACACCAATCCGATTCCGCTGTTGAACCCGATTGCCAGCCAGTACTCGGTGTTGCGCAGCACGCTCATCGGCGGCTTGCTCGACAAGGTGCGCTACAACGTGAACCGCAAGGCTTCGCGCGTGCGCTTGTTCGAGGTGGGACGTGTGTTCCACCGTGATGCAGCCGTCGCCGACGGTGGTCTGTCGATCGCCGGCTACGCACAGCCGATGATGGCGGGCGGCATTGCGTATGGTCCGTCCAAGGAAGAGCAGTGGGGCGTGCAGACACGCCCGGTTGATTTCTTCGATGTGAAAGGCGATGTCGAGTCACTGCTGTGGCCGCTGGAGGCGCGCTTCGAGCGCGCTGAGCATCCCGCGCTGCATCCGGGACGCTCCGCGCGCGTGGTGCTGAATGGCCGCGCCGTCGGTTGGATTGGTGAGCTGCATCCGCGTTGGCTGCAGAAGTACGATTTGCCGACTGCGCCGGTGGTGTGGGAAGTGGAGCTCGACGCCATCACCGCGGTGGGTCTGCCGAAGTATCGGGAAGTGCCGCGTGTGCCGGCTGTGACGCGCGACATCGCGCTGGTCGTGCGGCAGGATGTGGCGGTGCAGGATCTGGTCGACACGTTTGAGAAAGCGGCTGTCGGCGCGCCGTGGCAGCGTTATCTGCAGGGCGTTGTGCTGTTCGATGAATTCCGTCCGAAGGCCGCCACGGCTGCCATTGGGGCGCAGGAGAAAAGCCTTGCCTTCAGAATTACGTTGCAAGATACTGACAGCACCCTTCAGGACGACATTGTCGAGGCCGCCACACAGCAACTGATTCGAGCGGCCGGCGATGCATTCGGCGCGCGCCTGCGCGGCTGACGTCGCAGACGTCCGCACTGCGCTAGAGACAGCTCGAACGAACCTCCGCATTCGGATCGAATACGCCAAGCGAATCCTATGAACGATCAACACGCGCCTGCATTGGCAGCCTCCTTGGACGACTCGCTCGGTTCCTCTTCGTCTGCTCTGGCCGACGCGCGTGATGCGCGCGGTCAGGATGTGCCGACGCTTACCAAGGCCGAGCTTGCCGAGATGCTGTTCGAGCAGGTCGGCTTGAACAAGCGTGAATCGAAGGACATGGTCGAAGCGTTTTTCGACGTGATTCGCGAGGCGCTCGAGCAGGGTGACAGCGTCAAGCTGTCTGGCTTCGGCAACTTCCAGTTGCGCGACAAGCCGCAGCGCCCGGGCCGAAATCCGAAGACGGGCGAGATCATTCCCATCACCGCGCGTCGCGTCGTTACGTTCCACGCGAGCCAAAAGCTCAAGGCGCTCGTTGAAGAGCGCGTCGAGCCGCTGCCGGTCGACATCGGGTAATTCTGCTACGTGATTTCGTTCAGCCGCCGTCTGTTCAATCCGCCTCTTTCGCCAGCCCTGTAGCTCAGCCCTGTATGGCCGCCGATAAACACACGGAGCGGGTCAACCTGCCGCCGATTCCTGCCAAACGCTACTTCACCATTGGTGAGGTCAGTGACTTGTGCGCTGTCAAGCCGCACGTGCTGCGCTACTGGGAGCAGGAGTTCACTCAGCTCAAGCCCGTCAAGCGGCGCGGCAATCGGCGCTACTACCAGCATCATGAGGTGCTGCTGATCCGGCGTATTCGCGAGCTGCTGTACGAGCAGGGCTTCACGATCAATGGCGCGCGGAATCGGCTGGATGAGTTGCGGCATGGTACGGCGGCTGCGTCGCCGGTCGAGGCCGATGAGCCGGAGATGGATGTTGCGGCATCGACGCCCGCTGCTGCAAGCGGTTCGGTTGACGTTCAGAGCTTGCGGCGTGCGTTGTCGGCCGTGTTGGAATTGCTGCGTACCGACAAGCCATAAGCCGATATTGCAGACAAGAAGCGCGCAGATAGAAACGAAAAAGCCCGCGTAACGTGATCCGTTACGCGGGCTTTTGTTTTGGTCGGGGCGAGAGGATTTGAACCTCCGACCACCTGCACCCCATGCAGGTACGCTACCAGGCTGCGCTACGCCCCGAAGCCTGCAAGTATAACAGAGGCGTGGCGCCGATGACTAGTAGTTCGCTCGCAGTTTGAGCAAGCACCGTGGGGGCGGGTTGCTCATGGCAGCGACGGAGAAAGTCCTTGCGCTAGAGTGCGCTCTAGCACCTGTAATCGAAGCGTTCACACCAGGAGACTCCCATGAACGCGCTCGAGAACAAGCCGATATTGCAGGCCGCTTTTGCCGAGCTCGCTACCAGCTACGCCAAGCCCTTCGTTGATCTCATGACGGATGATTTCTGTTGGGTTTGCACCGGTACGACGCTGTGGTCGCGACGCTATGCTGGCAAGCAGGCGGTGCCGGGCGAACTGTTCGCTCCGCTACGCGCGAAGCTCGGGCGCATCACTACGGTTGCCAGCCGCTTCACTGCCGATGGCGAGACCGTGGTCGTCGAAGCGCAAGGTCGCAACACGACGCGCGATGGTGTTGCCTATAACAATCAGTACTGTTTCGTCATCCACATGCCGGAGGGCAAGATGCGCGAACTGATCGAATACTTCGACACCGATCTCGTCAACCGGGCACTCGGCGATCCGGCGGTCGTCTGCATCGAGTCCCATGGCTGAGCGCGACCCGGCTCGATTGCTGATCGGTGCCCTGGCTGAACGCACGGGCCGCAGCATTCATACGATTCGTTGGTACGAGACGCAGGGGTTGATTCCTGGCGTTGCGCGCGATGCGGCGGTCCGACGTGTGTATACCGAGCAGCACGTCAACTGGCTCGAGTTGATGGAGCGCCTGCGCAGTTCGGGGATGTCGGTCGCGCAGATGCGCGAATATACGGCGCTGGTGTGCGAGGGCCGCAGCGCCCTGAAAGCTCGGCATGCGCTGCTGGTTGCACACCGCGCGCAGGTGACGCAGACGATTGCCGAGTGGACGCGCTCGCTCGCGTTGATCGACAGCAAGATCGATTTCTACGGCGAATGGGTGGCGACCGGAACGCGCCCTGCACGCGAGTCCAACCTGCCGCAAGGCACCGCGAAAACGGGCATTCGCCGCAAGCCAGAGCGCTAGCGAAGGTGGCGACGCGGGAGGATGATCAACTCGTCGCCCGCCGATACCGCGCTGGCGTCATTCCCAGTTGTTGCTTGAACGCCTTGCCGAACGCCGCCTCCGATTGATAGCCGACACGCGCGCCGATTTCGCCTGCGCTGAGCCGCGTATGGATCAACGCGTCGCACGCGAGCGTCATGCGCACGCGCGTGAGAAAGTCCCACACCGTCATATCGGCGCGCGCCTTGAAGTGTCGCGCGTAGGTGGCGCGGGACATGGCCGCCAGATCGGCGAGGCTGTCGATGGTCCATGCGCGTTCGGGCGCACCGAGCATGGCTTGTACGGATGGGCCGAGGCGCGCGTCTGATAGCAGCGTCAGCGTGCCGGGGCTCGCGTTTTCCCGCTGGCCGTAGACGCGCAGTGCCATTGTGAGCAACGCCTGGCTCAGTGAGGTAACGATCGCCAGCGCGCCGGGCGCGCGCGTTTCGGCTTCGTCGCGCATCAGCCCAATGAGTGCTTGCAGCGCCGGAAACGACGCGCTATCACTCAATGACACGTGCAGTGGGTCGGGCAGCGTACGCACCAGCAGCGTGGTCGAGCCGTGTTCGTGGACGAAGCGGCCGCACAGCAGATCGACCTCCGCGGCACCGCGGCCAGTTTGGCGAACCGGCAGCATGCCATCGTGCGATGCGCGGGGTTTTCGCGTGGGTGCGTCGGCAGCGCCGGGGTCGTGAATCGTGTGTGCCTCGCCGTGCGGGAACAGGATGAAATCGCCTTCGTGCAGTGAGAGCGTGCGGCCGCCGGTGTCGACGAGGCATCTGCCCGAGAGCACCAGGTGGAACGGCACCTGACCATTCGGCTCCGGATCATGTGGGATCGAGAACGGTCCCTGGAACAGGCAGCGCAAATCGAGGCTGGCCTGCGGCCGGGTGAGCTGTATGAATTGACTGAGCGCGTCCATTGAGACGATTTCGACAGAAATTGCGTGAAAGAAGTATTCAGTGGATCGCCCTTAAAGACAATACTCTTTCCAACGGCGCCGACATCAGGCCAGCGCCACACCACCGGAGCACATCATGCTGAACTGGGTCGAGTATCGGAAGGAATTGCTGGGTCGCATTGGCGAGATCGGTCAGATCACGCCGGATACCGTCAAGGGCTATAAGACGCTGTCGGCTGCCACGACGGGCAGTCTCGACGCGAAGACGCGTGAGCTGATCGCGCTGGCCGTGGCGGTGACCACGCGTTGCGATGGCTGTATCACTGTGCACACGGCCGAGGCGATCAAGCATGGCGCAACGCATGAGGAGATTGCCGACGCGCTGAGCGTGGCGATCTCGCTCAATGCCGGGGCAGCGTTGGTGTACTCGGCGCGCGTGATGGACGCCGTGCAGGCCTACGAGAAGGCCTGACCGCGTCGGCTACCGTGCGATCCGCATGCGACAGGTTGCCTGTCGGGTCTCACCGGGCGCGAGCAGGTGCAAGCCCTCGCCGTGGTGGATCGCATTCGGCAGGCCCATCCATGGTTCGACGCAGTAGAAGTCCGACGTGGCGTTTTCTGTCCAGGTGGTGATGGCGTGCCAGGGCACCGGTGCGCCGTCTACCTCGATACGAATGCGCCGGCCGAGCGGCGCTTGCGCATGCGGCGGGATGACGAGCGTGGCCACGCCGGTGTCGTCGAGCAGGTGATAGCGGTCTTGCAGCGCCGGGTCGTCGAGCTGGTAGGTCCGGCGCCCTGGCTCGGGTCTGTCTAGACTGCCATCGGGCAGTTGGCGCGACAGCCGAGCCGGCGGCATCAGCAGCTCGGTGGCGCCACGCAATGCATGCGGGAGCGCCAGGTAGAAATGATGACCGGCGTAGAAGGGCATCGGGGCATGCGCGTCGCTTTCGTCCAGATGCTTGACGGAGAGGGTTGCTTCCAGCCCATCGTGGATCAGTTGGTACGTCACGCGAAATTCAAAGGCGAACGGATAGCCTTGGCGCGTGTGGGGGCTGTCGCGCAGCAACAGGACGATGTGCGCATCGCTTGCGTCTTCCACCTCGAACGGCAAGTCGCGGGCGAAGCCGTGCTGCGGCAGTGTGTAAAGTCGACCGCGCGCATCGCGCCAGCGGCCGACTTCGCCCTCCACGAAATGCCGGCCGATGAAGGGAAACAGCAGCGGATTGCCGCCACGGACCTTGGCCGGATTGGACCAATCGGCCGGCTCGGGCCAGAAGAGGATGTCTTCGCCGCGATGGCGCCAGCGCACCAGCCGGCCGCCGGCTTCAGGCGCGAGCAGCAGCATGGAGCCATCGGTGTGCGGCTCGCCGATGCGGATGAGCGTGCGGTCCTGGAAGCAGGCGGTGGGCAGGTCGTGCATGGCTGGGGTGGAGTGACTTGTTGGCATGGGAATCGCGTACTAGATTGTCAATGCGTTTTGCCCGGAGGGAAACCATGTCCGTCAATTGCGTGCTGCCCGCACATACCGTTCCCCCACCCGACGAGCCTTCGCCGCCGGGGATTCCTCCCGATCTGCCATCGCCCGATGAGCCACCGCCGCCCGTCGAGCCACCGGAGGTGTCGCGGAAGTAATCTGCTGTTACCAATCGTCACAGCTTTGCGTGAAGCGGTTCGTAAGATAGCGCCAGTTCCCGCGCGACTGCGCGCTTCTACAACGACAATACGAGCCCAATCATGTCGATTCTTCCGCGTGTGACCCTGTGTGCTGTACTGGCGGCCTCCATGACCGGCTGTGTCGTGGCGCCGCCGCAGCCCACGCGAACGGTGGTGGTGCGTGAGCCGGTTCCGGTCGCGGCGCCTGCACCCGTGGACCCGCGCGCGCGCTTTGATCAGGTGCAGGGCCGCCTCGCAGAAGAATTCCACCGTATCGACGTTCGCCAATCGGAGGGCTACATCGATCCGTACCGCGCGGATGGCCTGCGCGACCGCCTGCGCCGCATCCGCCAGGAAGCCAACGACATGGCCAGCCAGCATCGCGGCGGCTTGTCTGGCGACGAGCAGCGCGCCCTGAACGACGAACTCGGCGCCGTCGCGCACGATATCGGCCGCTAAGCCGCTTTTCCGATTCCTGCATTCGCCGATGCTGCGTCGCAATATCGGCGAAATGCATTGTTGCGCCGCGTTGCGTGCGCAGCCGGCGGAAGCTGATACGCTTGCGGTCCTCCTGAACGAGCAAGCCCGACACCGACGCAGCTTCCTGCAGCCGGTTCTGGCCTTGTGCCGTGCGAAAGATCATCCACTGCGACTGCGACTGTTTTTACGCTGCCATCGAAATGCGCGACGATCCGCGCCTCGTTGGCAAGCCGCTGGCTGTCGGTGGACGGCCGGAGCGGCGCGGCGTGGTCGCGACTTGCAACTACGAAGCGCGCAAGTTCGGCATTCATTCGGCGATGCCCATGGCGCAGGCCGTCAAGCGCTGCCCGGACTTGCTGATCGTGCCGCCGTCCATGGAGAAGTACCGCCAGGTTGCGCGCCAGATCTTCGCCATCTATCACAGCTACACGCCGCTGGTGGAGCCGCTCTCGCTGGACGAGGCATATCTGGATGTGACCGACAGCCCGATGCTCGCCGGCAGCGGCACCCGCATCGCAGAAGACATCCGCCGCCGCGTGCGCGAAGAGATCGGCATTACCGTATCGGCGGGCGTTGCGCCCAACAAGTTCATCGCCAAGATTGCCAGCGACTGGAACAAGCCCGATGGCCTGTTCGTCGTGCGGCCGGAGCAGATCGACGCGTTTGTTGCGGAGTTGCCGGTGGACCGCCTGTTCGGGGTGGGCAAGGTGACCGCTGCGAAGCTGCGTCGCCTGGGCGCAGAAACCTGTGGTGACTTGCGCGCCTGGGGCACCGACCGCTTGCAGCAGCATTTCGGCGTGTTCGGTTTCCGGCTCCACGACCTTTGCCGAGGCATCGACCATCGGCAGGTGCAACCTTCGCAGATCCGCAAGTCGGTCAGTGTGGAAGAAACGTACGCCACCGATCTGCGCACGCTCGACGACTGCCAGCGTGAGCTGATCATCCTCGTCGAGCAGCTTGCCGCCCGCGTCGAGCGTGCGCGCGCAGGCAACATGATCCACAAAACCTACGTCAAGCTGCGTTTTGCCGATTTTCGTGGCACGACGGTGGAGTGCATCTCGCCCCAGGTGTCCTTGCCGGTGTTCTCCAAGTTGCTGGCGCAGGGGTTTGAGCGCCGCGGCATTCCCGTGCGGTTGCTCGGCGTGGGCGTGCGCTTGTACGAGTCCGACGCGCACGCGCGCCAGCAACCGCTGTTTGCCGAAGACCCGGCCGCCACCAGCTGAGGTTGCCCCCTCGACCCGGCAATCGGGTGCGAATTGTCCTATTTTCCTGTCTGCACGACGGCGATAGAAGGGCGGAATGTCGCCTGCGGGTAAAATGCTCGCTTTTTTGCATAATCCGCCGCCGCGCATCAAACGTGCGCGACAGTGCATGCCGTCACATTCGGCCGCACGCAGACAGGAGACGCAGTAATGAGTTTGTTTCGTACCAAAAACGTGGATCACATGATCCGCACGGGCCACAGCGACACCGGCCTGAAGAAAGTCCTCGGGCCCCTCGACCTGACCTTCCTGGGTGTCGGCGCCATCATCGGAACCGGCATCTTCGTGCTGACCGGCACCGGCGCGCTGACGGCAGGGCCGGCGCTCACGCTGTCCTTCATCATCGCAGCGCTTGCATGCGGGTTTGCCGCGCTGTGCTACGCCGAATTCGCCTCGACCATTCCCGTGTCGGGCTCCATCTATACGTATGCCTACGCCACGATGGGCGAGCTGGTCGCCTGGATCATCGGCTGGGATCTGATGCTCGAATATGGCTTGGCCACATCTGCTGTTTCGGTGGGTTGGTCCGGCTATTTCCAGTCGCTGCTGTCGGGCTTCGGCCTTCATCTGCCGGTGGCGCTCACTGCCGCTCCGGGCGCAATCCCGGGCGTGCAGACACTGTTCAACCTTCCGGCGCTGGTGATCATGCTGCTGATCACGACGCTGCTGTCGTTTGGCATTCGCGAATCGGCGCGTGCCAACAACATCATGGTGGCGATCAAGGTAACGGTGGTGGTGCTGTTCATCGTCGTGGGTGTGCGCCATGTGCAGCCGGCCAACTGGCAGCCGTTCATGCCGTTCGGCATGGAAGGCGTGTTTGGCGCGGCGGCCATCGTGTTCTTCGCTTTCATCGGCTTCGATGCGGTGACGTCCGCGGCCGAAGAGGTGCGCAATCCCAAGCGCGACTTGCCGATCGGCATCATCGGTTCACTGGCGGTCTGCACGATTCTCTATGTACTGGTGGCCGCCATCATGACGGGCATCGTGCCGTTCGCGAAGTTTGCAGGCGTGGATCACCCCGTGTCGCTGGCGCTGCAAGTGGCCGGCGAAAGCTGGGTGGCAGGCTTTGTTGATCTGGGCGCCATCATTGGCATGACCACGGTGATCCTGGTGATGGCGTATGGCCAGACTCGCATCATCTTCGCGATGTCGCGCGACGGTCTGCTGCCCAAGCGCCTGTCGCACATTCATCCGCGCTACGCGACGCCGTTCCTGAACACCTGGGTGGTCGGCATCGTCTTCGCGGTGATCGCCGCATTCGTGCCGCTGAACGTGTTGGCTGAGCTGATCAACATCGGAACGCTGGCAGCGTTCTCGCTGATTGCCGTTGCCGTGCTGGTGCTGCGCCGTACCCGTCCAGACCTTCATCGCGGCTTCCGTTGCCCAGGCGTGCCGGTGGTGCCGCTGCTGGCCATCGGCATGTGCCTGTTCCTGATGAGCCACCTGCAGGCCGTCACCTGGATCGCCTTTTTGGTGTGGGTCGCGATCGGCTTGCTGGTGTACTTCGGCTACGCGCGCCGCCGCTCGCTGCTGCACACGTCGGAGCATGGCGCTGCACCCGTTTCCGAAACGGTGCACTGATCAGGAAGGCGCGTCCATTCCCTGACGACATGGTTGCCACGCGGCTGAACACTGTCGTTCAGGGCGCCGGCTGAGCGGTTTTTCCCTCAGTCGGCGCGCAACTATTACAACGCCGATGTATTGCGTTCAACCGCCGCGCTTTTTGGGGCGATGGTTCCAACGCATCTGGCGCTGACATCAACGTGTCGCAAACTATGTGGTTGCATTAGCAAGCACACCGTGGCTGCGCGTCCGGCACGCGCCTTGCATGTGGCTCTCGCTTTGCTCAAACGAGCCAATGCGCGACCCTGACAAAAAAGCATAGCTACGACGAGGGGCGCGCGAGGCCTGATGCCGCCTGGGATGGCGGCATCGAGCCACGGCTTAACGGCTGCGATGCCGCATATGACGCTCGCACGTGCATTGCAAGCTGTGGTTAAAATGATCTGTGCAGTCAGACACATGTCTGACGAAACCTTGCCGGCCCCCCCGCACGGTTTCCACGCAACAGCGTGTGCGTTGTTGTCCATTGCAATCGGAGGGCTTTGACGATGGAAATCAAGTTCGAAAAGAAAGAGGCGTACGACATCAACAACGAAGGCCTGCTGTTCGACGCACTCGTCGACGGTGAAAAGGTGACTTGCGTGGCAACGCGCGAGGCGCTTTGGGAAGGCCTGGAAGGTGACCAGGTGTTGTCGCTTCAGGCAGCCTTCGAGGCTGGCCAAGAGCGGATCCAGGATGCCGCGCGCGTGCTGATTGCTGACGGCGTGCAGCGATCTCATGGATTAGAAGATTTGCCGCAACCGATCGTGGTCAAGCGCGCGCATATTGCCGTGGCTTGAGTCTGATCGATTGCTCGTGTAGACATCGGCGTGTCCGATGCCTGTGCATGGCGGACACTTCGTCCGCCGCCTGAAAAGCCGGTCCGCGTGGCCGGCTTTTTCATTGCGCCGAAGTTTCCTGACTTGACATGGACGCAATCCGATTTGATTATTAACATGTTAATTACATGAGAGAGGAGGAGGCGCAATGCGGCGAGCCAGAGTGACATTGCCGGACGGCCGGGTACGGGAAACCCTGTTTGCGTCTGCCACGGAACCCGCAGATTCTTGGCGCTGGCTGCCGCCAGTCGAAGGCACGGTCGTCGGGGCCTTGCTCAACTACCGCGGAGAACTCGATGCGCTGAGTGACACGCTGTCTGCGCCGCCATACCAAGCGCCGCCCAAGGCGCCCATCCTGTATCTGAAGCCGGCCAACACGCGTATCGGCCATGGTCACGAGGTTGCGCTGCCGGCAGACGTCGATGGCGTTTGGGCTGGAGCTTGCCTGGGCGTGGCGATCAGTTGTACTGCCACGCGTGTGCCTGCGCAGCACGCCGCGGATTTCATCGCCGGCTACACCATCGTCAACGACCTGACCGTGCCGCATGCGAGCTACTACCGACCGGCGATCCGCCACAAGTGCCGCGATGGTTTTTGCCCGATGGGGCCCTGGATGGTCGACCGCGACGATGTTCCTAACGCCGATGCACTCGATATCACCGTGCGCATCAACGGCGAGGTCAAGCAGCGCGCAAATACGTCGACGCTGGTGCGGCCAATCGCGCAGCTGCTTGCCGACGTGACGGCATTCATGACGCTTGAATCTGGCGATGTGCTGCTCGTTGGCATGCCGGAGAATCCACCGCTGGCGCGGGCCGGTGATCGCATCGATATCGACATCGCCCACATTGGCACGCTGACGACGGCGTTGATTCGCCACGCGCAGGAAGCTTCGCGATGAAACACGCGCGTATTGCCTATGACGGCGCGATCCATCACGCCACGGCCATGCCCGGCGACGACGCTCACCTGCGACTGGCCGACGGCCGCGTCTTGCATGAAAGCGAAGTCGTCTGGTTGCCGCCGATCGAGCCGCGCACGGTTTTCGCACTGGGCCTGAACTATGCCGACCACGCCAAGGAACTGGCCTTCAAGGCGCCCGAGGAGCCGCTCGCGTTCCTGAAAGGGCCGAATACGCTGATCGGCCATCGCGCCCGCACCGTACGCCCGGATGGCGTGACGTTCATGCACTACGAATGCGAGCTGGTCATGGTGATTGGCAAGACCGCGCGCAATGTGCCGCGCGAGCATGCCTATGACTACGTGGCCGGATATACGGTGGCCAACGATTACGCTATCCGCGACTACCTCGAGAACTACTACCGCCCGAACCTGCGGGTGAAAAGCCGCGACACCTGTACGCCCATCGGGCCATGGCTCGTTGACCGTGACGATGTGCCCGATCCGATGCACCTCGCGCTGCGCACCACCGTCAACGGCCGTGTCACGCAAGAAGGCAGCACGCGCGACATGATCTTCGACATTCCCGCGTTGATCGCGTGGTTCTCGAGTTTCATGACGCTCAGCCCCGGCGACATGATCCTGACCGGCACGCCCGAGGGTTTGGCGGACACGCAACCCGGCGACGAAGTCATCACCGAAATTGAAGGCATCGGCAGGCTGGTGAGCACCATCGTTGCCGAAGAATCGAACAAGGAGCCCGCATGAGTCGCGTCAACATGGACCCTGTCAAGCATTGGATCAACGGTCGCCAGGTCGACAGCGTCGAGCGTTTCGTCACGACCAATCCGGCCACGGGCGAGGCCATTACCGAGGTGGCATCGGGCGGTGAGGCGGAGATCAACGCGGCGGTTGCGGCGGCCAAGGCGGCATTTCCGGCCTGGGCCAACACGCCAGCCAAGCAGCGCGCCAAGCTGATGCGCCGACTGGGCGAGCTGATCGAGCAGAACGTGCCGCACCTGGCCGCGCTAGAGACGATGGACACCGGGCTGCCGATCGCGCAGACGAGCAAGCAGCTCATTCCGCGCGCTTCCGAGAACTTCCATTTCTTCGCCGAGGTGTGCACGCAAGTTAACGGTCACACGTATCCGGTCGATGACCAGATGCTGAACTACACGCTGTATCAGCCGGTGGGCGTTTGCGCGTTGATCTCGCCGTGGAACGTGCCGTTCATGACCGCCACGTGGAAGGTCGCACCGTGCCTGGCGCTGGGCAATACGGCCGTGCTCAAGATGTCGGAGTTGTCGCCGCTGACAGCGGACCAACTCGGCCGTCTGGCGCTGGAAGCCGGCATTCCGCCGGGCGTGCTGAACGTGGTGCAAGGCTATGGCGCGACGGCTGGCGATGCGCTGGTGCGTCATCCGGATGTGCGGGTGGTGTCCTTCACCGGCGGTACGACGACCGGCAAGCGCATCATGGAGCGTGCGGGCCTGAAGAAATTCTCGATGGAGCTGGGCGGTAAATCGCCCGTGCTGGTCTTCGACGATGCGGACCTGGATCGCGCGCTGGATGCGTCGCTGTTCACCATCTTCTCGATCAACGGTGAGCGATGTACGGCCGGCTCGCGCATCTTCGTGCAAGAGAGCGTCTACGATGATTTCGTACGCAAGTTTGCCGAACGTGCCAAGCGGCTTGTGGTGGGCGACCCGGCGGATGAGACAACCCATGTCGGCTCGATGATCACGCGCGCACATTGGGAGAAGGTCACGGGCTACATCCGTCTGGGCGAACAGGAGGGCGCGAAGGTTCTGGCCGGCGGCGCGGAGAAGCCCGCTGGCCTGCCCGGCCACCTGCAGAACGGCAACTTCGTGGCGCCCACGGTGCTGGCCAACGTCGACAACCGCATGCGGGTGGCGCAGGAAGAAATCTTTGGCCCCGTGGCTTGCCTGATCCCGTTCAAGGATGAGGCCGATGGCCTGAAACTGGCCAATGACGTGGAATACGGTCTGGCCTCGTACATCTGGACGCAGGACGTCGGCAAGGTGCACCGCGTGGCGCGCGGTATCGAGGCCGGCATGGTATTCGTCAATAGCCAGAACGTGCGCGACCTGCGTCAGCCTTTCGGCGGTGTCAAAGCGTCCGGCACGGGGCGTGAGGGCGGCGAGTACAGTCTGGAGGTGTTTGCCGAAATCAAGAACGTCTGCATCTCAATGGGCAGTCACCCTATCCCGCGCTGGGGCGTTTGACGCGCGGCCGACACACCACAACAAGGGCGGAAGGAGACACCATGGGCAAGCTGGCCTTGGCTGCGAAGATCACCCACGTGCCGTCGATGTACCTGTCGGAGCTGCCGGGCAAGCATCATGGCTGCCGCGAGGCGGCCATCGAGGGCCACCGCATCATCGGACAGCGTTGCCGCGATATGGGCGTGGACACCATCGTCGTGTCCGACGTGCACTGGCTCGTCAACGCCGGTTACCACGTCAATTGCAACGCGCGCTTCGAAGGCGTCTATACGAGCAACGAGCTGCCGCATTTCATCAAGGACATGCGATATGCGTATCCCGGCAATCCGGCGCTGGGCCGATTGATTGCAGAGACGGCAACGGCGCGCGGCGTGTTCACCCGTGCGCACGAGATCAACAGCCTCGAACTCGAATACGGCACGCTTGTGCCGATGCGGTACATGAACAGCGAACAGCACTTCAAGGTCGTGTCGATTGCCGGGTGGTGTGCGTGGCACACACTGGAAGAAAGCCACCGCTTCGGCGCAGCGCTGCTCGAGGCCATCGAGGCCAGCGACAGCACCGTCGCATTTCTCGCCAGCGGATCGCTCTCGCACCGTTTCAACGACAACGGCAGCCCCGAAGAATCCATTCACCAGATCAGCCGCGAGTTCTTCAGGCAGGTCGATTTGCGCGTGGTCGAGCTATGGAAGCAGGGTGACTGGAAGACCTTCTGCGCGATGCTGCCCGAGTACGCATCGCTGTGTGAAGGCGAGGGCGGCATGCACGACACCGCCATGCTGCTCGGCCTGCTTGGTTGGGATGCCTACGACAAAGGGGTCGAGATCGTCACCGAATATTTCGCCAGTTCCGGCACGGGCCAGATCAACGCGATCTTTCCGTTGCCCGGACGTGATCAAGTTCAAGCCTGAGGAGATCGACATGCCGCATGTCATCGTCGAATACACCGACAACCTGGGCGATGACGCCCGCATCCCGCAATTGCTGCAGGCGATGAACGAGACGCTGATGGCGCAGAACGGTGTGTTTCCGACCGGCGGGATCCGTTCGCGCGCCATCAAGCTGACCGACTACCGCGTGGCCGACGGAAAAGAGGACGACGCCTTCGTCCATGTCACGCTCAAGATCGCAGCGGGCCGTACGCCCGAGGTCAAGAAAGCCGCGTGCGACGCGCTGTTCGAGGCAGTCAAGGCACATTTTGCCGAGGCCTTTGCGCGCCGTTATCTGGCGCTGTCGATGGAGTTGACCGAGTTTGACGAGGGCGGCAGCTACAAGCACAACAACATCCACGCGCGTTTTCGCAAGGCTTGACGCATGCTCGACACCACGACCATCCAAACCATCGCGCGCCGCTTGCACCAGGCCGAGATCGATCGCAAGCAGATCCGCCAGGTTTCGCTTGACCACCCCGAGATCACCATCGAAGACGCCTACGCCATCCAGCGCGAATGGGTCGCGATGAAGCAGGCAGAGGGGCGACGCCTGAAGGGGCACAAGATCGGACTGACCTCACGTGCGATGCAGCAGTCGTCACAGATCGACGAGCCGGACTACGGTGCGCTGCTCGACGACATGTTCTTTGCCGAGCGCAGTGAGATCCCCGCCAGCCGTTTCATCGTGCCGCGTGTGGAAGTGGAACTCGCCTTCGTGCTCGGTAAGCAGCTGGAGGGGCCGGAGGTGACGCTGTTCGACGTGTATGACGCGGTGGATCACGTGATTCCCGCGCTGGAGATCATCGACGCGCGCTCGCAATCGATCGATCCCGACAGCGGGCGTCCACGCAAGGTGTTTGACACGATCGCCGACAACGCCGCCAATGCCGGCGTCGTGATGGGCGGCCGGCCCATCCGCATGCGCGATGTGGATCTGCGCTGGGTCAGCGCCATCTTTTCACGCAACGCCGTCATCGAAGAGACGGGTGTGGCGGCCGGCGTGCTGAATCACCCGGCCAACGGTGTCGTCTGGCTGGCCAACAAGCTGGCGCCGCACGGCGTGGCGCTGGAGCCCGGGCAGGTCATCCTTGGCGGCTCGTTCACGCGGCCGGTGGCCGCTCGGCCCGGTGATACATTCCATTGCGACTACGGTCCGCTTGGCAGCATCGCCTGTCATTTCGCCTAACCGTCTAACGCTCAAAGGATGGCCTCGCCATGCAACTTCCGGTGAACAACTTCAAGCGCGCGCTGGCCGAACGCCGGCCGCAGATCGGCCTGTGGCTGGCAATGACGCATCCGTACCCGGCGGAGATCGTCGCGGGCGCCGGCTTTGACTGGCTGCTGATCGACAACGAGCACGCGCCAAACCAACTGCAATCGACGCTCGCGCAATTGCAGGCGGTTGCGCCGTATGCTTCGCATCCCATCGTGCGGCCTGCCTGGAACGATTCGGTCGAGATCAAGCGCCTGCTGGATATCGGCGCGCAGACCCTGCTGGTGCCGATGGTCCAGAACGCCGACGAAGCGCGTGCCGCCGTGGAAGCGATGCGCTATCCGCCCAACGGTGTTCGCGGCGTTGGCAGCGCGTTGGCTCGCGCATCGCGCTGGAACCGCGTGGGCGATTACCTCCACCAGGCCGATGCGCAGATGTGCACGCTCGTCCAGGTCGAAACTGCAGAGAGCCTGGAGCATCTCGACGCGATTCTTGCTGTGCAAGGCGTGGACGGCGTCTTCATCGGCCCGGGCGATCTCGCGGCGTCCATGGGGCACCTCGGCGCGCCGGGGCATCCGGAAGTCAGCCAGGCGATCGACGGCGCGATTCAACGCATCGTCGCGTCGGGCAAGGCGGCGGGCATTCTGTCGGCGAATCAGGCGCAAGCGAAGCACTACCTGTCGCTCGGTGCGACCTTTGTTGCGGTAGGGACGGATGTCACCCTGCTGGCGCGCAGCGCCGAACAGCTGGCGCAGGCATTCAAGGAAGAGGGCGGTGCCAAGCCGCAGCCGGCCGGCAGCGTGTATTGACGGGTGTTACGCGTCGCCAGTGAAGCGCCCCATCGGCGTGCGCGTTTCCATGACGTGGATCGACTCATCGATGGCGGCGTAGAGCGCGTCCAGCCGCGCGCGGCCCAGCTGCGCCTCAATGCGCGCGTACTCGGCATCCACCTGCGGTTCCACGTCGGCCAGGAACTGGCGGCTCTTAGGCGTGAGTGAAATCACCTGCCGGCGCTGGTCCACCGACGACTTCGTCCGCACGATCATCTCGGATTGTTCCATCGCCGCCAGCATGCGCGTCAGGCTTGGGCTCAGGATCAGGCATGCATCGGCGAGTTGGTTGGGCTCCATGTCGCCGGTATCGTTGAGCGTACGCAACACGCGCCATTGCTGTTCGGTGATGCCATGCTCGCGCAGGATCGGCCGAAAGCGCGCCATGAAGGTCTCACGCGCGCGCAGCAGGAGATGCGGAAGATTGCGGTGCTTGAAGGCGGAAGCCATGCCGGGCACTCCTTATGCGCGGCGCAGGGCGGCGACCACGGGTGTGTGGTCCGAAGGCTGCTCCCACGTGCGTGGCACGCGGTCGATATGGCACGACTCGCACAGCTTGGCGAGTTCAGGCGACAGCATGATGTGGTCGATCCGCAGGCCGGCGTTGCGCTTGAAGCCGAACATGCGGTAATCCCACCACGAGAACAGCTTGTCTTCCTGCTCGAACATGCGGAAGGCATCGACCAGCCCGGCGCCTTGCATCGCTCGAAACGCCGCCCGCTCCTCCGGAGACACCAGGTTCTGGCCTTCCCACTTTTTCGGGTCGTGCACGTCGCGATCTTCGGGAGCGATGTTGAAATCGCCCAGCAGCATCAGGCGTGGGTTTGCCGCCAACTCGCTCGTCAGCCATGCCTGCAGTGCCTCCAGCCAGCGCAGCTTGTAGACGAATTTGTCGGAATCGAGTGCTTGTCCATTTGGGATGTAGGCAGAAATCACGCGGACCGGGCCACCGTCCACGTCATACGTGGCGGCTACGATGCGCTGCTGCTCGTCGGCAAAGCCCGGGATGTTCTTCACCACATCGCGGCCTTCTGGCACAGAGGCCTTGCGCGAGAGGATGGCAACGCCGTTGTAGGTCTTCTGGCCTGTGAACAACGACGTATAGCCCGCTGCGTCCAGTTCGGCGAGCGGATAGCGGTCATCGGGCAGCTTGAGCTCTTGGAGGCAGAGCAGGTCGATGGGCGTGGCGTCGGCTTCGCGCTCAGCCAGCCACTGCAGCACGTGCGGTAGGCGGACCTTCAAAGAGTTGACGTTCCAGGTGGCGACACGCATGAGGGCTCGGTCCTTGCAAATGGCGACGGCGCGCACTTTGGCGCCGTCCAGGGGTGCGATATTGTGCCATCAAGCGCTGCGGGCCCGAATGAAAACGCCGCTTCGGTACGAGGCGCGAAGCGGCGTTGTCACGGCTGGCCGAGCAGGCCGTTACGCGGCTTCCGCCATCATGCCGCCATGGCGCAGCAGTGCGTCGATGCTGGGAGCGCGGCCGCGGAAAGCCGTGAACGATTCGATGGCCGGGCGGCTGCCACCAACGGCCAGTACTTCACGGCGATAGCGTGCCCCGGTTTCCGCATCGAGCACCGAGCCGCCCAGCTTACTGGCCTCTTCGAACGCCGCATAGGCATCGGCGGACAGCACCTCGGCCCACTTGTAGCTGTAGTAGCCCGCCGCATAGCCGCCCGCAAAGATGTGGCTGAACGTGTTCGGCCAGCGCGACAACTCGGCCTGCGGTACCACGTGGAAGCGATTGTTGATCTGGCGCGATAGCTCCAGCACCGACGTCGCGCCCTTCGGGTCGAAGTCCGTGTGCAGGTGCATGTCGAACGTCGAGAACACGATCTGGCGCAGCGTCGCCATGCCGTTCTGGAAGTTCTTCGCGGCCAGCATGCTGTCGTACAGCTTGCGCGGCAGCGGTTCGCCGGAATTCACATGGCGGGTCATGCGCGAGAGCACTTCCCATTCCCAGCAGAAGTTCTCCATGAACTGCGACGGCAGCTCCACCGCATCCCATTCAACGCCGTTGATGCCCGATACGCCCAGCTCATCCACCTGCGTGAGCATGTGGTGCAGGCCGTGGCCGAACTCGTGGAAGAGCGTGATGACCTCGTCGTGGGTGAACAGCGCGGGCTTGTTGCCGACCGGGCCGGAGAAGTTGCAGGTGAGGTAAGCCACGGGGGTTTGCACACCCGCATCGCCCAGCAGCTTGCGGCCGCGCGCGTCGTCCATCCATGCACCGCCACGCTTGCCTTCGCGCGCGTACAGGTCGACGTAGAACTGTGCGAGCAGCTCACCCTGGGGCGATTCGACCCGGAAGAAGCGTACGTCGGGGTGCCACACCGCCGCTGCCTCTGGCCGGATCTTCACCGAGAACAGCGTCTGCACGACATTGAACAGGCCATCCAGCACGGCCGGTTCCGGGAAGTACTGCTTCACCTCCTGCTCGGAGAATGCGTAGCGTGCCTCGCGCAGCTTTTCCGACGCGTAGGCCATGTCCCACGGTTCGAGCTTGTCGATGCCGAGCGTGGTCTTGGCGAAGGCCTGGAGCTCTTCCCAATCCTTCTCGGCAAACGGACGGGCGCGGTCGGCCAGTTCACCTAGGAAGCGCAGCACGTCTTCGGGCGAATCGGCCATCTTGGGCACGAGGGACACTTCGCCAAAATTGCGATAGCCCAGCATGTGCGCTTCTTCGGTGCGCAGCGTGAGCTGCTCGGCCATGTTGGCGGTGTTGTCCCACTCGGCCTTGCCGCCGCCGTACTGCGCGCCCAGTTCGGACGCACGCGTGACGTTGGCTTCGTACAGCGTGCGGCGCAGCGCGCGGTCATCCGCGTATTGCAGCACCGGGAAATACGACGGGAAGTGCAGCGAGAACTTCCAGCCCGTCGCATCAGGGTTGTCGCGGCGTGCAGCTTCCTGCGCAGCCTGCTTGGCGTCGTCGGGCAAGCCGGCGAGGCGGGCTTCGTCGTCGATGACGAGAGCGTAGGCGTTGGTCGCATCCAGGACGTGATCGCTGAAGGCCTTGGTCAGTTGCGCCTGCTGTTCCTGAATGGCGGCAAAGCGCGGCTTCTGGTCTTCGGGCAGCTCCGCGCCGCCCAGGCGGAAACCGCGCAGTTCGTTCTCAAGCAGCTTCTTGCGCGCGGGCGACAGCGTGGCGTATTCCGCGCTGTCGGCAATCGCCTTGTACTTCTCGAACAGCTCCAGATCCTGGCCGAGGCCCGACCAGAATTCGGTCACGCGCGGCAGATTGGCGGCATGGGCTTCGCGCAGCTCTGGCGTGTCGGCGACGGCGCTCAGGTGGCTGACGATGCCCCAGGCGCGGCCCAGTGGCTCGGTGGCCTCTTCCAGTGCGGTCACGACGGTGTTCCAGCTGACAGGCGTGGCGGGGTCCTTGACCTGCGCCACCGCGGATGCGGCACGCTCGAGCAGCACGTCGACGGCCGGCGTGATGTGTTCCGGGCGGATGTCCGCGAAGCGCGGCAGACCAGAAAAATCGAGCAGCGGATTGTTGGCCGGAGTGGCAACCTTGGGCGAAATGTCGGTCATGGCGGGCTCGGTAGAGAAACTCGGGGGACAAAAAAAGCGTCCGATCCAACAGGTGGGGACGCTTTTTCCGTTTCCAACTGGATCAGGGTGAAGCTTACGCCGCCAGCGCGGCTCCTTCAGCAGCGCGCTCGGCGGCTTCCAGGGTGTTGATCAGCAGCATGGTGATCGTCATCGGGCCGACACCGCCCGGCACCGGCGTGATGTAGCCGGCGACTTCCTTGACGCCGGCAAAGTCGACGTCGCCGCACAGCTTGCCGGCGTCGTCGCGGTTCATGCCCACGTCGATGACGACCGCGCCCGGCTTGACCATGTCGGCGGTAATGATGTTGCGGCGCCCGACGGCGGCCACGATGATGTCGGCCTCACGCGTGTGGGCGGCAAGGTCACGCGTCTTGCTGTTGCAGATCGTGATGGTGGCGCCGGATTGCAGCAGCAGCATCGCCATCGGTTTGCCGACGATGTTCGAGGCGCCGACCACCACCGCATTGGCGCCGCGCACCGGGTAGTTGATCGATTCCAGCATCTTCATGCAGCCGTACGGCGTGCACGGGCGGAACAGCGGGGCGCCGGTCATCAGGGCGCCGGCATTGGCCACGTGGAAACCGTCCACGTCTTTCTCGGGCGCGATGGCTTCGAGCACCTTGTGGCTGTCGATGTGCTTGGGCAGCGGCAGCTGGACCAGGATGCCGTGGATGCGCGGGTCGCGGTTCAGGGCGTCGATGCGGCCGAGCAAGTCGGCTTCGGACAGGTCGGCGGGGTAGCGGTCGAAGCTGGACAGAAAGCCGTTGTCTTCGCAGGCCTTGATCTTGTTGCGCACGTAGACCTGGCTGGCCGGGTCTTCGCCGACGAGGATGACGGCGAGGCCGGGCTGGTGGCCGCGCGCGGTCAGGGCGGCGGCGCGCTGTGCGGCCTCGGCGCGGAGTTGTTTGGCAAGCGCGTTGCCGTCAATGAGTTGGGCGGTCATGGCTGGGCGGAGGAGGGAGAGGGCAAACCGCGATTATAAATCGCCGCCTCCCTTCCGGCCGCCCGGATGATCGCTTGGTTTTTCCTGCAGCCGAATCAGGCGTTGCGCGACAGGGCCAGGCGCAGCAGGTCTGCCACCGTATTCACGTTGAGCTTTTCCATGATGTTGGCGCGGTGTGCTTCCACCGTCTTGATGGAAATGCCCAGATCGTCGGCGATCTGCTTGTTCAGGCGGCCGGCGACGATGCGCTCCAGCACTTGCTGCTCGCGTGTGGTCAGGCGGCCGAGCAGGTCCTTGGCGGCCTTTTGCTCGCGGGCGACCGAGTCTTCGCTGCGCGCCTTGCTGAGCATGCGTTCCACCAGCTCGCGCAGTTCGGATTCGTCGAACGGCTTTTCAATGAAGTCGACCGCGCCTTTCTTCATGGTCGACACGGCCAACGGCACGTCGCCGTGGCCCGTGACGAAGACGATCGGCATGCGGTTGTTCTCTGCCAACAGGCGGTCTTGCAGCTCGGGGCCGCTCATGCCTTGCATGCGCACGTCAAGGATCAGGCAGCCGACGCCTTCGCCGCGCTTGTCGTCGACCAGGAATTCTTCTGCGCTGCGGTAGGTGCGGACGGTGTAGCCGTTGCCTTCGAGCAGCCACGTCAACGAGTCACGCATGGCTTCATCGTCATCGACGACGAACACGGTTTCGTTGCGCGGCGCAACTGCGGCGGGCGTTGTGCTCATGGAGGAGTCCTCGGTCTACGTTCTATGTTTTAAAAACGATTTACAGCGGATTCAGCGGCAAGATGATTTTAAACGTACAGCCGATGCCATCGGCGTTGTTTTCTACCCAGAGCCTGCCGAGGTGGGATTCTATGATGGAGCGGCAGATATTCAGTCCCATACCCATGCCGTCGGATTTTGTACTGAAGAACGGCTCGAACAGCCGCTCCTTAGTGCTGTCGTCCACGCCCGGGCCCTGGTCGATCACCTCGATCAGCACGGAATTTTCCGGGTCGTTGATCAGGTTGGCGTGCAGGCGCAGCACGCTGGCGGCGCGCAGGCGCGGGTGGGCGGCCATGGCTTCGGCGGCGTTCTTGAGCAGATTGACGAGCACCTGCTCGATGAGCACCGGATCGACATACAGATGCGGCAAGTCGCCTGGCAGGCGCGTGAGAATGGTGATGCCGCGCCGCGTGGCTTCGAGTTCGGCCAGACCCACGGCGTCGGCAACGATCTCGCGCAGGTCGGATTCGCGCCGCTGCGGCTGGCTGCGTTTCACGAAGCCGCGGATGCGCTGGATGATGGTGCCGGCACGCACGGCCTGGGCGGAGGTCTTCTCAAGCACCGGGATCAGCTCTTCCGGCGTGCTGCGTCCGCTCTTCAGGCGGCCGACGGCGCCCATGCAGTAGTTGTTGATGGCAGCCAGCGGCTGGTTCAGCTCGTGCGCCAGCGATGAGGCCATCTCGCCCATCGTCGTCAGGCGGCTGGTGAACTGCAGGCGCTCTTCGTGCTGGCGCGTCATCTCTTCGGCGGCCTTGCGCACGGTGATGTCGGTGGCGATCTGCATCTGTGCGAGGTGGCCGTCGACCCACTGGATGTAGCGGCGCCGCACTTCAAACCACTTCTGCATCGATGGCACATAGATTTCGCGCGCATCTGCCGCGTGCGGTGTCAACTCGGACGCGGGCAGGCCGGCGTAGGCGTCCACCAGGTCGAGTGCATCGCTGGAAACGTCTTCCGTGTTGACGTCGTTGCCGGAGAGCTGCAGGTGGCCGAACGCCTCCCAGCCGAAAAGCTGGCGGTAGTAGCGGTTGGCGAACAGCAGCTCCGCCTTGTCGGTCGAGAGCACGGACACGGCCGCATCCAGGCTCTCCAGCACCGTGGTGAAGCGGTCGTGCGCGGCGGCCAAGTCTTCACGGGCGCGTTTGGGCTCAGTAATGTCCGTGATGGAACTCATCCACCCCGTGTGCCGGCCGCGCGCATCGATCAGCGGCGAGACGTACATCCGCGCATAGAAGCTCGTACCGTCGCGGCGCATCATGCGCAATTCCATGCCGTTGGCGGGCGCCTTGCCACGCAAGGTCAGCTCGATGTGCTTCTGCATCTCGCCGATCTCATTGGGCGGCCAATACGGGAAGGGCGGCATGCGCCCGACCAGCTCGGCTTCCGTCCAGCCGATCATGCGGCAGAACGCCGGGTTCACGTAGGTGATGCGGCCGTTGAGGTCGAGCGAACGCATGCCGATCACCATGGAGTTTTCCATAGCGCGGCGGAACGACGTTTCCGCCAGCAACGCGCGCTGCGCTTCAGAGCGGCGGCTGGTGTGGCGCCACACGCTCCAGAGGCTCCAGATCACGAAGCACGACAGGCCGGCCACCAGCCACATCAGCATGTTGTTGGGCAGGTTGGACGGAGCGGGATACGCCTCGGCCCGCAGCGAGAGCGAATGTCCCGGTGGGTCGAGCAGCACCTCGTACGACGCCGCCGCCTTGGGCACCGGCCGCAACGACGTGCTTGCGCGGACCACGTTGTTCTTGTCGACCAGCGAGAAGCGGTAGCGGTCTGTCAACTCGCCCGGCAGCAGTTGCGTGAGGATGCCCGTGACCGAATACATGGCGCCCACCGTGCCGAGGAATTCGTTGTCGCGCACGATCGGGACTTCCATCAGCATGAAGCTCTCGCCGCGCTCGTTCTGGATGGGGCGCGAATAGACGGCACGCTGCGTTTCACGCGCGGCATCGTAGGCAGATTGGATTTCGGGTTCGAGCGGATGGTCGCGTGTTTCGCGCACGCGCGCCGTGAATTCGGAGGTGGACGGGAACGCCCAGCGCGGGCGGCGCGTGGCATCCAGCCAGTTGATGAAGACAAGCTCCGGGTTCTCGCGCAGGAGCTGGCGGGCGGCATCGCGATAGGCGCTCGGGTCAAGCTGCGCAGCACCGATGTCGCGTGCCAGGGCGGCCACCTGATCCTGGTTGCTCTGCAGGGACAGGCGAACCTTCTGCTCGGCCCAGGCGGCATCGCGGTAGAGGGCGTCGCGCTGCTGCTGCACCTCCGTGGCGTGCAATTGATACAGGATGAAAATCATCGCGCCAGCAAACAGGACGATTGCCACCAGCGGGATGAACATGAACCAGTTGGTCGTCCACAGCCGGCCCAGGCGGGTCAGCCACAGGCGGCGGGGCATGTTCGGGCGAACGGCCTCGTCCGACGGCTGTTCGGACGCGTTCACGGAAATGGGCGCAGGCGCCGCAGGCGTTGACGGCTCGGACTTGGCGGCCGGGTCCTGCGAAGCGTGGGAGGGGGCAAGCATGATGGGCGGACGAACGCCGGAATTCTGCGGAGGTAAAGGAGTGGACATCTGTGCAACTGCGCAAAACTAAGTGTAACGGCAATCAACCTGCGGGTCGCTTGGGGAAACCGCTTGGTGAGGTGTCTTGTTCGCTCGGAAAATGCTGCGCTGCAATGTCAAAGGTGATTTGTTTTGCGTCGCGGCAATATTCCACATTATAAAAAACCATATCGCAATTTGAAAATTCCGCTTGTGCTGCGTTTGCGGGTGCCCATAGAATCAGCGCAAAAGTCGGGGTGGCCCTTGCGTGCGTGTGAACGCGCGTGCCAGTGGGCGCCTCACAAGAGACGCAACTACCGTTACTGCTACCAAGGAGACCGCCATGTCGGCCGTACCAGAACAAGTCCTGGGTGCCACGAGCGCCAGCGACGTTGATCCCCAGGAAACCAAGGAATGGCTGGAGGCGCTGCAAGGCGTCATCGGCGCGGAAGGCCCGCAGCGCGCGGCATTCCTCCTCGACAAGCAGATCGAGTACGCGCGCATCAACGGCGTGACGTCTCCGCTGCACGCAGAAACCCCCTATATCAATACGATCCCGGTCGAGAACCAGGACCGCATTCCTGGCAACCAGGAAATCGAGCATCGCATCCGTTCGTATACGCGCTGGAACGCCATGGCGATGGTGCTGCGCGCGAACAAGGACACCAACGTCGGCGGGCATATCTCGTCGTTCGCTTCGGCGGCCACGCTGTATGACGTCGGCTACAACCACTTCTGGCACGCCCCGTCGGACAAGCACGGCGGCGACATGGTTTTCGTGCAGGGGCACTCGGCGCCGGGCGTGTACTCGCGCGCATTCCTGCTGGGCCGTCTAAGCGAGGAGCAACTCGACAGCTTCCGCCAGGAAGTCGACGGCAAGGGCATCTCGTCGTACCCGCACCCGTGGCTGATGCCGGATTTCTGGCAATTCCCGACCGTGTCGATGGGCCTGGGCCCGATCATGGCGATCTACCAGGCGCGCTTTACCAAGTACCTGGCCAGCCGCGGCCTGATCCAGAACTGGGAAAACCGCAAGGTCTGGGCGTTCCTGGGCGACGGCGAAACCGACGAGCCGGAATCGCTGGGAGCGATTGGCATGGCCGGCCGTGAAAAGCTGGACAACCTCGTCTTCGTGATCAACTGCAACCTGCAGCGCCTGGATGGTCCGGTGCGCGGCAACGGCAAGATCATCCAGGAGCTGGAATCGGAATTCCGCGGCGCAGGCTGGAACGTCATCAAGGTCATCTGGGGCAGCCGCTGGGATCAGCTGCTTGCCCGCGACACGAAGGGCCTGCTGATGAGCCGCATGATGGAATGCGTCGACGGCGAGTACCAGACCTTCAAATCGAAGAGCGGCGCTTATGTGCGCGAGTTCTTCTTCAACACGCCGGAACTCAAGGCCATGGTGGCCGATTGGTCCGACGACGACATCTGGGCGCTGAACCGTGGCGGCCATGATCCGCACAAGATCTACGCGGCATTCCAGTCGGCGACCAACCACAAGGGTCAGCCGACCGTCATTCTCGCCAAGACCATCAAGGGCTATGGCATGGGTGAGGCCGGCGAAGCGATGAACATCGCCCACCAGCAGAAGAAGATGCCGGTGGACGCCATCCGCAAGCTGCGTGATCGCTTCAACATTCCGGTTGCCGACGACCAGCTCGAGCACGTGCCGTACGTCAAGTTCGAAGAAGGCTCGAAGGAACTCGAATACATGCGCAAGGCCCGTATGGACCTGGGCGGCTACCTGCCGGCCCGTCGCCAGAAGGCCGACGCGCTGCAGATTCCCGCGCTGGCTGCGTTCGACGCGTTGCTCAAAGCCACCGGTGAAGGCCGCGAAGTGTCCACGACGATGGCCTTTGTGCGCATTCTGAACATCCTGCTGAAGGACAAGAACATCGGTAAGCATGTTGTGCCCATCGTGCCCGATGAGTCGCGTACGTTCGGCATGGAAGGTCTGTTCCGCCAGGTGGGTATCTGGAACCAGGAAGGCCAGAAGTACGTGCCGCAGGATCACGACCAACTGATGTTCTACAAGGAATCGCAGACGGGTCAGGTGCTGCAGGAAGGCATCAACGAAGCCGGTGCCATGTGCGACTGGATCGCGGCCGCTACGTCGTATTCGACGCATGGCGTGGCGATGATCCCGTTCTACATCTACTACTCGATGTTCGGCATCCAGCGTATCGGCGACCTCTGCTGGGCCGCCGGCGACATGCGCTCGCGCGGCTTCCTGCTGGGCGGCACAGCTGGCCGTACCACGCTGAACGGCGAAGGCCTGCAGCACGAAGACGGCCACTCGCACGTGTACCACGCTGCCATCCCGAACTGCATCTCGTATGACCCGACCTTCCAGTACGAACTGGCGGTGGTGATGCAAGACGGCCTGCGTCGCATGTATGTCGAGCAGGAAGACGTCTATTACTACCTGACGGTGATGAACGAAAACTACGAGCACCCGGAAATGCCGGCGGGTGTCGAGGCGGACATCATCAAGGGGATGTACCAGTTCAAGAAGGGCGTCGAAAACAGCAACGCACCGCGCGTGCAACTGCTGGGTTCGGGCACGATCTTCCGCGAGGTGATCGCCGCCGCCGAGCTGCTCAAGAAGGACTGGGGCGTGGAATCCGACCTGTGGGGCTGCCCGAGCTTTACCGAGCTGGCCCGTGAAGGCAACGCCATCGCGCGCTGGAACCTGCTCAACCCGACGGCACCGCAACGCGAGTCGCACGTCGAGAAGCTCCTCAAGAACGCACGCGGTCCGGTCATCGCTTCGACCGACTACGTCCGTACTTTCGCCGAGCAGATCCGCGCCTTCGTGCCGCGTCGCTATGTGGTGCTGGGCACCGACGGCTTCGGCCGCTCGGATACCCGCGAGAAGCTGCGTCACTTCTTCGAGGTGGATCGCTACTGGGTGACGGTTGCGTCGCTCAAGGCGCTCGCCGATGAAGGCGTGCTGCCGCGCGAGAAGGTGGCCGAGGCACTGAAGAAGTACAACCTCGATCCGAACAAGCCCAACCCGATGACCGTATAACGGAGCCGCCGGGCGCGCGGGTTGCGTTCCGGCTGGGCACCGCCCTGACAGACTTTCCGCAACGTGCATTTGCCTGCACGATGCGGTAGCCTGCGGGCACCGCGTGTCCGCCGCCGGATGCTCTCGCCGCCAGACCCTCTGGAGACAGAAGAATGAGTCAAGTCGTAGAAATCAAGGTGCCGGACATCGGCGACTACAAAGACGTCCCGGTGATCGAAGTGCTGGTCAAGGCGGGCGATACCGTCAACGCCGAAGATTCGCTGGTTACGCTGGAATCGGACAAGGCGACCATGGACGTGCCCTCGCCCAAGAGCGGCGTCGTCAAGGAAGTGAAGATCAAGGTGGGTGACACCGTGTCGGAAGGCTCGCTGGTGCTGTTGCTCGAAGAGCAGGGCGCTGCTGCCGCACCGGCCCCGGCACCTCAAGCTGCGCCCGCACCGGCTCCGGCCGCTGCTGCACCGGCGCCCGCACCCGCCGCGCAAGCTCCGGCCCCTGCGCCGGCTGCCGCTGGCGGCGGCACGGTTGAAGTGAAGGTGCCGGACATCGGCGACTACACCGACGTGCCCGTCATCGAAATCAGCGTGAAGGTGGGCGACAGGGTGGAAGCCGAGCAGTCGCTGATCACGCTGGAATCGGACAAGGCCACGATGGACGTGCCGTCGCCGGCTGCCGGCACGGTCAAGGAAATCCGCGTGAAGGTGGGCGATGCCGTGTCGCAAGGCACGCTGATCGTCGTCCTGGAAGGTGCTGGCGGCGCTGCTGCTGCGCCAGCACCCGCACAAGCGCCGGTGTCCGCACCGGCTGCCGCTGCGCCGAGCCCGGCCCCTGCGGCTGCGCCCGCAGTTGCGTCGACCGCAGCGCCCGCTACCTACACCGCTGACACGGTCGGTACGGTTGGCAAGGCTGCTCACGCCAGCCCCTCGGTGCGCAAGTACGCGCGCGAGCTGGGCGTCAACGTGAATCTGGTCGGGGGCACGGGTCCGAAGAACCGCATCACGCAGGAAGACGTGCAGCGCTACGTCAAGGGCGTGATGAGCGGCCAGGCTGCGGCGCCGGGCAAGGCTGCCGCGGGTGCACCGGCCGGTGGCGGTGAGTTGAATCTGCTGCCGTGGCCGAAGGTGGACTTCACCAAGTTCGGTCCGGTCGATCCGAAGCCGCTGTCGCGTATCAAGAAGATTTCCGGCGCGAACCTGCACCGCAACTGGGTCATGATTCCGCACGTCACCAACAACGACGAGGCGGACATCACCGAACTGGGAGCCTTCCGCGTGCAGATGAACAAGGACCACGAAAAGGCCGGCGTGAAGTTCACGATGCTGGCATTCGTGATCAAGGCAGTCGTGGGCGCGCTGAAGAAATTCCCGACCTTCAACGCGAGCCTGGACGGCGACAACCTGGTCTTCAAGCAGTACTTCCACGTCGGCTTCGCGGCCGATACGCCCAACGGGCTCGTGGTGCCGGTGATCCGCGATGCGGACAAGAAGGGTCTGATCGACATCGCCAAGGAGATGGCGGACCTGTCGAAGGCTGCCCGCGAAGGCAAGCTCAAGCCGGACCAGATGCAGGGGGGCTGCTTCTCGATCTCGTCACTGGGCGGCATCGGCGGCACGCATTTCACGCCGATCATCAACGCACCGGAAGTGGCCATCCTTGGCTTGTCGCGTGGTTATCAGAAGCCCGTTTGGGACGGCAAGCAGTTCGTGCCGCGCCTGACGCTGCCGCTGTCGCTGTCGTACGATCACCGCGTGATCGACGGCGCCGAGGCTGCACGCTTCAACGCGTATCTGGCCAGCGTGCTGGCGGACTTCCGCCGCGTCAGCCTGTAAGCCCACGCGGGCGCGGCACGCATCTGGCTTCGGGCCTGTGCGTGCCGGCCCGGTTGGGTTTGCAGCGGTCGGCGGACTGGTCAGTGGATTGATGGCGAGGACGACATGACGACGTGCGTGGTGGTCAAGAAAGACGGCGAAGTGGCGATTGCGGCCGATTCGCTGGTGACGTTCGGCGATACGCGCCTGGCGCGTGGCTACGAGCAGAACCAGAAGATCTTCCAGGTGGGCGATTCGCTGATCGCGCTGGCGGGCACGACGGCCCACTTCCCGGTCATGCGGAGTCTGTTAGCGGGTCTGGCCGATGAGTGTCGCCTCGGCACGCGTGACGACGTCTTCCGGACCTTCCTCAAGGTGCACGAAAAGCTCAAGGACGAGTATTTCGTCAACACCAAGGAGGACGACGACGACCCGTACGAGTCGTCGCAGATCACCTGCCTGATCGCCAACGCCACCGGCATCTACGGCGTCTATTCGTACCGCGAGGTGTTTTCGTTCGACCGCTTCTGGGGCATTGGCTCGGGGCGCAATTTTGCGCTGGGAGCCATGTCGGCGGTGTTTGACATGCCGGGCAAGTCGGCGGCGGACGTTGCACAGGTGGGCGTGTCCGCAGGCGTGGAATTCGACAAGAGCTCGGGCGGTCCGATCGAAGTGCACACAGTACGTCTGCAGGATTGAAAAGCGTCAGCGGGCCCGGGCGATGCCGGGTGCCGACGACAAGAACAAGGAGTCAGGAATGAGCGTGGTGGAAATCAAGGTGCCGGACATCGGCGATTTCGATGCGGTGGAAGTCATCGAAGTGCTGATCAAGGCGGGCGATACCGTGGCGCCCGAGCAGTCGCTGATCGTGCTGGAATCCGACAAGGCCAGCATGGAAGTGCCGTCGGAGGTGGCTGGCAAGATCGTCGACGTAAAAGTCAAGGTGGGCGACAAGGTCAGCAAGGGCACGGTGATCGCGACGGCGGAAGCTGGCGCGGCTGCTGCTCCAGGACCTGCACAAGCGCCGGCTCCGGCCCCAGCACCGGCTGCCGCACCGGCAGCATCAGCCCCGGCACCGCAAGCGGCCAAGCACGCCGGCGGCGCCGACATCGAGTGCGAGATGCTCGTCCTGGGCTCCGGCCCGGGCGGTTATTCGGCCGCATTCCGCAGTGCGGATCTGGGCATGAACACTGTGCTGGTGGAGCGTTTCTCAACGCTGGGCGGCGTTTGCCTGAACGTGGGGTGTATCCCGTCGAAGGCGTTGCTGCACACGGCGGCCGTCATGGACGAAGTCAAGGCGATGGCCGCACACGGCATTGTCTACAGCGAGCCGACGGTTGATATCAACCAACTGCGCAAGCACAAGGAGTCCGTCATCGGCAAGCTGACCGGCGGGCTGGCCGGCATGGCCAAGGCACGCAAGGTGCAGGTCGTGCGCGGTGTTGGCACGTTCCTGGATCCGAATCACCTCGAAGTGCAACTGACGGACGGCGACGGCAAGGCAACGACGGGCGAGAAGAAGGTCATCCGTTTTGCCAAGGCGATCATCGCTGCAGGCAGCGAGGCCGTGAAGCTGCCGTTCATTCCGGAAGATCCGCGCATCGTCGATTCGACCGGCGCGCTGGAGCTGCGCGAAGTGCCGGGCAGGATGCTGGTCATCGGGGGCGGCATCATCGGCCTGGAAATGGCGACCGTGTACAGCACGCTGGGCGCCCGCATCGACGTGGTGGAAATGCTCGATGGCCTGATGCAGGGCGCTGACCGCGACCTCGTCAAGGTGTGGGACAAGATGAACAAGAGCCGCTTCGACAAGGTCATGCTCAAGACCAAGACGGTCGGGGTCGAGGCCAAGCCGGACGGCATTTACGTCAAGTTCGAGGGCGAAGCCGCACCTGCCGAGCCGCAACGCTATGACATGGTGCTGGTGGCCGTGGGCCGCACCCCGAACGGCAAGCGCATTGGCGCCGAGAAGGCCGGCGTGGCGGTGACCGACCGTGGCTTCATCGACGTGGATAAGCAACAGCGCACGAATGTGCCGCACATCTTCGCGATCGGCGACCTCGTGGGGCAGCCGATGCTGGCACACAAGGCCGTGCATGAAGGTCACGTGGCGGCAGAAGCCGCGCACGGCGAGAAGGCGTATTTCGATGCCAAGCAGATTCCGTCGGTCGCCTATACCGATCCGGAAGTGGCCTGGGCAGGTCTGACCGAAGACCAGTGCAAGGCGCAGGGCATCAAGTACGGCAAGGGCGTGTTCCCGTGGGCCGCTTCGGGCCGCGCGATTGCCAACGGCCGCGACGAAGGCTTCACGAAGTTGATCTTCGACGAGGAAACGCACCGCATCATCGGTGGCGGCATCGTTGGCACGCACGCCGGCGACTTGATCGGCGAAATCTGCCTGGCCATCGAGATGGGCGCGGACGCCGTGGACATCGGCAAGACCATCCACCCGCACCCGACGCTGGGTGAGTCGGTGGGCATGGCTGCGGAAATCTACGAGGGTGTTTGCACGGACGTGCCCCCGGCTCGTAAGCGATGAACTGCAATTAACCGCCAGAGTGTGGAGGCAACTCCGGATCTGGCTGGCAAACAAAAGGGCCGCTCGAATGGGCGGCCCTTTTGTTTGGGATGATCGGCGGCAGGTCAGTGCCGAGGCTCGGCTGGGCGCCGATGCCGACGTAGCACGCGCACTGCCGCGATCAGGCGGCGCCATATCTGCTGCATCGTCCCATGTCGACGGGCGCGCCAGACGGCAATTCGTACCTGGAAGGCTTGCCAGGTCGATGTTGCTTGCAGGGTGGCCAGCATGCGCTGCTTCCATGCCAGGAACGCGGATTCCCAGCGGGCATACCAGGCGATCGTGTGCAACTGTGGGCGCACGGCGGAATAGATGCGCACGCCCAGCCCCGTACTGACGATTTTCGCTGCGACCAGAACGATGGCGCCTGCAATGAGGTGGCCCCGCGCCAGCACGTAGACGGCCGCCAGCTTGAACGGCAGCAATGCGAGCATTGGCAGGGCAAAGGCACAGAGGGCTTCGATGGGCTCCAGTTGCGCCAACTTCCGCTCCGCCGCTTGGACCCAGGGATGCGCCGCCAGACGGGCGGTTACCTGTCGCATGACGTTCCAGATCCACTCTTCTAACAGCAGGATAAGCGCAGCCGCGACGATCAGACTTCGCTTGGCCATGGATTCGCGAGACATTGGGAAGGAGAAGAGGGCGGCGAACCGCAATACAGAATGGAGCGTCGGCTGCGTGTAAAAGTTCGCAATTTGAAGAGGAGACGTTTCCCATGCACACAAAAAACCCGGCCGAAGCCGGGCAAAGGTACCCACTGATCACCACTGAGGACAGGTTTCGGTAGCGGGACCGAGGAGACAATCCAACGAACACGGTGGGATGGACCAGCGGCCGCGCGTTTGGGTTCCGCGTAAATGCACGCAAACGATGTGTTTGGAGGATGGCTCGACGGCCAAAACAAAACGGGCCTCCCGAAGGAGGCCCGCTTCAACAATCAGAGGACTAAAGAAAGCAGCTTAGCGCTTACGCAGCGGTCGTTGCCGACTTCTTGCCGGTGGCAGCGCGCGCTTGGGCCGATGCTTGAGCGGTTGCCTTGCTGGCAGCGTTGGCAGCAGCGTGGAAGTTGCTTTCAGCCAGTTCCACAGCTTGCTTGGTGGCCTTCTGCACCGAGTCGTAAGCGTTGTTGGCGGCCGACAGAGCCGACTTCACCAGGGCAACTGCCGATTCCGAACCGGCCGGAGCGTTCTTCGACACGTTGTCGACCAGCGCTTGCAGCTTGCGGCTGTTTTCAGCGATTTGCGCTTCAGCAGCCTTGCTGAATTCAGTTTGCGTGTCCGAAGCGATTTCGTACAGGTGACGGCTGTAAGCCAGAACCTTTTCAGCCAGCGGCTGCACTGCGGCGGTTTGCACCGACAGCAGCTCTTGGGCGTCCTTGGCGGTCAGTGCCTTCTTGGCGTGTTCGACGTTCTCGGCCAGGGTAGCCTTGACGACCTGCAGGTTCAGTTCGACCAGCTTTTCGACGCCTTCAAATGCCTTGTTGGTCAGGCCGAAGAACGTTTCCAGGTTGGCCTTATGCGCCGCAGCGATCTGTTCCTGAGTCAGCATGTTGTCTCTCCAAATACAAAGGTGGGTGGGGAATCAAAATGAAAATTTAGATCGCCCAGATGTACAAAGCATGACGGTCTGCGTCGGGCCTTCCAGGCGACATCGCGATGAATTAGGGATGGTGCATCGCAACAATTTCATTGTTGTTGAATGTCAAACCAGTGTCAAGCGTCCTTTGTGCATCGCACAAAAAACAGAATTCGTTGATTTTCCGTGCACAGGAATTGCGTGACCAACCGTTTGGCATAATTTTTTGTGGCAGGAAAATGCGCGTCCGTGGTGCATGCGAAATGCATTTGACCAACTCTGGCCGCAAATCCGTCTCAAAAAACATACGAGTGCAGCGTAGGTTACGATGCGCCCGAGTGCTATTTTTGTTGCGTTGCGATTTGTTATTCACATGCGGGCGTTCTATACCGACCACTTTGTCTTGCCGCTGCCGCCGGGCCATCGGTTTCCAATGCGCAAGTACAGCGACCTGCGCGCACGGGTTCTGGCCGACGTGCCGGGGCTATCCATGCATGAGGCGCCGCGGGCCGATGACGACGCGTTGCTGCTGGCGCACACGTCTGAATATGTTGAGGCGGTAAGCGCCGGGCGGCTTGACCCCGCGCGTCAGCGGGAGATCGGGTTTCCCTGGTCGCCGGAAATGGTCGAGCGCAGCCGCCGTTCGGCGGGGGCCACGATGGCCGCGTGCGAGGCTGCGCTGGCGGATGGCATTGCCGTCAATTTGGCGGGCGGCACGCACCATGCCTATGCGGACAAGGGCGGCGGTTTCTGTGTATTCAACGACGCTGCCATCGCCTCGCGCTGGATTCAGCGCCGGCCGGGCAGGACGCCGGCGAATTTTCCGGTCGCCATCGTCGATCTCGACGTACATCAGGGCAACGGCACGGCGTCGATCCTGCGCGATGACGCGGCTGTTTTCACCTTGTCCTTGCATGGAGAGAAGAACTACCCGTTCCGCAAAGAAGCCTCGGATCTGGACATCGGCCTGCACGATGGCTGCGGCGACGAGGACTATCTGCAGGCGCTGACTGGCGCTCTCGATATCCTGGCCGGGCGCTTCAAGCCACAGTTGATCATCTATCTGGCCGGCGCGGACCCGCACGAGGGCGATCGCCTCGGCCGGCTCAAACTGACTCTCCAGGGTCTGGCCCGGCGCGACCAGGAAGTCTTCGATTTCGCATATCAACGGCGCATACCGATTGCCGTTACCATGGCGGGCGGCTACGGCAACAATATCGACGATACCGTGGCCGTCCACGCGCAGACCATCGCGCTGGCTGCGCGGCACGCACAGCGCTGGGCGGCCCGCGACGAGGCCGCCGCCTCGCACTCTCTTCCGCTTTCCGCATGACCCAAGCGTCTTCCGTCGCGCCAAACTTGGCGCGCGACTCCCTGTTTGTCGTCGCCATGCCGTGGCTGTTCGTGTTGATCTGGAGCACGGGCTTTATCGTGGCCAAGTACGGGATGCCGTATGCGGAGCCGATGACCTTTCTGTTTTTCCGCTTTGTGGGCGTGCTGGTATGCCTGCTACCGCTGGTGTGGATGGCGCGAGTGCCGCTGCCGCGCCGCTCCGGCACGGGCGAAACCGACTGGGCGACAGTCGGCCACATCGCGGTGGCCGGTTTGCTGATGCAGTGGGGGTACCTTGCGGGCGTGTGGGCAGCGGTTAAGCTGGGCATGCCGGCAGGGATGACTGCGCTGATCGTCGGCATGCAGCCGATTTTGACTGCGCTGTATGTCTCGATGCGTGGGGAGCGTGTGTCGGGCCGCCAATGGTTGGGATTGCTATGCGGCATCGCGGGCGTGGGCCTGGTGGTGGCCAACAAGTTGCATCTGGCGGGCGTGGGCGCGACGACGCTTGCGCTGTGCGTGAGCGCGCTGCTGTCGATCACCGTGGGTACGCTCTATCAAAAGCGCCATTGCCCGGTGTTCGACCTGCGGATGGGCGCGTGCATCCAGTTCGGGGCATCGGCGCTGCTGTGCCTGCCGTTCATGTTTCTGTTTGAGACGCGCGAGGTGCATTGGACGCTGCCGATGATCGGCTCGCTGGTGTGGTCGGTGCTGGCGCTGTCGATCGGCGCGATCTCGCTGCTCTTTGTGCTGATCCGCAGGGGCGCGGCCACCAAGGTGACGTCGCTCCTGTATCTGACGCCGCCTACGACCGCCGTGATGGCGTGGGCGCTGTTCGGCGAACGTTTTCCGCCGCTTGCGGCGCTGGGCATGGTGATTGCCGCCTGCGGTGTGGCGCTCGTCATCCGCAAGTGACCGCGTTTGAGTGCCTGGCGTATCCTGATCACTTTCCACTGCCACCGGCCAGCCGCCTATGAGCACGCCCCGTCAGACGCGCGACGACTACCGCCACTTCCACACCATCACCACGCGCTGGATGGACAACGACGTCTACGGTCACGTCAACAACGTCGTCTATTACAGCTACTTCGATACCGTGGTGAACGCGTATCTGATCGAGCAGGGCGTGCTGAACCCTGAACACAGCGACACCATCGGCCTCGTCATCGAGACACAATGCAACTACTTCGCGCCGCTGTCGTTTCCCGATCCCGTGGTGGCAGGGCTGCGCGTTGCACGCCTTGGCAACACGAGCGTGCGCTATGAGGTGGGTCTGTTCCGCTGCGACGCCCAGGAGGCCGCCGCTCAGGGCCATTTCGTGCACGTCTACGTCGACCGCGAAACACGTCGCCCGGTGCCACTGCCCGATGCGCTGCGTGCTGTGCTCGAACCGCTCGCGTCCAATATCACCGCCTGAATTTTGCGCATCGCCATGACCGACCGACGCCCCACCTCCACAGAAGTCGAACGCGTCGATCAGGCAATCACTTCGCGCCGCTCCGTTCGCGCATTCTTGCCGACGCCCGTCGCCCGGGAAGACATCGAGGCGATCCTCGATGTAGCGCGCCGTGCGCCGTCAGGCAGCAATACGCAGCCGTGGAAGGTCTATGTGCTGACGGGCGAGTCGAAGGCGCGCTTGTCCGAATCCGTGTTGGTGGCGTACGACCACCCGGAGGTGGACACGCTGCATCGCGAGGAGTATCCGTACTACCCGCGCACGTGGGTCGATCCGTACCAGAGTCGGCGCCGCAAGGTCGGCTGGGATCTTTATGGCCTGCTCGGCATTGGACGCTCCGACAAGGAACGCATGCACGCACAGCACGCGCGCAACTTCCGATTCTTCGATGCGCCGGTCGGCATCATCTTCACAATCGACCGCGTGATGGAGCAGGGCAGTTGGCTCGATTACGGCATGTTCCTGGAAGCCGTGATGGTGGCCGCGCGTGCTCGGGGCATCGATACATGCCCACAGGCCGCGTTCACGCAGTTCCATCGGGTCATCGCAGAGCATCTCGGGCTGACGGATGACGAGATGGTCGTCTGCGGCATGTCGATGGGTTACGCGAATCCTGCCGCCATCGAAAATACGCTTGTCACCGAGCGGGCGCCTGTCTCCGACTTCACCCGGTTCCTGGACTGACGTCGTTATCACGGCGCTGCCTGCACGCTACAGCGCACATCTTCGTGCAAAGCGAGAATTGGCGGTGAAAAGTCGCCGAATTATGTCAACAGATACGACCGATCCGTCGTTAGACTTCCATCTGCGACTCGACGTACGCGGCGCGTGTGTTGTGAGGGAATGTTGGGGACGGTTGTAAACCGTGATTGTCGTCACTTGCGATCGAATCACGGGGTATTTTCCGGTCCCACTTCCGATCTACACGGGGAGAAATGTGCGTCTTGTGCAACTTTCTTCGTGATTAGGCTCCTGCTCCGGCAGACAATTGCGTCGAAATGATGACCGAATGATAAGGCTCCACAGGTCAAACTTTAAGGCCGTGAGCTAAGTCCTTCATCTTGCTAAGAATTTTGTTTTTGCCTACACTTGCGCCATCTCACGCGCGGGTGATCGAACCATGTCACGGTCTGTTTCCTCATTTTTTCGACGTCTCGGCTTCGTTTCGCTGATGACCGTCGCGCTCGCTGCCGTCTCTGTCACTACCGTGGCCAACGCTGCCACGACCGACAAAAAACCCGCCGCTAGCAAGAAAGCCAAATCCAAAGGCAAGACCGTCGCCAATCGCAAGGCCAGCGCCAAAGTCGCGGCTACGAGCGGCGATGAAGTCGCCTCCACCAAAGTCCGCAAGGTCGTCACCGTCAAAGGCAAGCGTCGCGTGATCATGGTCGAGCGCGGTGCACGTCCGGTGCGTGCGGCGTTCGTGCCGGCGTCCCCGACACTTGGTGAAGCGATGGGACTGCGTTCGACGCCCGATGCGTTGGCGCTGCGTTCCTCCGTTGCGCTGGTGATGGACCAGAACAACGGCGAAGTGCTGTTCCAGAAGAATTCGTCGGCCGTGCTGCCGATTGCCTCGATCACCAAGCTGATGACCGCACTGGTCGTGACCGATGCACATCAGCCGATGGACGAGCTGCTTGAAATTACCGATGAGGATCGCGACTACGAGCGCAACACGGGCTCGCGCCTGCGCTTCGGCACGATGCTCACGCGCGAAGACCTGCTGCTGCTGGCGCTGATGTCGTCGGAAAACCGTGCAGCCTCCGCGCTGGGCCGCAACTATCCGGGCGGTCGTCCGGCATTTGTTGCCGCCATGAACCGCAAGGCGCATGAACTCGGCATGAACGATACGCACTATGTAGATTCGAACGGCCTGTCTAGCAGCAACGTGTCGAGCGCGCAGGATCTCGCCAAGATCGTGATAGCTGCCTACAAGGTGCCGCTCATTCGTCAATTCACAACCACCCCCGAACATACGGTCAGCGCCAACGGCCGCACGCTGCACTACGTCAACACCAACCGTCTGGTGCGCGGCGGCGAATGGGATATCGGCCTGCAGAAGACCGGCTTCATCAACGAAGCCGGCCGCTGCCTCGTCATGCAGGCCAACGTGCATGGCCGCAATGTCGTGATGGTGTTCCTGGATTCGGCCGGCAACCTCACGCGCTTTGCGGACGCCACGCGTGTGCGCAATTGGCTGGAGCGCAATCCGCACATCGAGCCGGCCACGCAAGCGGCTGCGCCGCTGCGGAATGTACCGGTGTCGACGCAGCCCGCCACCGTGCTGGCGTCGGAGCAGCACGGCGCCTGAGCCACCGCATCACCCAACAAAAAAGCGCGTTCGATGACGCGCTTTTTTGTTGAGCAAAACCGGCGGCTCACTCCGCGCGCACGGCGTCCTCTTCATACGTGTAGCCCATGCCTTTGGAGATCTGTAGCGCGGTGTCCTTGAGATTGTCGAGCCAGCTGTCCTGCAACCGGTCTGCCGGTGCAGACAGCGACAGACCTGCTACCAGCCGGCGCGAATCATCATAGATGCCGGCAGCGATGCAGCGCACGCCGAGTTCCAGTTCTTCGTTGTCACGCGCGTAGCCGTTGGTGCGCACCCAGTTGAGTTCGCGTTCAAGCTTGGGCAAATCCGTGATGGAGGTGCGGGTGTGGCCAGACAAGCCCGTGCGTGTCGCATAGGCGCGCACACGGCCGAGTTCGTCAGCAGCCAGGAACAACTTGCCAACCGAAGTCAGATGCAGCGGTGCGCGGCCACCGATGGCGCGCACCACTTGCATGCCAGAGCGCTCGGAATAGGCGCGCTCGATGTAGACGATCTCGTCGCCCTGACGCACCGAGAGGTTGACGGTCTGGCCCGTCAGGCGGTGCAGGGCGCGCATCGGCGCGAGCGCCGCTTCTCGTACCGAGAGGCGCGCCTTGACCAGGTTGCCGAGTTCGAGCAAACGCATGCCGAGACGGTAGCTGCCCGGGTCGGAGCGATCGACGAAGCGGCAAGCCACCATGTCGTTCAGGATGCGATGCGCGGTGGACGGGTGCAGGCCGGTGCTGGCCGACAGCGCCTTCAGGCTGACCGGATCGGCGTGATCGGCAAGCGCGTCGAGCAGCATCATCATGCGTTCGATGACCTGGATAGACGTCTTGCCGGGGTCCTTGTCTGCTTCTGCCATGGGTGCAGTGGGTTGCGGATGCGATGCAAAATTCTATCCCACGATGTGAAAATGCGCACCATCCCGACGCATGATTCCGTGTATTTTCGAAGGCTTTCTCGGTCGGCCAGCAACTGTGCTTAGCGCCACCTCGTGAAGCGCTCTCACCATCGACATGAAGAAGTTCTGTGCCCGCAGACCCGCGCCAGGCGAGGCAGCAGGCGCATAATGGCGGCTTCCAGCAGAACACACGAGACTCCCATGCGCGTAGGTTTGTTCGTCACTTGCCTCATTGATCTGATGCGGCCCGAGATCGGGTTTTCAGTGCTCAAGCTGCTGGAAAAGGCCGGTTACGACGTCGTGGTGCCGCCCGCGCAGACCTGCTGCGGGCAGCCCGCCTACAACTCCGGCGATCGCCCTTTGGCGCGCGACCTGGCCGAGAAAACGCTCAAGGAATTCGAGCAGTTCGACTACGTTGTCGTCCCGTCCGGTTCTTGTGGCGGCATGATCCGCAAGGGCTACGCCGATCTCTTTCGCGACGATCCGGAACTCGCGGGCCGCTATGAGCGCCTGGCGCCGCGTGTGTACGAATTGACGGATTTTCTCGTCAACGTGGCACGCGTCGAATCGCTCGACTCCGAATTTCACGGTCACGTGACGTACCACGATTCGTGCTCCGGTCTGCGCGAGTTGGGCGTGAAAGCGCAGCCGCGCGAGCTGCTTGGCAAACTGCCGGGCGTGCAGTTGACCGAGATGCCCGCATGCGAAGCGTGCTGCGGTTTCGGCGGTACGTTCTCGATCAAGTACGGCGATATCTCCACCGCCATTGCAGATGAGAAATGCGCCAACATCAAGGCCAGTGGCGCCGATACCGTGGTGCTCGGCGATGTCGGCTGCATGCTCAACATCGAAGGCCGGCTACGCCGTATGGGCGACACGCACACGCGCGTGCTGCACATCGCTCAAGTCCTTGCGGGCGACGCGTAATCGCGACGCCAAGAACACGACGGAGACGCCATCACATGCAAGTCCGCAGCATGGAATTCAAAGCACGCGCCGGGCAGAAGCTCGCCGACAAGCGCCTGCAGCAGAACCTTACCAAGCTCTCGACCAAATTCGTCACCGCACGCGCGGCAGCCATCCAGGACATCGATTTTCCGGCTACGCGTGAAGCGCTGAAGGAGCGCCGCAACCGCGCGTTGGAAAACCTCGACGTCTGGCTCGCCACCTTCGAGGCGGAAGCGACGCGCCGTGGCGCCAAGGTGCTGTTTGCCGAAACCACGGCCGATGCCGCTCGCCTGGTCGCAGAGATCGCCCGCCAGCACGAGGTCAAGAAGGTCATCAAGAGCAAGTCGATGGTGACCGAAGAGATGCGCCTGAACCAGGTGCTCGGCGAGATGGGCGTGCAGAGCATCGAGACCGATCTGGGTGAGTACATCCTGCAGATCAACGATAGCGAGCCGCCGTCGCACATTATTGCGCCGGTAGTGCACAAGGATAAGGAGGAGATTGCTGATCTCTTCGCCAAGACGCACAAGAAGCCGCGTCTGACCGACATTCCCGAGATGACGCGTGAGGCGCGCGAAGTGCTGCGGCCCGAGTTTCTGTCCGCTGACATGGGCGTGACGGGCGGCAACTTCATCATTGCCGAGACGGGTTCCGTGGCGATCGTCACCAATGAGGGCAACGAAGGCATGTGCACGATCATGCCGCGCGTGCACGTTGCCGTGACGGGCATCGAGAAGGTGCTGCCGACGCTCGAGGATCTGGCGACCGTCATGCGCTTGTTGCCGCGTTCGGCGACCGGACAAGCGATCTCGAACTATTTCTCGCTGCTGACGGGCCCGCGCGCGCCCGGCGAGAAGGATGGCCCAGAGCATATGTACTTCGTCATCGTCGACGGCGGCCGCAGTGGCCTGATCGGCGGCGAATTCCAGGAGATGCTGCGCTGTATCCGGTGCGGCGCGTGCATGAACCACTGCCCGGTCTATCAGAAGATCGGCGGCCATGCGTACGGCTGGGTGTATCCGGGCCCGATGGGCAGCGTGCTGACGCCGAGCTACGTGGGGCTGTCGAACGCACTGGACCTTCCGCAAGCGGCCACGCTGTGCGGTGAATGCAATCGCGTGTGTCCTGCGTCCATCCCGTTGTCGGATCTGTTGCGTACGCTGCGCGAGAAGCAAATGGAGCGCGAATTGCGCCCGCAAGCGGAGCGCTTTGGCTTGCGCGTGTGGGGCTTCATGGCACGGCGACCGGCGTTGTACTCGGCCGGTACCTGGGTTGCAGCGCGCGTGCTGCGTTGGATGGGCGGTGACAAGAAGCTGATCCACTCGCTGCCCGTCGGAAAAGGCTGGACCGACACACGTGACATGCCGGCCCCAGCAGGCAAGACGTTCCGCGAGCTGTATCGTGAGAAGAAGGCCCGAGCATGACCAGCGCTGAATCCCTCCAAACGCTGCGCGACGCGCTCGACCGTCACGCAAAGTCGCCCGACCTGCCGCACTTGCTCAAGCAGTGGCGCGACGACGCAGTGCTCGCGCCGTTGGCAATCTTGCCGCCGGCGTATGACCAGGTGCGGCGCTCCTTGCTGCAGCGGCTGGATATGGCGGTGTCGTTTGGCGAAGAAAGCTGTTCGTTCTCGCCGTCGTCGTTGCTGGCCGAAATGCGTTTGTGGACGGACAAGGCTGAGGCGAAGCTCGCCAGCATGTAATCGCGGGGCGACATGGAACGCAGGATGCGTGCTAGTGTCTGACAGCTTATTCCCGTGTCAGCCAATGCCATGAATCAGACCGCCCGCGAAATCATGCTGTACGACGCCCAGAAGAAGAGTCCGGGCGTTGCCTACCTCTGGTGGTTTCTGCTGGGCTTCCTGGGGGCGCATCGCTTCTACCTGAAGCGGCCAGGCAGCGGTATCGCGCAGGCCATTGCCAACATCGGCGGCACATGGCTGGCGTTTCGTGACATGGGTAACACCGCGGGCTGGGTGCTGGCCGTCATCGGCGGGCTGTGGGTGCTGGTGGACATGTTCCTGATTCCGGGTATGGTCCGCGCAAACAACACGGCGCTCGCCGAGCGGCTTTCGACCGCGCCCTGAAAGGAATCGACCTCATGAGCAAAATGACTTGGTGGAAGCGCGCCACACTGTGGGCGACAGGCTTGGCTTGCGTGGGCGGTGCGTTGGCAGGTTGTACGACTTCCCGCGATCAATACAACCAAAGTTCCAGCATCAGTACGTACGGTGTAGTCGACGTCGGGATCGAGCGCACGTCGCGCTGATCATTCTTCCGTGGTCCGCGGCACCACGTCTTCAAACCGCCGCCACTCGCCATTGACAAGTAGTTCCAGTGGCTGGAACAGCGCCTTATAAGCCATCTTTCGGCTCTGTTCGATCCAGTAGCCTAGATAGACATAGGGCAGGTCCAGCGCCTGCGCCTGAGCGATCTGCCACAGGACGTTGTACGTCCCATAACTCGCCTTCTGCTCGATCGGGTCGTAGAACGTGTAGACGGACGACAGCCCATCTTCCAGCACGTCGATCATGCTCACCATGCGCAGCTTGCCCGCCGATGGCGATTCGGGCGGCTCACGAAACTCCACCAAACGCGAATTCACGCGGCTCTGTAGCAGGAACTGCTCGTACTGATCGCGGCTGTCGTGGTCCATGCCGCCGCCCGCATGGCGGACAGACTGGTACAGCAGATAGAGCTGATAGTGCTCTTCGACATAGGTGAGCGGTGCAACCAGCGCCTCAAGCCCTTGATGCCGCTCGGCGGCGCGGCGTTGCGCCCGCGATGGTGAATATTGATCAACGACGACGCGACATGGCGTGCACGCATGGCAATCGTCGCAGTGAGGGCGATAGGTGAAGATCCCGCTGCGCCGGAAGCCAGCGCGCACGAGCTTGGAATAGACGTCTGCGTTGATCAGGTGCGCCGGGGTGGCGACCTGCGAGCGCGCCAGGCGGCCATCGAGGTAGCTGCATGCGTAAGGCGCGGTGGCATAGAACTGCAATGCCGAGAGGGGGAGTTCCTTAAGCTTGCTCATTGCGTACGGTCCACCGGCGGAGCACCGATTTGTCGAAGTGCCACGGCACAATGGCCGGCGCGCTGGCCGCTTCGCGCACATGTGCGAGAAACGCCGCGCGCGGCACCGGGGCACCGCCCAGCGACGCCAGATGCTCGGTTTCCTGCTGGCAGTCTATCATCGCGACGCCCTGACCGCCGAGGAAGGCGCAGAGCGCTGCCAGCGCGATTTTCGAGGCATCGGTGCGATGCGCAAACATCGATTCACCGTAGAACATGCGGCCAAGCGCCACGCCGTACAGGCCACCCACACGTTGCCCGGCGTGCCACGTCTCCACGCTGTGCGCGTAGCCGCGGCGGTGCAGGGCTGTGTACGCCTGGATGACGTCTTCGGTGATCCACGTGCCGTGCTGTCCAGGGCGCGCTGTGGTGGCGCACGCGACCATCGTTTCGCGGAAGGCGTGGTCGATGCGGATTTCCCAGGCCGGGTCGTCAAGCACGCGGCGCAGCGTCTTGCGAAACGTGGTTGATACGCGAAAGTCTTCGGGGCGGAGCACCATGCGTGGATCGGTGCTCCACCACAACACCGGCTGGCCCTGGGCATACCACGGAAAAATGCCTTGTCGATACGCAATCAGCAGCCGTTGCGGCGATAGCTCAGCGCTGGCGGCCAGCAGGCCGGGCGCTTCGGACTCCGGCCCGAGCGCGCGATCGACCGGCGGGAAGGGATCGTGCGGATCCAGCCAGGCAATCATGATGCGGACAACGTTGGTTGTGTGTTACGGCGTCGTGGCCGGCGTGTCGATTGCAGCCGAGCGCATCGGCTTGTAGATGTCGAGCGTGTGGAGGCGGAAGCTGCCGTCAGCTAGCCTGCCGGCTGCGCGGTCTGCAAAGAAGCAACGCAGCGTGTGGATGACAGTCGGGAAGGCCAAGTCATCCCAAGGGATGTCGGCTTCATGGAAGAGTGCGACTTCCAGGCTTTCTTCGCCCGGGGCGAAATCCAGATCGTTCAGCTTGGCCAGATAGAACAGGTGCACCTGGTGCACGTGCGGCACGTTGAGCACCGAATACAGCTCGCCGATTTCGACGTTGGCGCCGGCTTCTTCCTGCGTTTCGCGGTTGGCGGCCTGCGCGGTGGTTTCCCCGATTTCCATGAAGCCTGCGGGCAGCGTCCAGAAGCCGTAGCGCGGTTCAATGGCGCGCTTGCACAGGAGGATCTGATCATTCCAAACCGGCACGGTGCCAACCACGTTGCGCGGATTCACATAGTGAATCGTATTGCAATGGTCGCAAACGTCGCGCAGTCGGTTGTCACCGGCGGGAATGCGCGAGACGACTGACTGGCCGCAGTTGGAACAGAATTTCATGGGGAATCGTCGCGGGTGGAATGCCTCAGTGTATCACCGCGGCGATGTGGCCCCGCGTGACGCAGTTGGGGCGGGAGTATCCACGGAGTTGCACGCGAAACGGTGCACACAGAGGCGTCGGAAAACAAAAAGCCCGCTGTGTGCGGGCTTGATGATTCGGCTCAGGTCTTGGAGCGAGCCGTTCTACTTTGGCTGGTTGCGGGGGCAGGATTTGAACCTGCGACCTTCGGGTTATGAGCCCGACGAGCTGCCAGACTGCTCCACCCCGCGTCCGTAGAAACGCATTCGACTTTCTGGCTGGTTGCGGGGGCAGGATTTGAACCTGCGACCTTCGGGTTATGAGCCCGACGAGCTGCCAGACTGCTCCACCCCGCGTCCGTCGAATAAAAGAGTATAGGGAAACCTGTGCGGCAACGCAACACTTATTTCGCGCGGCATGCATATTGATGGTGCATGTTACCCGTGGAGAGGGCCCGCGATGCCACGCGCCGACGGGTTCTTAGACACATCGTGCGCAGTCATGTTCGAAAGCGGTGCGCACGATGCATTGCGGCGTGCCGGCCGTTTACAATGCCGCCTTTCGCGTTCTTCTCTTGATTCCGACCGTGCTCAACGCCCTGTACCCGCTTGCCCGCCCGCTGCTGTTTTCGATGGACCCAGAAGACGCACATCACTTCACGCTGAATCAGCTCAAGCGGGCGCACGCGATGGGCCTTTCGGGCTGCATCGGTGGCCGCGTAGCCCCGCGGCCGCGCACGGTGATGGGCGTAAAGTTTCCCAACCCGGTGGGGCTGGCTGCCGGCCTGGACAAGGATGGCGCGTATATCGATGCGCTCGGCGCGCTCGGCTTCGGCTTTATTGAAGTTGGCACGGTCACGCCGCGTGCGCAGCCGGGCAACCCGCGCCCGCGCATGTTCCGGCTGCCGGCTGCCAATGCGCTCATCAACCGTATGGGATTCAACAACGGCGGTGTCGATGCGTTCATCAATAACGTGAAGGCATCGAAGTGGCGTGAGGCCGGCGGCGTGCTCGGCCTGAACATCGGCAAGAACGCCGACACCCCGATCGAGCGCGCCGTCGACGATTACCTGCATTGCCTGGAGCGTGTGTATCCGCATGCAAGCTATGTGACGGTCAACATTTCGTCGCCGAACACGAAGAACCTGCGTCAACTGCAAGGCGCGAGCGAACTGGACAGTCTGCTCGGGACGCTACGCGGGGCACAGCAGCGCCTGGCAGATCAGCACAAGCGCTACGTACCGGTGGCACTGAAGATCGCGCCAGACCTGGACGATGACCAGATTGCCAACGTTGCCGACGCGCTCCTGCGCCATAAGATGGACGGCGTGATTGCGACCAACACGACGATCAGCCGTGAGGCCGTCGCCGGTCTGGCGCACGCGGAAGAGGCGGGCGGATTGTCGGGCCAGCCGGTGCGCGAGGGCTCGACGCGGGTGATTCGCGCCTTGCATGGTTTGCTGGGCGATGCTGTGCCCATCATTGGCGTGGGCGGCATTCTCGCGGGCGAGCACGCGCGCGAGAAGATCGACGCTGGCGCGCAGCTGGTGCAGCTGTATACGGGATTGATCTATCGCGGCCCAGGTCTGGTGGCGGAATGCGCGCGCGCACTGGCGCGTTGATGCTGGCTGGTCGCGCCTAGCGGCGCAGCAAGAAGATGATGAGCGCGCTGGCGGCCACCACGGCGGCTGCCAGATCGTACGGGCCGGCGTAATCGGCCCAAACAGACGGGTCGAGCCGCTGCATGAAGGCCGATTGCGCCCATGGCAGGATCATGCGCGGGATCGTAAACAATAGGGCGGCCACAACCAGCAGCACGATCAGTGCGGTCAGCGAAGGCTTGGAACGCCCCAGGATGCGGATGGATGAGTGGGGCAAGGCCGTCCCCGTTTTGGATGCGTCGGGCGGCTGGTTGCAAGTCGCTCAACGTAGTTTGCAATAAAGGTTTGTCAGGCATTTTCCTACAAAGTTCTGTCGGCTGCAGTCCTACTTTCGGCTATGTGCAGTGCCGCACGCACAATGTGTTGCCCGCACGCTAGGGAGCCGGATTGGCGTTGCACAATGTGCTCCATTCGGGTTTTATATGCCTGGGCAATTTTATTTCGGCGCTGGGGAACGTTTTCCCTGTAGGGCAGAGCATCGTGATGCACTGCGGCAACGAATGCCCGTTCGAGGGGTTGGCGTGACGAAGGCGGGGAGTACAATCCGCCCTCATTGTGCAATGCACGATTTTTTGAGCGGCCAGAAGTTCGGCCGATTTCCAAGTTAATGAGTCAAGCTCTCACAGCAACCGGGTCGCCCCAGACCAACGTGAACCTGCGCGCCATGGTGATCGGCGCCGTGGGTGTGGTGTTCGGAGACATCGGCACCAGCCCGCTGTATTCGCTCAAGGAATGCTTCAGCCCTGATCACGGCATTCCCTTCTCCAGCGGTGCGGTGCTCGGCATCATCTCCATGCTGTTTTGGGCGATGGTGATCGTGGTGTCGCTCAAGTATGTGCTGTTCGTCATGCGCGCCGACAACAACGGCGAGGGCGGCATTCTCGCGCTGATGGCGCTGTCGCTGCGTACGGCCAATACCGATTCCCGGCGCATGTCGCTGCTGATGATGCTGGGCGTCTTCGGCGCGTGCATGTTCTACGGCGACGCCGTGATCACGCCGGCCATCTCCGTCCTGTCGGCCATGGAGGGCCTGGAGATCGCCGCGCCCGCGCTGTCGCCGTTTGTGCTGCCGATCACGATCGTGATTCTGGCAGTCCTGTTCCTCATCCAACGGAGCGGCACGTCGGTGGTCGGCAAGCTGTTCGGTCCGGTGATGCTGCTGTGGTTTGCCGCGCTAGCCGCGCTGGGCATGATGAATCTGGTGAAGGCGCCGCAGATTCTGGTGGCCGTCAACCCGATGTATGCGATTTCGTTCCTGCACGACCATGCGCTGCAGGCGTTCATCGTGCTGGGTTCGGTGTTTCTGGTGCTGACCGGCGCTGAAGCGCTGTACGCTGACATGGGCCACTTCGGCGCCCGGCCCATCCGCTGGGCGTGGTTCTTCATCGTAGCGCCGAGCTTGTTGGTGAACTACTTCGGCCAAGGCGCCATGCTGCTGACCGACCCAAGCACCATCGAAAACCCGTTTTACCGTTCCGTGCCGGAAGCGCTGCAACTCCCGATGGTGATGCTTGCGGCGGCGGCTACCGTCATTGCCTCGCAGGCCGTGATTTCGGGAGCGTTCTCGCTGACGAGTCAGGCGATTCAGCTTGGCTTTGTGCCGCGCATGCGCATTCGCTACACGTCGGAAGCCGAGATCGGCCAAATCTACGTGCCGATGGTCAACTGGATGCTGCTGATCCTGGTGGTGGGCGTGGTGCTGGCGTTCAAGAAGTCCGACAACCTGGCTGCCGCCTACGGCATCGCCGTGACGACCACGATGGTCATTACCACGGTGCTGGCTGCGGTGGTGATGCGCTCGGTCTGGCGTTGGCATCCGGCGCTGGTGACGCTCGTGAGTGTCTGTTTCCTGGTGGTGGACTTGGCGTTCTTCGCCGCGAACCTCTTGAAGATCCGCGATGGCGGTTGGTTCCCGTTGACGCTGGGCGCCGGTGTGTTCTTCCTCCTGATGACCTGGTACAAGGGCAAGAAGCTTCTGCGTGCGCGCAGCCTGGAGGATGGCATCCCACTCGAGCCGTTCCTGGCTGGGTTGCTGGCCCATCCGCCGCATCGGGTCGAGGGCACGGCCGTTTTCCTCACAGGCAATACCGAATTCGTGCCGGTGTCGTTGCTGCATAACCTCAAGCACAACCGCGTGCTCCACGAGCGCGTGATCTTCATCAGCTTCGTCACACGCGATATTCCCTACGTGGACGACAAGCACCGCGTGTCCGTGCGCGATCTCGGCAGCGGCATCTACATCGTCAAGGCGGATTATGGCTTCAAGGAAACGCCGGATGTGTACCGCGTGCTCGAACTGGGGCAGCCGCAGATCGGCACGCGCTGTGAATTGATGGATACATCGTTCTTCATCGCGCGTGAGTCGGTGGTGCCGTCCAAGCTGCCGGGTATGTCGATGTGGCGTGAGCGGCTGTTTGCATGGATGCATCAAAACGGCGCCAAGCCGTCGGACTTCTTCCACATCCCCGCCAACCGCGTGGTGGAACTGGGTACCAAGGTCGAAATCTGATCAACCTTCCGCTGCATAACAAAACGGCCCGTGCGAGAGAGACGCACGGGCCGTTTTGTTTGTTGGGGCGGGGCCGCAATTACATCTTCGCAGCGGCGTGATTGCGCTCGCGGACTTCGTCGTTGCGGGCGTGGACGTCGTGGTTGCGGTCCTTGACGTCGTGTCGCAGGTCTTTGCGATCGCGGTGCAGGTCGCGGCGCTCGGCGTTGACTTCATGCTGCTCTTCGGCGCGCTTCTTGTTCCAGTATTCGGCACCCCCGACGTTGCCCTTGGCCAGGTCGCGGTCTTCGCGGCGTTGATCGGCGTTGCGGGCGGCGCGGTCGGCGTTCAATGCGGCCTTGTCGGCGCCGATGTCCGCGCGATCACGGCGGACATCGCGGTTGTCGTGGCGGATGTCACGGTTGTCCTGGCGAATCTGCTGATTGTCTTGCTGAACTTGCTGGACGGGCGTGGTCTGCGCGAAAGCGGCGGTACCGGCAACAGCAAGCAGGGCGGCAATCAGGGTGTGGCTCGTCTTCATGGCGTTTCTCCTCGTGGGTCCCAGGCGGTGCGCCTGTGTCACCTTAACGGGCCGAAAAGACTGGCCGACGACGCATGAGTGTTAGCAAAGATCCATGCGCGTAAGGACTTGTAACGGCCCGCACGCGGCCATGAAAAAACCCGCCGAGTCCGAAAACCGGGCGGGTTCCGCTCAATAGAATGCGCGTTAGCGCTTGAGCTTGGCGAACGCTTCTGCCATGGCGCCGGACGGTTCCGGCGCACGACGTTGCTGACCGCCGTGGCGACCGCCGCCGCTGCTCGGGCGATCGCTGCCGCCCGTGCGCGCGGCCGTCTGACCGGGCTCATCCGAGAGGCGCATCGTCAGGCCGATGCGGTTGCGCTTCACGTCCACCTCCATCACCTTGACCTTGACGATCTGGCCAGGCTTGACCACCTCGTGCGGGTCGCGCACGAACTTGGTCGACAGCGCCGACACGTGTACCAGGCCGTCCTGATGCACGCCGATGTCGATGAAGGCGCCAAACGCCGCCACGTTCGTCACCACGCCTTCGAGCACCATGCCGGGCTGCAGGTCCTTGATGTCTTCCACGCCGTCCTGGAACGTCGCCGTCTTGAACTCGGGGCGCGGGTCGCGGCCGGGTTTTTCCAGTTCAGACAGGATGTCGACCACGGTCGGCAGGCCGAATTTCTCGTCGGTGAAGTCACGGGCGGTCAGGCCACGCAGTGCCTCGCGGTTGCCGAGCACGTCGCCGATGCCCTTCTTGATGCTGTCGAGGATGCGCTTGACCACCGGATACGCTTCCGGGTGCACCGAGGAACGATCCAGCGGATTGTCGCCGTCGTTGATGCGCAGGAAGCCTGCGGCCTGCTCGAACGTCTTGTCGCCCAGGCGCGGGACTTTCTTGAGCGCGTCGCGGTTGGCGAACGCGCCGTTGGCATCGCGATACTCGACGATGTTCTTGGCGAGGATGGAGTTCAGGCCCGATACACGCGCCAGCAGCGGGGCAGAGGCTGTGTTCACATCCACGCCGACCGCGTTCACGCAATCCTCGACGATGGCGTCCAGCGCGCGTGCCAGCTCGCGCTGGTTCACGTCGTGCTGATACTGGCCGACGCCGATCGACTTCGGGTCGATCTTCACGAGTTCGGCCAGCGGGTCTTGCAGGCGGCGCGCGATCGACACCGCGCCACGTAGCGACACGTCCAGTTCGGGGAACTCCTTGGCCGCCAGCTCCGACGCCGAATACACAGACGCGCCGGCCTCGCTCACCACGATCTTGGTCAGCTTCAGCTCCGGTGCGTTACGCATCAGGTCCTGCACCAACTTGTCGGTCTCGCGGCTTGCTGTGCCGTTGCCGATGGAAACCAGGGCCACGCCGTGCTGCTTGGCCAGGCGGGCCATCGTCGCGAGCGAACCGTTCCAGTCGCGGCGCGGCTCGTGCGGATAGATCGTAGCGGTTTCGAGCAGCTTGCCAGTGTGGTCAACCACCGCGATCTTGCAGCCCGTGCGGATGCCCGGGTCGACGCCCATCACCGCTTTCGGGCCGGCCGGCGCGGCCAGCAGCAGATCGTGCAGATTGCGGCCGAAGATCTTGATGGCCTCGGCTTCGGCCGATTCCCGGAGTTGCGTGAGCAGTTCGGTTTCGATATGCGGCTGAACCTTCACGCGCCAGCACCAGCGGCACACGTCCGACAGCCACTTGTCAGCTGCGCGGCCCCTGTTTTCGATGCCGACATGGCGCGCGATCATGATTTCGCACGGGTGCGGGTTCAGCGCGTCCTGTTCTTCGCCGAGTCCGAGTTTGACGAACAGCACGCCCGCATTGCGGCCGCGGAACAGGGCCAGCGCGCGGTGCGACGGCACGTTGCGGATCGGCTCGCTATACGCGTAGTAATCGCGGAATTTTTCTTCTTCGGCGGTTTCCTTGCCTTCCACCACGGTCGACGAAACCTGGCCTTGATTCCAAAGATGGTCGCGCACCTTGCCAAGCAGCTCGGCTGTCTCGCCAAATTGCTCGGAGAGGATGTCGCGTGCGCCGTCCAGTGCGGCCTTCACGTCCGGCACGCCACCATCGGCGGTCGGATTGCCGTTGACGAACTTGGCGGCTTCGGTTTGAGGATCGAGCGTGGGGTCGGCCAGCAGCGCCTGGGCCAGCGGCTCCAGGCCGCATTCGCGGGCGATCTGAGCGCGTGTGCGGCGCTTGGGCTTGTAGGGCAGGTAGAGATCTTCCAGCACCTGCTTGGTCTCGGCCGCCTCGATGGCGGTGCGCAGGGCATCGGTCAGCTTGCCTTGCTCTTCAATGGAAGCCAGGATGGCCGCGCGGCGGTCTTCCAGTTCGCGCAGGTACAGCAGGCGCTCTTCCAGGTTGCGCAGTTGCGTGTCGTCCAGGTTGTCCGTCACTTCCTTGCGGTAACGTGCGATGAAGGGCACTGTGGCGCCTTCGTCCAGCAGTTGCACGGCGGCGGCAACCTGCTGGGGCCGGACCGCCAGTTCAATGGCGATGCGGGAGACGATCTTCTGCAACACGGAATCAGTCATTGCTTCCAGAGAGTGCGATGGAAAGCCGCGCATTTTGCCACAACGCGAACCCTGTTCCTGAGCTGAAATCCGTGGCCGCGCGGCGTTTGCCGCACAGGCGCGGTGATAAAATGCGCGTCATGCCTACGCTCCTGTTTTCTGCCCGTCGCCGCGCTGCTGCGCGCCGCGCTTCCCAGCTGGTTCTGCCGGCGTCCGTGCTCAGTGTCGCGCTGCTTGCCGCGCCCGCATGGAGTCAGTCTCAGCCCGCCTCTGCGCCGACTGCGGCGGTGCCCGCCACGCAGCCCGATTTCGGCGCCGAGCACGATCGCATCGCCAGCGCCAAATCCTGGGCCGAATACCGGTACGCCCAGGCCGAGCGGGCCTGCTACGACAAATTCCTCGTCACGCGCTGCATCGACAAGGCCAAGGATGTGCGTCGCACGGAACTCCACTCCATCCGCGAACGCGAGTTGGCATTAGACGAAGCCGAGCGCGCCGACCGCGCTGCCCGTCGCGACCAGGAGCGTGCCATCCGCGAGGCCCAGTACAACGCCGAACGGCCCCAGCGCGAAGCTGCCGAGCAGAAGAATCGCACCGATTTTGCGAGCAAGCAGGAGCAGCAGCGGCTGAATGAGGCGCAGCGCCAGGCCGCAGCGCCGCAGCGCGCTGCCAACGCGCAGGCCGCTGCCAAAAAGCAGACCGATTACGACGCTAAGCTGAAAGCCGCGCAGGAGCAGGGCGCAGCCAATGCCGCCAAGCGTGCGGAAAGCGCCAAGCAATTCCAGGAAAAGCAGCAAGACGCCGCCAAGCGCCAGAAGGAATTGGAAGAGCGCCGCGAACAAGCCAAGCGCCGAAACCAGCAAAACCAGAACAACACCAGTCCGCTGGGGTTCTAAACTTCAGCCAAGGCCGGGTTTCCGGAGGAGAGCGATGGACAGCGATCTGAATACGATCTCGCGTCGCATCATTGAATTGCAGATCGAGCACCGCGATCTGGATTTCCTGATCGACCGGCTGGCGACGACTGCCAATCACGACGAGTTGCAGTTGCGCCGTCTCAAGAAGCGCCGCCTGAAACTCAAGGACACCATCACCCTGCTACAGTTGCAGCTTGAGCCGGACGTGCCGGCCTAGCGCCCGCCCGAACTTGGTTCGATTTTCATCCCGAGAGGCCGCAATCACGTGCGGCCTCCGTCATTTGACCCCACGGATTCCGCGTTGACTTCGCTTTCCCCGCTGGCCGAGCCGTCGGCTGACTCCGACGCCGATGCCGGCGACGCTTCGGCTCCCGCTGCCTCTGTACCCGCCGATGCCCATCATGCCGAACTGTCGACGCTGTTCGCCGACGACGGTACGCTCGCCAAGGGTATCGAGGGGTACCGGCCCCGCAGTGCGCAGCTGACGATGGCGCAGGCCGTGGCCAACGCCATCGAAGCCGCCGATTCGATCATCGTCGAGGCCGGGACCGGCACGGGCAAAACGTACGCCTACCTTGTTCCCGCGATGCTTTGGGGCGGCAAGGTGATCGTCTCCACCGGGACGAAGAACCTGCAGGACCAGCTTTTCCTGCGCGACATCCCGACGGTGCGCAAGGCGCTCAATGCACCGGTGTCGGTGGCGTTGCTCAAGGGGCGCGCCAACTATGTCTGCCATTACCACGTGGAGCGCGCGTCGCAGAACGGACGTCTCTTTTCGCGCCAGGACGCCGCGTGGCTGCGCCAGATCAACCTGTTCCTGAAGACGACGAAAACGGGCGACAAAGCCGAACTTGCCAGCGTGCCCGAGAACGCACCGGTGTGGAATCTCGTCACCTCCACGCGCGACAATTGCCTGGGTTCGGACTGCGCGTATTACAAAGACTGCTTCGTCATGCGCGCCCGCAAGGAGGCGCAGCAGGCCGACGTGGTGGTGGTGAACCATCACCTGTTCTTTGCAGACGTGATGTTGAAGGACACCGGCATGGCGGAGTTGCTGCCCGCCGCCAACACGATCATCTTCGACGAAGCGCACCAGCTGCCAGAAACCGCCACGTTGTTCTTTGGCGAGACCATCTCCACGAACCAGATTCTCGAACTCGCACGCGACAGCGTGGCCGAAGGCCTTTCGCACGCACGCGATGCGGTGGATTGGGTCGCGATTGCCGCGCCGCTGGAGCGTGCCGCGCGTGATCTGCGCCTGGTCTTCCGCCAGGATGGCTCCCGCCTGTCGATCAAGCAGATCGACAATGATGCAGCCCTCGCCAAGCCGTTCTACGAGGTACTGCCGAAGCTGGAGCAGGCGCTCTCCGACTTTACCGGCGCGCTGGAGGCCCAGGCGGAACGCGCGGAGACCATCGAGCAATGCCATCGCCGCGCCGTGGCGCTGTGCGAGAAGCTTGAGGCGTGGGTCGATCCCAAGCCTCCAAAGGCGCCAAAGAAGGAAGGTGACGACGAGGGCAAGGAGGGCGGAAGCGCGGCGGCTGTCGACGAACGTGTGCGCTGGGTCGAGGTATTCGCCAACTCCGTGCAATTGCATCTGACGCCATTGTCGATCGCGCCGATTTTTTCCCGCCAGCGTGCCGGCCAGCCGCGCGCGTGGGTCTTCACCTCGGCTACGCTGTCGGTGCGCGGGAACTTCACGCACTATGCCGCGCAGTTGGGCCTGGATCGTGATCGATCAATGACGCTCGACAGCCCGTTCGACTATGCATCGCAAGGCTTGCTCTATGTGCCGCGCGATCTGCCGCAGCCGAGCGATCCGCGCTTTACCGATGCGGTGCTCGACGCTACCTTGCCGCTCATTGAAGCAGCGGGTGGCAAGACGTTCTTGCTATGCACGACGCTGCGCGCCGTCAACCGTGCGGCCGAACGATTGACGGATGAATTCGCGCAACGCGGTTGGGATTTCCCGCTGCTCGTGCAAGGTCAGGCCAGCCGGACGGAACTGCTGGACCGTTTCCGCACGCTCGGCAACGCCGTGCTGGTCGGTAGCCAGAGTTTCTGGGAGGGTGTGGACGTACGCGGCGAGGCGCTCTCGCTGGTCGTGATCGACAAATTGCCGTTTGCCCCGCCCGATGATCCGGTGCTGAGTGCCCGCATGGAGGCGCTGGAGAAAAAGGGGCTGAGCCCGTTTGCCGTCCACCAGTTGCCGCACGCGGTCATCACGCTCAAGCAGGGGGCGGGGCGGTTGATTCGCTCGGAGACCGATCGCGGCGTGCTGATGATCTGCGACCCGCGGCTGGTTGAGAAAAACTACGGTCGCCAGATCTGGCAAAGCCTGCCACCCTTCAAGCGTACGCGCGAGGCCGAGACGGCTGCCGAATTCCTTCGTTCCCTGCGGGCGGATTCGGATGAGCAGCCCACGGGCGGCTCTGAAGACTGACCCGCACGCACAAACAAAAAGCCCGGCCAATCGACCGGGCTTTTTGCTGTGCTGTGCGAACCTTGCTCACCACCATTGGTACCAGGGCTTGTCTTTCTTGCGCTGGCCGTAGGCGAGGAAATCACTCTTCGGGTAGTTCTGCTTGATGATGCGTTCGGTGTCGTCGCGCATGTCTTTCATGCCCAGTGCTTCGTACGACTTCATCATGATGTACAGCGCTTCTTCCACAGCCGGGGCGCGGTCGTAATCCTTGATGGCGTCCTGCGCGCGGTTGACGGCGGCCAGGTAGGCTCCGCGGCGGTAGTAGTAGCGTGCGGCGCCCACTTCATGCTCGGCCATCGCGTTCACGATGTACTGCATGCGCTGGGTGGCGTCCGGCGTGTACTTGCTGTTCGGGAAACGCGTGATCAGCGTCTTGAACGCATCGTACGCGGCGCGTGCGGCCTTCGGGTCGCGCTCGCTCAAGTCCTGGTTCGAGAAGCGGCCGAGCCAGCCCAGGTTGTCGTTGAAGTTGATCAGGCCTTTGAGGTAATAGGCGTAATCGACGCTGGGGTGATTGGGGTGCAACTGGATGAAGCGGTCCACGGCGGCCAGTGCGGCAGCCGTCTCGCCATCCTTGTAGTTGGCGTAGGCGGTCTCGATCTGGGCCTGTTGGGCGTATTGGCCGAACGGATAGCGGCTTTCGAGCTTTTCGTAGTACTTGACCGCCTTGGCGTAGTCGCCGCCGTCGAGCGAGTCCTTCGCTTCGGAATATAATTTGTTGGCTGACCAGCCAGCCGTTTCGTCTTGCTGTTCCGGCAGGATGCCGCAGGCCGAGATAGCCAGGCATGCAACGCCTGCCATCAACACTGCTCCGATTTGCGCGCGGATTCGATTGCCAATTCGACTAACAATACGCGCCTGCTTTACGCTCGTGACCGACATGGGCACCTTTTCTGAATGAAAAATCGCATCAAGCATTATAGCCCAAGCCCTGTGTCAGACGACGCACTGGCTGACGTTTCCCTCACTGCGCCGGAGACGGAAGACGCCCTCGATGATGAGGCGCTCGATTTGCCTGCCGCCGGTGCGGGCCAGGCAGCCGAGCCGATCATCATAGAGATTCCGGAAACCATGCACGGCGAACGCCTGGACAAGGCGCTTGCCAAGCTGCTGCCCGACTATTCGCGCAGCCGCCTCCAGCAATGGATTGATGCCGGCGCGGTGCGCCTGCGTGGTGAGGTGGTGCGCCCGCGTGCGGCGATCTCCGGCGGTGACCGCATCGAAGTCGTCCCGCAACGCGCGGCCGACGAAAACGCCTTCGTCGCCGAGCCCATCGACCTGGATGTGGTGTACGAAGACGACACGCTGCTCGTCATCAACAAGCCTGCCGGGCTGGTGGTGCATCCCGCCGCGGGCAACTGGAGCGGCACCGTACTCAACGGCCTGCTGCACCGCTATCCCGACGCCGTAGAGTTGCCGCGTGCCGGCATCGTTCACCGCCTCGATAAAGACACTTCCGGCCTGATGGTGGTCGCCCGTACGCTGCCTGCGCAGACCGACCTCGTGCGCCAATTGCAGGCACGTACCGTCAAGCGGACTTATCTCGCGCTGGTGTGGGGCGAAACGCCGGAAGAAGCCACGATCGATGCTCCGATCGGCCGCGATCCGCGTGACCGCACGCGCATGGCCATCATCGAGACAGCCAGCGGCAAGCCGGCGCGCACGCATTTCAAGACGCTTGACGTGGTGGACCTCGGGCGCGCACAGGTGTCGCTGGTGCGTTGCCAGCTCGAGACCGGCCGTACACACCAGATTCGTGTGCACTTTGAATCGGAGGGGCATCCGTTGCTTGGCGATCCGGTCTACACGCGCAACTTCCGACGTGGCCAGCCGCAGACGATCAAGGCGCAGTTGCCGGTGCCTTTTACGCGGCAGGCGCTGCATGCAGTGCGCCTGGGGCTCGTGCACCCAGCATCGGGCAAATCGGTGCACTGGGAAGCCGGCGTGCCCGACGATTTTGCCGATCTGCTGGAAGCTCTCGACCTGGACCCCGATGCCGATGTCAACTGACTGGATCGTCCCCGACTGGCCTGCGCATCCTCGCGTCAAGGCGCTGGCCACGACGCGCCTGGGTGGCGTCAGTACAGGACCTTACGGTTTGGCCGGCGGTTTGCCGGGTGGCCTGAACCTCGGCCAGCACGTCGGTGACGCGCCCGAAGCCGTTGATCAGAATCGCCGCATCTTGCGTGCAGCGCTACCCGCCGATCCAACATGGATGGAACAGGTGCACGGCACCGATGTGGCTGATCTTGATCAACTCGTTGGTACGTCAGCGCCTGTGGTCGCCGATGCGGCGGTGGCGTCCTGGCGGGATCGCGTCTGCGTAGTCATGACGGCCGATTGCCTGCCTGTCTTGCTGAGCGACGCCCGCGGCGTCACTGTGGGCGCCGCGCATGCGGGCTGGCGTGGTCTCTGTGGCGGCGTGATCGAGCGCACGCTCGACGCCATGATGCAGCGGCTGCGTGCCAGCGGGCAGGAGGCCGATCCCACGTGGCTGGCATGGCTGGGGCCCGCCATCGGACCATCATGCTTTGAAGTGGGTGAGGAAGTGCGTCAAGCCTTTATCGACGCCGTCAGGCCCGGCGAACTGCCTGCCACGGAAGCGGCGTTCCGGGAGGGCGTATCGGCTGGCAAGGTCTTTGCCGACCTGTATGCGCTGGCCCGGCTGCGGCTGGCGCGGGTTGGTTGTACCGACGTGTACGGCGGCGGCCTGTGCACGATGATGGACGTCGAGCGCTTCTATTCATACCGACGGGAGCGCATCACAGGCCGTATGGCCACGCTGATCTGGCGCGCCGAGTAAGCGTTCAGGCGGCGCCGTCGCCTGTGTCGCTGCTCAATGTGGCGGTGGTGTCCGCCTCGTCCTGCGCAGCTTCCTGGGCTTTCCGGCGCCGCCTGCGCGCCGGCGTGCTGACAATCCACAGGAAGAGCGATAGCGGCGCCACGCCGTAGAAGACAAATGTGCCGATGCCGGCAATCCAAGATTGCTCAGTCAAGGACATCATCAGCACGACATAGAGCCACGCGATGGCGACGATATACATGGGAAGAAGCGGTGCCCGGCGTTGGCGCAATGGGGCAGTCTCGCACGAAACTGCGCAAATTGGATCATAGCCCTGGCGCCGCGCTTAGCCATTTGGTGGCCGCCGTTTTCGTTGAATGCCGCAAGACCCGCGCTGGGCCGGCGTTTCTGTTCGATCGTCAGGTAACTACGATTGACAGCCTTGAAACGGCAAGGCAACAATGCCTCGCAATACTACGAGTTGCGCCGCCGTTCCAACCGGAGCGGCGCATATCGTCGGATCGAGGGCACTATGGCATCGCGTCAATCGACATCATCCAAAGCATCTAGCGCCCACACTCAAGCTCCCTGGCCGGGCTTGTCGGACCCTACGCAGTGGGCAGAGCAGTTCAAGCAATGGCAAGCCTTTGCGGGCGCCTTCGCGCAACCCGGTGCGGCGGCGCCTGGTCTTGGCCAGTTCAACGGCGCAGCGATGGGTGAGGGTGCGGCTCCGTTCGCACTGATTCCGCACGAGCGGCTGGCCGAAATCCAGCAGAAGTATCTTGAAGAATGGCTTCAGATCTGGCGCCACATGAGCACCGGCGAAAGCGCCGAAGCCGTGGCGCCGTCGGATCGCCGTTTCTCGAACGATGCGTGGCGCAAGAGCCCGCTCTACGGCTACGCGGCTGCGTTCTACGTGCTCAACGCCCGCACGTTGATGGAAATGGCCGATGCAGTCCAGGCGGACGTCAAGACCCGCGAGCGCGTGCGCTTTGCCGTTTCGCAATGGACAGCGGCCATGTCGCCGTCCAACTTCCTTGCGACCAACCCGGAAGCGCAGAAACAACTGATTGAGTCGCGTGGCGAATCCCTGCGCACCGGCATCCTGAACATGCTGCAGGACATGGAGCGCGGCAAGATCTCGCAGACAGACGAAACTGCGTTCGAGATCGGCCGCAACGTCGCCAACAGCGAAGGCGCGGTCGTTTTCGAGAACGACTACTTCCAGCTCATCCAGTACAAGCCGCTGACAGCCAAGGTGCATGCGCGCCCGCTGCTGCTGGTGCCGCCCTGCATCAACAAGTACTACATCCTCGATCTGCAGCCGGCCAATTCGCTCGTCCGCTATGCGGTGGAGCAGGGCAATACCGTATTCCTGGTGTCGTGGCGCAATCCGGACGCGAGCATGGCCTCCCGCACGTGGGACGACTACATCGAAGGTGGTGCGATCGAGGCCATTCGCGTTGCACGCGAGATCTCCGCGCAGGACCAGATCAACGTGCTGGGCTTTTGTGTAGGCGGTACGATCCTCTCGACAGCCCTGGCCGTGCTCGCGGAGCGCGGCGAGCACCCGGCCGCGAGCCTGACGCTGCTGACCACGCTGCTCGACTTTACGGACACCGGCATTCTCGACGTGTTTGTCGACCAGGCCCAGGTGGAAATGCGTGAAAAGACCATCGGCAGCAATGCGCCGACCGGCCCGGGCCTGCTGCGTGGCGTGGAGCTGGCAAACACGTTCTCGTTCCTGCGCCCGAACGATCTCGTCTGGAACTACGTTGTCGAGAACTATCTGAAGGGCAAGACGCCCGCGCCGTTCGACCTGTTGTACTGGAATGGCGATTCCACCAATCTGCCGGGCCCGTGGTACTGCTGGTACCTGCGCCATACGTATCTGCAGAACGACCTCAAGACGCCGGGCAAGCTGAAGGTGAACGGCACGCCAGTGGATCTCGGCAAGATCGAGGCGCCGGTCTACATCTACGGCTCGCGTGAAGACCACATCGTTCCGTGGAAGTCGGCCTATGGCTCGGTGCCGCTGCTCAAGGGCAAGCGGCGTTTCGTCCTGGGCGCTTCGGGACATATCGCAGGCGTCATCAACCCGCCTGCGGCCAACAAGCGTTCGCACTGGATCAATGCCAAGCTGCCCGAGTCCGCCGATGCGTGGTTCGAGGGTGCCAAGGAGCATCCCGGCAGCTGGTGGCCGGATTGGTCAACTTGGCTCGCATCCCACGCCGGTGCGCAGAAAGCTGCGCCCAAGGGCTACGGCAATGCGGACTACCCGGCCATCGAGCCGGCGCCCGGCCGCTACGTCAAACAGAAAGCGTAAGATCGCGCGCATGAACCCCCGTTGCCGTCGCGGCTTCGGCCGCTGACGGTATCCAACGACCCTCTCTTTCGACAGTGGAAGGTAAGCAAATGACCGATGTTGTGATCGTATCGGCGGTACGCACCGCCGTGGGCAAGTTTGGTGGCTCGCTGGCGAAGATCGCTGCGCCTGAGCTTGGCGCGGCCGTTATCCGTGAAGCGCTGGCGCGCGCCAAGGTGGCGCCGGACCAGGTGAGCGAAGTCATCATGGGCCAGGTGCTGACGGCAGGCTCGGGTCAGAACCCGGCGCGCCAGGCCGTCATCAAGGCTGGGCTGCCGAACATGGTGCCTGGCCTGACCATCAACAAGGTGTGCGGCTCGGGCCTGAAGGCCGTGATGCTGGCCGCCAACGCCATCATCGCGGGCGATGCCGAGATCGTCGTGGCTGGCGGCCAGGAAAACATGTCCGCCGCGCCGCACGTCCTGCCAGGCTCGCGCGACGGTTTCCGCATGGGCGACGCCAAGCTGATCGATTCGATGATTGTGGATGGGCTATGGGACGTCTACAACCAGTACCACATGGGCATCACGGCCGAGAACGTCGCCAAGGAATACGGCATCACGCGTGAAGCGCAGGACGAGTTTGCCGTGGCTTCGCAGAACAAGGCGGAAGCTGCGCAGAAGTCGGGCCGCTTCAATGACGAAATCGTTCCGATCCTGATCCCGCAGCGCAAGGGCGATCCGATTGCCTTCTCGCAGGACGAGTTCGTTCGCCATGGTGCCACGCTCGAGTCGATGGCTGGCCTGAAGCCCGCCTTCGACAAGGCAGGTACGGTGACGGCGGCCAACGCCTCGGGCCTGAACGATGGCGCCGCCGCAGTCGTGGTGATGTCGGCCGCCAAGGCCAAGGAACTGGGCCTGACGCCACTGGCCACCATCCGTGCTTACGCGAGCGCCGGCCTGGACCCGAAGGTCATGGGCATGGGGCCGGTGCCGGCATCCAAACGCTGCCTGTCGCGCGCCGGCTGGTCGGTGGGCGACCTGGACCTGATGGAGATCAACGAGGCGTTCGCCGCTCAGGCGCTGGCCGTGCATCAGCAGATGGGCTGGGACACGTCCAAGATCAACGTCAACGGCGGTGCGATTGCGATCGGTCACCCGATCGGCGCGTCGGGCTGCCGCATCCTGGTCACGCTGCTGCACGAAATGCAGAAGCGCGATGCGAAGAAGGGCCTGGCTTCGCTGTGTATCGGCGGTGGCATGGGCGTGGCGCTGGCCGTTGAGCGCCCGTAAGTTTTTTGCAGTGGGATTGGCGTGAATCGGAACGAATGCCTGACGCGCCAATCCGAGACACCTGAGCATTTGCCGCCCGGCAAGAGGCCGGGCGATTCTAACAACAAGGACTAGGAGTGGACATGACCAAACGCATCGCATACGTCACCGGCGGCATGGGCGGTATCGGAACGGCGATTTGCCAGCGCTTGGCGCGCGACGGCTTCACTGTTGTCGCAGGCTGCGGCCCGAACTCGCCGCGTAAGGCGAAATGGCTCGAACAACAAAAGGCGCTCGGTTTCGATTTCGTGCCGTCCGAAGGGAACGTCGGTGACTGGGAGTCGACCAAGGCCGCGTTCGACAAGGTCAAGGCCGAAGTGGGCGAGGTGGATGTCCTGATCAACAACGCCGGCATTACGCGCGACGTGGTGTTCCGCAAGATGACCCGCGCCGACTGGGATGCGGTGATCGATACCAACCTGACGTCGCTGTTCAACGTGACGAAGCAGGTCATCGACGGCATGGCGGATCGCGGCTGGGGTCGAATCATCAACATCTCGTCGGTGAACGGCCAGAAGGGGCAGTTTGGCCAGACCAACTACTCGACCGCCAAGGCTGGCTTGCATGGTTTCACCATGGCGCTGGCGCAGGAAGTCGCTACCAAGGGCGTGACGGTCAACACCGTGTCGCCGGGCTATATCGCCACCGACATGGTGAAAGCGATTCGTCAGGATGTGCTCGACAAGATTATTGGCACGATCCCGGTCAAGCGGTTGGGCGAGCCGACCGAGATTGCCTCGATCTGCGCATGGCTTGCATCGGAAGAGTCCGGCTTCTCCACCGGTGCGGACTTCTCCCTCAACGGCGGCCTGCACATGGGCTGACGCTCCCACGCCTGTGCTGCGGCGATGCTGCAGCACAGGCGCAGCAATTTTTCCCCTGATTTGCCTGCATGCTGCGATGCTTGAGTGCATTGCAGCAGGCCTTTTGCGTCCTCTCTGTACAACTGTCCGAGTGCGTGAGCCGCATCAAAATGCTGCGGGTTTTTACCGGGGGAGGTCGCCTTTTCTTTGCAGAGCGATCCGCATAGAATCCAATCACGGAGGCGCTCCGCAGGGAGACACGGGGCGTCCGATCATAAACGGATGCATCTGCGCTGCTCTTGAATGCAGCATTCGCGCGCAGATCGGAACAGCCGGGCAACCGCGTATTTTGCTGCATCGCTCGGTGCAGTCATTTCGCAGTGCATCGGCTGCACCGCAGCAGCATCGCCAACACGGAAAGGCACGATGGCCACCAGCAAGAAGGGCACCGAACGGCTGATCAAGAAATATCCCAACCGCCGGCTCTACGATACCCAGACCAGCACCTACATCACGCTGGCAGACGTCAAGCAGCTCGTCATGGAAACCGAAGAGTTTCGCGTCGTCGATGCGAAATCCGGTGAAGACCTGACCCGCAGCATCCTGCTGCAGATCATTCTGGAAGAGGAAACCGGCGGCGTGCCGATGTTCTCCGGCGCGATGCTCGCGCAGATCATCCGTTTCTATGGAAACGCCATGCAGGGCATGATGGGCACGTACCTGGAAAAGAACATCCAGGCATTTGTCGACATCCAGAGCAAGCTGGCCGAGAACTCGAAGGACCTCTACAGCGGCAACACGTTCAACCCTGACATGTGGTCGCAGTTCATGAACATGCAGGGCCCGATGATGCAAGGCATGATGAGCAACTACATCGAGCAGAGCAAAAACCTGTTCGTGCAGATGCAGGAGCAGATGCAGAGCCAGGCCAAGAACATGTTCGGGACCTTCCCGTTCAACCAGCCGCCCGAGAAAAAGTAAGTTCGGCGGCCTGGAAAAACGAGGCGAATCGCATGGCGGTTCGCCTTTTTTGTTGGGCGCACGCCGGAGAGGGCAGCAAGGTAAAATACCGGGCCTTCAGGTGAGGTGTACGCCTCTCCGTCGATCACGATTCCCTCCCCGGTCTCCCATGTTTGATGTCCGCCCCCGGCGTGTGCGCCGGCTGTCTTCCGTTTTCGCATGAGCTGCCTTTTGCTTGCCCCGATGGAAGGGGTCGCGGATTACGTCATGCGTGACGTGCTGACGCAAGCCGGCGGCTACGACGGATGCGTCTCGGAGTTTGTCCGGGTGACGGGCTCGTTGCTCCCCGCGCGGACTTATGAGCGTGAGACGCCCGAGATCCGCAACGGCGGCTATACCGCCAGCGGCACGCCGATGACCATCCAACTCCTCGGTAGCGATCCGGAATGGCTGGCCCGCAATGCGGCATACGCGGCAACCCTCACGCCACATGGCATCGACCTCAACTTTGGCTGCCCCGCCAAGGTCGTGAACCGGCATGGCGGCGGCGCCATGCTGCTTGCCACGCCGGAAGTGCTGCACGACATCGTGCGCGCCGTGCGGGCCGCGGTGCCGGCCAACATTTCGGTGACGGCGAAGATGCGGCTTGGCGTTTCCGATACTTCCCGTGCGATTGACTGTGCGACGGCCCTGGCGGAAGGCGGTGCGGAATCGCTCGTCGTGCATGCCCGCACGCGCGATCACGGCTACCGTCCGCCCGCCCACTGGGACTGGATTGCACGCATCGCCGATGCCGTGAGCATCCCCGTGACCGCCAACGGCGAAGTCTGGACCGTGGCTGACTGGGAGCGCTGCCGCGCCGTCAGTGGCTGCAGTGACGTGATGATCGGACGTGGCGCCGTGTCCGACCCATTCCTGGCCCAGCGCATTCGCGGGCAGATGGACCAGGCGCCGTCCGCGGCGGAATGGCCGATCGTGCTGGGCTATCTCGCCGACTACTTGAAAAAGCTCCATGCGCGCATCTCTGCCAAGCACGAGCATGGCCGCGTCAAACTGTGGCTGAGCTATCTGAAGCGGACGTGGCCCCAGGCCGCCGAGCTGCACGACGCCATTCGCAGGTTGCAGGACGCGCTGGAAATCGAGCGCGTGATTGAGCAGATGCAGCTTCGGCTTGGCCGCCCAGGCGCGGCGAACGGTTAAAATACGCAACCGCGCGGCACACCCCACGTGCGCAGCGCAAAGCCTCTCCCACATCAGGTTGTTCCCATGTCCGACGTCAGTACCCAGAGCCCCAAGGTGGGGTTCGTCAGTCTCGGTTGTCCCAAGGCCTTGGTCGATTCCGAGCAGATCATCACCCAACTGCGCGCGGAGGGGTATGAGATTTCCGGCACGTACGGCGGGGCGGACCTGGTGGTCGTCAACACCTGCGGCTTCATCGACGAGGCTGTGCAGGAAAGCCTGGATGCGATTGGCGAGGCGCTGGCCGAGAACGGCAAGGTGATCGTGACCGGCTGCCTGGGTGCCAAGAAGGACGCTTCGGGCCAGGACATCATCACCAGCGTGCACCCGAAGGTGCTGGCTGTGACGGGCCCCCATGCGCTGGGCGAGGTGATGGAAGCGGTGCACACGCACCTGCCCAAGCCGCACGACCCGTTCATTGACCTGGTGCCGCCGCAGGGCATCAAGCTCACGCCGAAGCACTACGCGTATCTGAAGATTTCCGAGGGCTGCAACCACCGGTGCAGCTTCTGCATCATCCCGTCGATGCGCGGCGATCTTGTTTCGCGCCCGGTGGCCGAAGTGATGCTGGAGGCGGAAAACCTGCTGAAGGCCGGCGTGAAGGAACTGCTCGTCATCTCGCAGGACACCAGCGCTTATGGCGTCGATGTCAAATTCCGCATGGGCTTCTGGAACGGCCGCCCGCTGAAGACGCGCATGACCGAGCTGGTGGGCGCGCTCGGCGAATTGGCGTCGCAGTACGGCGCCTGGGTGCGCCTGCACTACGTCTACCCCTATCCGAGCGTGGATGAGGTGATGCCCCTGATGGCTGAGGGCAAGGTCCTTCCCTATCTGGACGTGCCGCTGCAGCACGCCCACCCGGACGTGCTCAAGCGCATGAAGCGCCCCGCCAACGCCGAGAAGACGCTGGACCGCATCCGCGCCTGGCGCGAGGTGTGCCCGGAGCTGACCATCCGCAGCACGTTCATCGCGGGTTTCCCGGGTGAAACGGAGGAAGAGTTCCAAACGCTGCTCGACTTCATTGCCGAGGCCGAACTGGACCGCGTGGGCTGCTTCGCGTATTCGCCGGTCGAGGGCGCGACCGCGAACGACCTGCCGGGCGCATTGCCCGATGAGGTGCGCGAGGAGCGCCGCGCGCGCTTCATGGAAGTCGCCGAGCGCGTGTCTGCGCGCCGTCTGCAGCGCAAGGTTGGCAAGTCGCTGCGCGTGCTTGTGGACGAAGTGAATCAGGACGGCGGCATCGGCCGTTCATCGGCGGATGCCCCGGAGATTGACGGCCTCGTCTATATCGCGCCGCCGTCGAAGCCGTACAAGCGCTATAAGGCGGGCGATTTCGTGTCGGTCAAGATTACCGGCGCGGATGGCCACGACCTGTGGGGCGAGGTCTGACCCACTTAGGTAGTCGTACCTAAATTTTGCGAACGGTCGTGCGTTTATACTGGCCGCCATTCAATTTCGATGGCACAGGAGACAGCAATGGCACGTGAAGTGGTGGTGGTCAGCGGCGTTCGTACCGCAATCGGGACGTTTGGCGGCAGCTTGAAGGATGTGGCGCCGTGCGAACTGGGCGCGCTCGTCGTGCGCGAGGCGCTGGCCCGCGCCGGCGTGAAGGGCGAGGACGTCGGCCACGTGGTGTTTGGCCACGTGATCAACACCGAGCCGCGCGACATGTATCTCTCGCGTGTGGCCGCAGTCAACGGCGGGGTGTCTGCCGAAACGCCCGCATTCAACGTCAACCGCCTGTGCGGCTCTGGCCTCCAGGCCGTGGTGAGCGCAGCGCAAACCGTGCTGCTGGGCGATGCCGATATCGCCATTGCCGGTGGCGCGGAAAGCATGAGCCGCGCGCCGTACCTGGCGCCTGCCGCCCGTTGGGGTTCGCGCATGGGCGACGCCAAGATGGTCGACATGATGCTCGGCGCGCTGCACGACCCGTTCCACACGATCCACATGGGTGTGACGGCGGAAAACGTCGCCCGCGAATTCGGCATCAGCCGCGAGCAGCAAGATCAGACCGCGCTGGAGTCCCACCAGCGTGCATCGCGTGCCATCCAGGCCGGCTACTTCAAGGACCAGATCGTTCCGGTGACGATCAAGTCGCGCAAGGGCGATATCCAGTTCGATACCGATGAGCACGTCCGCCACGACGCGACCATCGACGACATGACCAAGCTCAAGCCGGTCTTCACGAAAGAAAACGGTACGGTGACGGCGGGCAACGCTTCGGGCCTCAACGATGCAGGCGCGGCGCTGGTGCTGATGGAGCGTTCGGTGGCCGAAAAGCGCGGCCTCAAGCCACTGGCCCGGCTGGTGTCATACGGCCATGCGGGCGTGGATCCGAAGATCATGGGTATCGGCCCGGTGCCGGCCACGCGCAAGGCGCTGGAGCGGGCAGGCCTGTCGGTCAAGGATCTGGATGTGATCGAAGCCAACGAGGCATTTGCCGCCCAGGCTTGTGCGGTGACGAAGGAACTCGGCCTGGACCCGGCCAAGGTCAACCCAAACGGTTCGGGCATTTCGCTCGGCCACCCGATCGGCGCAACGGGTGCGCTTATCACGGTCAAGGCGTTGCACGAGCTGCAGCGCATCGGTGGTCGCTACGCGCTGGTGACCATGTGTATTGGTGGAGGACAGGGCATTGCGGCGGTGTTCGAGCGCATCTGAACGCATTTTCTCGATTGAACGCCTGATTCGGCCAACCGGCGCGTTGCTTGCGCTGGTGCTGGCCGCAGGCGTGGCGCCGGTGTCTGCCCAGACGCCGGCCGCCAACAACGGCTACGAGGTGTCGACCGGCAGCACCAACGTGCAGCCAGGTGACCTGGGCCTGAACCGCGCCGTTGCCGATGGCGACAAGCGTCGCGCTCAGGCCAGGAGGGGCGACAACGGCTTCTCCGCACAGACCGCGTCGCCGCGTGTGTTGCAACCGCAGCCCGACTACGCGAAATACCCTGTCTACACAGGCGCAATTGGCGACATGCCGATCCGCATGCGTCTTGGCCGCAAGGCCGGTGAGATCGACAGTGTCCACGGCGAATACGTCGCGGGCAACGCGGCGGGCGTTCGCTTGGTGGCCGGCGAATACGAAAACGGCGGCTTCCTCATGGAGGAGTCCGATGACGGTACGCACGTCACAGGCACCTGGGAAGGCGCTATCGACGGCCACGGCATTGTGCGCGGCACGTGGACGGACGTCGCCCACGACGGTCATACGCTGCCGTTTGTGCTGCGGCCCGTCGCCGTGGTCGTGATTCCGCCGTACGATGCCGCAGCAAACAGCAATGCGGCCTCGCCAGCCACGCCAATGACGCCGCTGGTCCCAGCGGGGCCTGGTCAGATTGCACCACCGGCCGGCAGTCCAACACGATCAAGCGCGCACTGGTAAGCGGCCGCAAAACGCTCATACGCCATCAAACAGGAAACCACGTGAACGACGACACCAAGCTCCCGCCCATGTTTCCCGCGACCCAGGCTGTGCATCCGGAATTGCATATCCCACCGGGCTTCACGGCGTTCTCGCATGCCACGTATCGTGCGTCGACGGTGGTGTTCAAGAATCTCGCAGACATGCGTGCCTTCGGTAGCGGTAGTGTGGTGCACTGGCGCTACGGCCTGCATGCCACGCCGACATCCGACACGCTGTGCCAGGCGCTGGCGCAGATCGAGGGCGGCTCACACACGCTGCTGCTCCCATCAGGGCTGGCGGCGATTTCGCTGGTGTACTTCACGCTCGTCAAATCCGGCGACGACGTGTTGATTCCGGACAACGCCTACGGTCCGAACCGCGACCATGGCGAGTGGATGGCACGCCAGTTCGGCATCACCGTGCGCTATTACGATCCGATGATCGGCGCCGGCATTGCCGACCTGATCCGTCACAACACCAAACTCGTGTGGCTCGAAGCGCCGGGTTCGGTGACGATGGAGGTGCCCGATTGCACGGCCATCGCCGAGGTGGCGCGCAAGGCCGGCGCCATGACGGCAATCGACAACACCTGGAGCGGTGGCGTGTATTACCAGCCGTTCGAGCACGGCATCGACATCTCTGTGCAGGCGCTGACCAAGTACCAATCGGGTGGCAGCGACGTGCTCATGGGCGCCGCCATCACCAACGACGAAGCGCTGCACTATAAGCTGCTTGCCACACGCATGCGCATGGGTTGGGGCGTTTCGGCGGACGATTGCTATTTCGTGTTGCGTGGCCTGCCGAGCCTGCCAACGCGCCTGGCTGCACACGATGCACACGCCCGCGAAGTGGCCGAATGGCTGGCGGATCGGCCCGAAGTCGTGCGCGTTCTGCACCCGGCACTGCCTGATTGTCCGGGCCACGAAAACTGGAAGCGCGACTTTACCGGCGCGAGCGGCTTGTTCTCGATCGTGCTGCACGAGCGCTATTCGCAGGCGCAGATCGACGCCTTTATCGAAGGGTTGCGCTACTTCGCGATCGGTTTTTCGTGGGGCGGGGCCCACAGCCTGGCGTTGCCGTACAACATTCCGTCGATGCGCACGGCGACCGCCTGGCCGCCGGCCGATTGGGAAAACGCGGGCGGTTTCGTGCGTCTGTATATCGGGCTGGAAGATCCGCGTGATTTGATTGCGGATTTGAAGCAGGCGATGGAGGCGCACCTGCGGGCTTGACCTTTCAAGCTTCAGGCGGCGGTGATGGCGGGGCGTGCGAGTTGATCGTGGCGCCCCGTTTTCAATCGTCGTGGCTACAGCGTTTCAAGCAGGCGCGCAATGGTTTCAGGCGAAGGCAACTGGCCCTGTAACTCCTTGGGCAGACTCTTGGTGATGGCGTAAGTCGCTACGCCAATCGGCTTCCTTGCGTCGCGAAGTGCGTATTCGACGATGGTGCGCTTCTTTTCTTTGCACAGGATGATGCCGATGGACGGGTTCTCGTCGTTCTGGCGAACCTGCTCGTCCAGAGCGGCCAGGTAGAACTGCATCTTCCCGACAAACTCGGGTTCGAATTTGCCGATTTTCAGTTCGATGGCCACCAGCGAGCGCAAGCGGCGGTGGAATAGAAGCAGATCGATGAAATACTCGTCGCCATCCACTTCAAGCCGGTATTGGCTACCCAGGAAGGCAAACATGCCGCCCATTGCGCGCAGAAAATCTTCGATGCGGGTGATCAGCGCGCGCTCCAACTCGCGTTCGCTGTGCTGGTTGCCGAGTTCGAGAAAATCGAAGGCGTATTCGTCTCTGACCGCCAGCTTGGCTTGCGCGCGCAGGGCCGGCGTCAGCGCCTTGTCGAAATTGGTCTGGCCCAGGAGTGACTTTTCGTAGCTCTGGTTGTCGATCTGGTGTGCCAGAACGCTTTTCGACCAACCGAATTTGCGCGTCATGCGCAGGTAGAACTCGCGCTCTTGAGCGTCTTTGCAACGCTCAAGAATGAGCAGGTTATGGCTCCACCCGATTTCTCGCACCAGTGGTGCGAGTTTTGTTGCGTCGCGGTAGGTCTCAAAGAAACCCTTCATCCGCCAGAGGTTGGATGCCGAAAAACCGCCCGTGCCAGGAAAGCTCGCCTGCAGGTCTGTGGCGAGTTGCTGCACGACCGCTTTGCCCCAACCCTCGGTTTGCTGCCGCGCCACGATCAGTTGGCCGATGTCCCAATACAGTCCCACCAGCTCTTTGTTGACCGCCCGTAGGGCCGCATATTGCGCAGCCTGGATGCGCGCCCTGATCTCGGTGAGCAAGGCGGCGTAATCCTGCGCATCTACCGTTTCTCGCACCACCGGTGCGAGTTTTCTGCGGGCAGGCGGGCGGGTCGCCATCGCGGCTTATTGCTGCGGAAACAGATTCAACAAGCCATCCAGGCCGACAACGTTGAACGCCACGTCGGCCTGTGCCTGCACGATGGGCTTGGCGCGGAACGCGACCGACAGGCCCGCCACGCCCATCATCTTCAGATCGTTCGAGCCGTCGCCCATGGCAATGGCGTTGTGCGGCGACACGCCCAGATCCTGGCAGAACGCCTTGAGCGTCTGCGCCTTCACATCCGCATTGACGATCTCGCCGAGCACGCGGCCGGTCAGCTTGCCATCGACGATCTCCAGCGTGTTGGCGCGCGTACGGTCGAGGCCCAGGCGCTCCTGCAGGCGTGAGGTAAAAAATTCGAAGCCGCCCGACACCAGTAGCGTGCGAATGCCCAGCGCCTGCACGGCCTTGAGCATCTTTTCGGCGCCCAGGGAGAGCTGCAGGCGCTCGGCGTAGACGCGCTCCAGCACGCTTGCATCCAGGCCCTTGAGCAGTTCGACGCGGCGCGTCAGGCTCTCGTTGAAATCCTTGATCTCGCCCCGCATCGACGCTTCGGTGATGGCCGCCACTTGCGGCTTGAGTCCGCAGAAATCCGCAATTTCGTCGATGCACTCGATGGTGATGAGCGTGGAATCCATGTCCATCGCCAGCACGCGGAAATCGCCGAACGTCCATTCGTCGGGAATCCACGCGTAGTCCATCTTCAGGTTGGCGCAGATGGCATCAAGCTGGACGCGTAATTCGCTGGGCAGTTCGTGCACCCATTCGATGGCCGCGACGTTGGGCGCGCGCATCTCATAGGTGGCGCTGCCGAACAGGCTTCGGACGGATTCAATGTCACCGGTGGACAGCGGCGACGGGCTTTGCAGAATGACGGGCATGGGGTGAAAGGAGCGGGGAGCGGGCGGTTCGGCGCCGGGGAAGCCCGCTATTGTAGCGAACGCCCCGGGCGGCATGCGCCCCACCAAAAGGTGAGGCGTTGCTGTGTAAGCGTTAGGCGGACGCGGTCTCGACCATCAGGCTGCGCGCCACCTTGGCGAGGAAGCGGTCGCAGGCGTCGAGCTGGGCCAGTTCGACGTATTCGTTGGCCTTGTGCGCCTGTTCGATGTTGCCCGGACCGCACAGCACGGCTGGAATGCCGGCACGCTGGAAGAGGCCGGCTTCCGTGCCGTAGGCGACCTTGCGCTTGTCGTTGTCTTCGGTCAGCACACGCACAAGCTGCGTGATGGCGGCTTGCTCGGAGGCGTCCAGCGACGGCGCGGCGGCAATCTCGTCGAGTTCGATGTGGGCGTCAGGATGCTCCCGCTGCATGGCGGGCTCGATGGTCTCGCGCACGTAGCGCTCGACGCGTGCGCGGATGGCCGGCGCATCCACGCCCGGCAGGTTGCGGAATTCAAACACCAGCTCGCACAACGCCGGGATCGTGTTGAGTGCGATACCGCCGTTGATGAGACCGGTCGACGCCGTGGTGAAGGGCACATCAAACGCGTCGTCGAATGGGCCCTTGGCGCGGAATTCATCGGCCAGGTCACGCACGAAGCAGATGATGCGCGCGGCGTATTCGATGGCGTTCACGCCCTGCGGCGTGAGCGACGAATGCGCGGCGCGGCCGTGCACACGGCAGCGGTACGCGTTGATGCCTTTGTGGGCGACGATGGGGCGCATGGAGGTGGGTTCGCCGACGATGCAGCCGGCAGGCTTGATGCCGCGGGCGATCAGGTCTTCAATCATGCGCGGCGCGCCCACGCAGCCGACTTCCTCGTCGTATGACAGCGCAAAGTGCACAGGCTCGCGCAGTCTGGCCTGGAGCAGCGACGGCACCAGCGCCAGCGAGGACGCGATGAAGCCCTTCATGTCGCACGTGCCGCGTCCGTAGAGCTTGCCGTCGCGCACTTCCGGCGCAAACGGGTTGCTGTCCCATTTCTGGCCATCCACCGGCACGACATCGGTATGGCCCGACAGTACGATGCCGCCTTGCACGCTGCCGTCCGCTGCCGGAATGGTGGCGAACAGGTTGGCCTTGTTGCCATCGTCGTTATGCGACAGATGCGACTCGAGGCCGACGCCGCGCAGGTAGTCGCACACGGTCTCGATCAGCGCCAGGTTGGAGCCGCGGCTCGTGGTGTCGAAGCTGACGAGCTTGGTTGTCCAGTCGAGGGTGGAGAACGGGGTGAGGGCGGTGCTCATGATGGTTTCCTTGTTCTGACGGGCTGATCCTACTGGATCACGTCAATTGCCGCATGGCGTGGCGAATGGTCTGCGCCAGCGCGGCGAATTCGACCGGAATGTTCTCGATACGCAGCCGATCTTGCCCCGCCAGCTTGATCTGCCGGTTCTTCTGCACGAGATCGATGATCTTGATGGCGTCAACGGGCGGGTTCGGGATGAACTGCAGCGTGACGGCGTTCGCGCCGGTGTCGATCTTGCGGATGCCCAGCGGCGCGGCGGCAATGCGCAGTCGGTGCGTTTCGATGAGCGATTGCGCCTGCGGCGGCAGCTTGCCGAAACGGTCGATCAGCTCCTCCTGGATATTGTCGATCGTCTCGCTGCTTTCGCAGTTGGCCAGGCGTTTGTACAGCGACAGGCGCTCCTGCACATCGCCGCAATAGTCCTGCGGCAGCAAGGCCGGCGTGCCGAGGTTGATCTCGGTCGTGGCCGCAAGCGGCGCCATCAGATCGGGTTCCTTGCCGGCCTTCAGTGACTTCACTGCCTGGTTGAGCATGTCGGTGTAGAGCTGGAAGCCGATCTCGGAAATCTCGCCCGATTGCTTGTCGCCCAGTACCTCGCCGGCGCCACGAATTTCGAGATCGTGCATTGCGAGATAGAAGCCCGCACCGAGTTCTTCCATTTGCTGAATGGCTTCAAGCCGGCGCTGTGCCTGCTTGGTCAGGCCGTCTACGTCATGCACCAGCAGATACGCATATGCCTGGTGGTGCGAGCGCCCGACGCGACCGCGCAATTGATGCAGTTGCGCCAGGCCGAACTTGTCGGCACGGTGGATGAGGATCGTGTTTGCGGTCGGCACGTCGATGCCGGTTTCGATGATCGTCGTACACAGCAGGATGTTGGCGCGCTGGGCCACGAAATCACGCATCACGCGTTCCAGTTCGCGTTCGTGCATCTGGCCATGGGCGACGACCACGCGCGCTTCCGGAATCAGCTCTTCGAGCTTGGCGCGCTTGTTCTCGATGGTCTCGACCTCGTTGTGCAGGAAATAGACCTGGCCGCCACGTTTCAGCTCGCGCAGGATGGCCTCACGCAGCACGCCATCTTCCTCGCGGCGCAGGAACGTCTTGATGGCCAGCCGCTTTTGCGGCGCGGTGGCGATCACGGAGAAATCGCGCAGGCCTTCCAGCGCCATGCCCAGCGTGCGGGGGATCGGCGTGGCGGTGAGCGTAAGAACATCCACCTCGGCGCGCAGCGTTTTGAGCGCTTCCTTCTGGCGCACGCCAAAGCGATGTTCCTCGTCGATGATGACGAGCCCCAGGCGGTCAAACTTCACGTCCGGCGAGAGCAGCTTGTGTGTGCCGATCACGATGTCGATCGTGCCGGCGTTGATGGCTGCGATCGCACCGTCGATTTCTTTTTTGTTCTTGAAGCGCGAAATCTCGGCAATGCGCACCGGCCAGTCGGCAAAGCGGTCGACCAGCGTCTGGTAATGCTGTTCGGCCAGCAGCGTGGTCGGGGCCAGGATGGCCACCTGCTTGCCACCCATGACCGCCACAAACGCGGCACGCAGCGCGACTTCCGTCTTGCCGAAGCCGACGTCGCCGCAGACGAGCCGGTCCATCGGCTTGCCCGACGTCATGTCGGCGATCACCGCCGCGATGGCGGCGGCCTGATCGGGAGTTTCCTCAAAGCCGAAGCTCTCGGCGAACGTCGCGTAGTCCTCGGGCGTGAGCGGGAATGCAAAGCCCTGGCGCAATGCGCGCCGCGCGTACAGGTTCAGCAGTTCAGCCGCCGTATCGCGAATCTGCTGCGCCGCCTTGCGCTTGGCCTTTTCCCATTGGCCGGAGCCGAGCGAATGCAGCGGCGCGGTTTCCGGATCGGCGCCCGAGTAGCGCGAGATCACGTGCAACTGATGCACCGGCACGTAGAGCTTGCTGCCCTTGTCGTAGTCGAGGTGCAGGAATTCTTCCTCGCCGTTACCCATGTCGATGGACACCAGCCCCTGGTAGCGCCCGATGCCGTGCTCGCTGTGCACCACCGGGTCGCCGATCTTCAGCTCGGCCAGATCGCGCACCATTGAATCGACGGCGGTGGCCTGTTCCTGCTTGCGGCGACCTGCGCGGCGCACGGTCTGCGCATACAGCTCGGTCTCGGTGATGAGCGCGATGCGTTCGTCGCCGAGGATGAAGCCCTGGTACAGAGGTGCCACGCCCAGCACGAACTTGGCATCGCCGCTCATCAGGTCGGCAAAGTCCGCGACGCCTTCGGGGTGCAGGCCGCTGGCGGCAAGCATTTGCGCAAGCGTTTCGCGGCGGCCTGCGGATTCGGCGCAGATCATCACGCGGCAGTTGCTGCGCATCAGGAACGATTCGAGATTGACCAGCGGGTCTTCCGCGCGGCGGTTGACGGCAACGTTCGGCAACGGCAGCGAAAGCGGTGCATCGCCGGGCTCGGCGCGCAACACCAGACGTGCGTGCGGCTTGGCGGCGACGAAGAACGCCTCTTCATCCAGATACAGCGCCGACGGCTGTAGCAGCGGGCGCTCGCGGTCGTGGCGCATGAAGTTGTAGCGCTGCGTGGTGTCGGCCCAGAAGCGGCGCACCGCGCCTTCGATGTCGCCCACGAAGGCAAGATGCGTGGTGCCCGGCAGGTAGTCGAACAGCGTCGCGGTCTCGTCGAAGAACAGCGGCAGGTAGTACTCGATGCCGGCGCTCGGCACGCCGTTGCCGATGTCCTTATAGATGGGCGAGCGCGTCGGGTCCCCCTCGAACACCTCGCGCCAGCGTCCGCGGAAGGCAGTGCGCGAGGCCTCGTCCATCGGAAATTCGCGGCCCGGCAGCAGGCGGACTTCGTTCACCGGGTAGAGGCTGCGCTGCGTGTCTGGGTCGAACGAGCGGATCGTCTCGATTTCGTCGCCAAACAGGTCCAGCCGATACGGCAGCGGAGAGCCCATCGGGAACAAGTCGATCAGGCCGCCCCGCACGGAGTATTCGCCTGGCCGCATCACGGCGCTGACGTGCTCGTAGCCGGCCAGCGTGAATTGCGCTTTCAGCGCCGCCTCGTCCAGCTTTTCGCCCTTTTTGAAGAAGAACGTGTAAGCGGCGAGGAATGATGGCGGCGCCACGCGCTGCAGCGCCGTGGAGGCAGGCACGAGCAGGATGTCGCACGCACCGTTCTGCAGGTCATGCAGCGTCGCCAGCCGCTCGGAGATCAAATCCTGGTGCGGCGAGAAATTGTCGTACGGCAGCGTTTCCCAGTCCGGCAGCAGCTTCACGCGCGCCTGCGGGGCAAACCAGCGTAGCTCCTCCGCCAGGCGCTGGGCATCGACGGCATTGGCGCAGACCACCGCCAGCATCGGCGCCGCGGCGCGATGCTGCTCCAGGTAGCGTGCCAGCAGCAGGGCATCTGCCGCGCCCTGCAGGCCGCTGAAGACGAAGCGCGCGCCCGGTTTGACGGCGGGCAGGGCGGAGAGCGAAAAATCGGACATGAGGCGTGAGGTTGTGTGGGGCACGACTGCAAGACAAAGCACGACACCCCGCCGGCATGTGCAGGCGGGGTGTCGCGACGCAGAGCGCTATTATAAAATCCGCGCCAGCCGCGCGCTTGGGCGGGCCAAAACCACGCAAATGCTGCGCCCACGTTCACTTTCCCGCCTCTCATGTCGATTTCACACCCTGGCCGACGCCGTTTTGCGCTGATTCCCTCGGCCGGCACCGGCTCCCGCGCCGGCGGCGATCTGCCCAAGCAATATCAGGTGATTGCCGGGCGGCCGATGTTGTGGCACACGGCGCAGGCATTCCTGGCCAGCCCCGAAATCGACACCGTGCTGGTCGTGACAACGCCCGGCGCACAGCCGCTCGTGCAGCGCTTTCCCGAGGGCGGTTTCGACGCGCCCAAGCTGGTGGAGGTCGATTGTGGTGGCGATTCGCGCCACGCATCCGTCACGCATGGGCTGGCGGCGTTGCGTGGTCTCGGTGCGCACGATGACGACTGGGTGCTCGTGCATGATGCGGCGCGTCCGGGCCTGACGCCCGCACTGGTCGCGCGTTTGGTTGCGGCCGTGGAGGCCGGAGGCACGCAAGCTGCGGGAGGCATCCTTGCGCTACCCGTGGCAGATACGCTCAAACGTGCCGATGCGGCTCAGCACATCAACGCCACCGTGCCGCGCGATGGCCTGTGGCAAGCGCAGACGCCGCAGATGTTTCCGCTTGGCCTGCTGGAGCGCGCCTTGCGGGAGGCGCTGTTGCAACAGCGCATCGTCACCGACGAAGCCAGCGCCATTGAAGCCGCCGGTCACCCGCCGCTGCTTGTGCCGGGGGCGCTGCGCAACTTCAAGGTGACGTATCCCGACGATTTCGCACTCGCCGAGGCCATCCTCGCGCAGCGCGCACAACCCAACGAGGCATCGCAAGCATGAACTGGATGGACATCCGCATTGGCCAGGGCTACGACGTGCATGCATTGGTAGAGGGGCGCAAGCTGATCCTGGGTGGCGTGGAGATTCCGCACACACGCGGTCTGCTCGGCCACTCCGACGCCGATGCGCTGCTGCATGCGATTACCGATGCGCTGTTCGGCGCCGCCGGCCTGGGCGACATCGGTCGGCACTTTCCAGACACCGACCCGGCCTTTGCCGGCGCCGACAGCCGCGCGCTGCTGCGCGAAGCCGTGCGCCGCGTGCACAAGGCCGGTTATGCGGTCGGCAATGTCGACGCCACCGTCATCGCGCAGAAGCCCAAACTCGCACCACATGTGCCTGGCATGGTTGCCAACTTAGCGGAAGACCTCGGCATTGCGCCCGAGCGGTGCAACGTCAAGGCCAAAACGAACGAGAAGCTCGGCTTCGAAGGCAAGGAGGAAGGCATCGTCGCGCAGGCGGTGGTGTTGATCTATCGCGCAGAAGCCGCCGAGCAGGACTAAGTCCGCGTCGCCATCACGCGGAGGCAAGCGGCAGCACCGGGGCGATCCGGGCTGCCGTTTTCGTTTGCTGAACTGGTGCGGCTATTCGGCCGCGATGACTTGCGCTGCCGCGTTGATGACGGCCGCGATGCGACCAACGTCGCGCAATTGCTGCGCGCTCATGCCCTGGTGATTCTTCAGCAAGTCGTAGTGCGATTTGATGCAGAAATGGCATTTGCCGATGATGGACGCGGCCAGGGCGTACATCTCAAACCGGCGCTTGTCGACGCCGCCATTGTTGGCGTAGGCGTTCATGCGCAACTCCGCTTTCTGCTGCGCCAGGTCGGAATCGTCGGCCATCTCGACGTACGGATACCAGACGTTGTTCATGCCCATCAGGGCAGCCGCGGTCAGCGCGCCGTTCACCTCCTCGGGCGACAGCACACCGGCATTGCGGATGGCGTCGGTCAGCACCTTGCTCTTCGTGGCAAAAGCGGCCGCCAGCGCGACGCCCACCGCGTCATTGCCCTCCAGCGAGGAGCGCGCGATCGTGCCATCCAGGTTCAGGCGGATGTCCTTGGCGTAGTCGGGAATCCGACCCTTGATCGTCTGCAGAAATTCCATCGATGTCTCCTGTCAGCGGCGGCTGAAAAAGAAAGCCCGCGCAGGGGCGGGCTTCGGCTTCGGAGGGCGCCGCGTGGCCGTTACAGCGTCGCACCGCCGACTGCGCGGTTGCACGGGCACAACTCGTCCGTCTGCAGGCCGTCGAGAATGCGCAGCACTTCGTCCGGGTTGCGACCCACGTTCAGGTTGTTGACCGACACGTGCTGGATGACGTTGTCCGGGTCGACGATGAAGGTGGCGCGCAACGCAACGCCGGCCTCATGCTCGCGTACGCCAAGCTGGTCGACCAGGGCACCCGTCGAGTCGGCAAACGACCATTGGTTGAGCTTGTTCAGGTCTTTGTGCTCGCGGCGCCATGCGAGCTTGACGAATTCATTGTCGGTCGAGCCGCCGAGCACGATGGTGTCGCGGTCGGCAAAGTCATCGTTCAGTTTGGCGAAGGCAACGATCTCGGTCGGGCAGACGAACGTGAAGTCCTTCGGATAGAAAAAGATGACCTTCCATTTGCCCGGGAACGAGGTCTCGGTGATGTCCTCGAACGCCGACTCGCCGTTCTCTTCGTGATTGTTGAACCCGGGCTTGACGCCGACGACCTTGAACGGTTCGAGCTTGTCGCCAATGGTCTTCATGAGCTTCTCCTGGAGTTGTGTGGCAATGGGTACGAAACCCAAACGGGGACTTGCAGACACACGCTCACCGGCCGTCCGGTCCGACTGGAGGATGTTCGGACGGAGACGAAGAACGCGCAGGCGCACAGCCTCGCGGCTGGAGTATTGGCGATGAATTCAAAACCGGCCAATTGATATTCTCAACGCCAGCCATAGCGCTGCCCGCCGCCGCACCTTATCGGCGACGCATGACAGTCGTGGGAAGCAGGGGATATGCCCGGGAGAGGCGGCGCAGTGTGCCGGATCAGGCGCGCGCGTAGCAGGCGCTGACGAGCAGTCCCGTTTCGGGCGGTGTGCGGTTCTCAAGCACGAGGCGGCCGCCGCTGCGCTGCAGGATGCGATTGACGATCGACATGCCCAGCCCGGCGCCCTTGGCTTCGCTGCGTGCCGATTCAAGGCGGTAGAACGGCCGGGTGAGCAATGCAAGCTGGTTGGCCGGCACACCTGTACCGCGATCGGCCACGCACAATACAACCTCGTTGCCTTGCAGGAACGTGCTGACGGTGATCTCTGCGCGGTTCGTGCCGGGGGTCTTGCCGTAGCGGCGTGCGTTTTCGATCAGGTTGTCGAGAATGCGCTGCGTTTCCATGCGGTTGCAGCGGGCGATGGCCTCGGGCGCGAGCTTGAGTGTCAGGTCGATATCGTCATGCGCAGAGTAGACGGGCGCCGTGTCGCGCACGAGTTCGGTCAGGTCCACGTCCTCGAGCATCTCCCCGCTGGGGCGCGCGTAGTCCAGGAACTGGCCGATGATCGCGTCCATCTGTTCGATGTCGGCCACCATCAGTTCGCGTGTCTGCTCGTCTACGGGGCTCATCTCGGTTTCCAGGCGCAGGCGCGTAAGGGGCGTGCGCAGGTCGTGCGAGATGCCGGCCAGCATGACGGCGCGATCGGCCTCGAGCTGCTTGAGGTCGCGCACCATCTGGTTGAAGCTGTGATTCGCCTGCGCCACTTCGGTGCCGCCGCCTTCGGGCAATGCCTTCGGGTCCTCCCCGGCGCTGATGGCGCGCGCTGTATCGGCCAGGCGCTTGAGCGGCTGGTTCACGCGTGACGTAATGAACGCCGCGCCCAGCACCGACAGCACCAACGCCGCCATCGACCACCACAGCCATTGCAACCCCGGCACGTGCTCGAAACGGTCCGGGCTGATGGCGACCCAGTAGTCGTCGCCCTCGATCTGGAAGCTCACCCACACGCCCGGGATGTCGTTGACGGCCGTGGCGATCACCGCGTCGGCCCCGAGCCGGTTGCGGATCTCCTGCTGGACAAGCTGCGTCAGGTAAGGGTTGGTGTGCGGCTCCCGGTATTCGTCTTCCTTCTCGCGCGGGTAGACCTTGATGCCCTCGTTCTGCACGAGATCGAGCAGCAGGAAGCGGCGTCTCGACGGATCCGAATACAGCAGCGCCGCCCGCGTGAGCTTGACCACGCTGACCACCTGCATGGCGATCTGCTGCGCGCGCGGTTCACGCTCGAAAATACGGAAGCTCTGGAACCACACGCCCAGAGAAATCGCGATGAGCAATGCGATCAGCATGAAGGTTCGCCAGAACAGCGAACCAAACACACTGATCAGCAGATGCCGCAACGCGGCCGGACGCGGGATGCGCAAGTCGGATGCGGAAGAGAAAGGTTGCTCGGGTGCTTACTTGGCGCCGTCGGGAATGAACACGTAGCCCAGGCCCCACACGGTCTGAATGAAGCGCGGGTTGCTGGCGTCAGGTTCAATCAGCTTGCGCAGACGCGAAATCTGCACATCAAGGCTGCGATCGAACACTTCGTATTCGCGGCCGCGCGCCATTTCCATGAGCTTTTCGCGCGATAGGGGTTGGCGCGGATGGCGTGCAAACACCTTGAGCACCGAGAATTCACCCGTCGTGAGCGTGATCTCTTCGTCGTTTTTCTTGAGCGTGCGCGTGGCCAGGTTGAGAACGAAATCGCCAAAAGCGAACGTTTCCGGCGTCTCGGACGGCGCACCCGGGATTTCGGCGGGGCCGCGGCGGCGCAGCACGGCGTGGATGCGCGCAATCAGTTCGCGGGGGTTGAACGGTTTGGGGAGGTAATCGTCCGCGCCCATTTCAAGGCCGACAATGCGGTCGACGTCTTCGCCCTTGGCGGTGAGCATGATGATCGGCGTCTGATCGTTCGCGCCGCGCAGGCGACGGCAGATCGACAGGCCGTCTTCACCGGGCATCATCAGGTCGAGCACCAGCAGGTCGAAGCGCTCGCGCAGCCAGAGTTTGTTCATGGCCGTGGCGTTTTCCGCCACCAGCACGGTGAAGCCCTGTTCCCCCAGGTAGCGGCGCAGCAGGTCGCGCAGGCGGGGGTCGTCGTCGACGACGAGAATCTTTTGACCGGAATTTTCCATGGCGCTTATGGTAACGACAAAAACATGGGCCCAATCGACAACAGGAGGCAGTAAAAGCCCAATTGAAACAGACGGTTACATTATTTACCGAGTCGCGCGAACAGTCTGTAGGACGCGCAGCTACACTGCCTTGGCAGTTCCTCGCAACGGTTTGGGGTCTGTTTCCCCCTGCGGAGGGGACTGGCGTGCAATGCGGTTGCCTGTTATCGATTGTCGCGCAATGATGCATGGCGCATCGGTTTCCAGCAACAAAGACGTGGCTTCTCAACTTCCTTTTTCGAATCGCTCGGTGATGTTTCGGCGGCGCGCGGCGCTGTTGACCTGTGTTCTTGCCCTCTGTGCGGCCGGCTCGCAGGCGCACGCGCGCAGTGAACGCGGTGGCTTTGGCGGATTCGGCGGTTTTTTCGGCGGCGGACATGCAATGCAGACCGGCGCGCAGGAGAAAAAGGGCGGGCAGGGTTCGGCGCACGGCCGAGGTGGCGAGGAACGCAGCCGCCGCGCCGCAGCGATGGAGAACCGCCGTGGAGAGAATGCCGATCGTGGGTCTGCGCAACGCAAGCTGTCTCCCGAGGAACGCAAGCAATTGCGTCAGAACATCTATGACGTCACGCGGGATATCTACCACCGTGGCGGCTAGGTAGGGGGCCGAGGAACGGCGCACGAGTCGCTGCCCCGGCAAAGCAGTAGGGTCGTTTCGGGGGGCCGACATGCGAATCCGTAGCACCACGATCTTCTTGGCGCTGGCAGCCGCCGGCGCGCTTTCACTGCAGACCGCGCATGCGGCAACGCAGGACAAGCCGCATCGCCACACCGCGCAAGCCAAGGCGCCAGCCGCCGACGAGCAGCGCCTGGACCGCGACGATGCACGCTATTTCCTCACCCGCATCGGCTTTGCGCCTTCCGAGAGCGAACTCGACGCCTACGCCGGACTCACACACCGCGAAGCCGTCGACCGCGTCCTTGCCCAGACGGGCACCGTTGCCACGCAAGCGCCCCCAGCGTGGGTGAACGAGCCGATCGTCCCCTACAACAAGCTACCCGACGAAGACGCCCGCAAGGCGGCGCGCCAGAAGAATGCCGCGCACGAGCTGGAATTGCGTGCCTGGTGGATGGGCGAGATGATCAAGACGCCGTCGCCGCTGACAGAGCGCATGACGCTGTTCTGGCACAACCATTTCGTTTCCAGTTCGCAGAAGGTGCCGTTCGCGCAATTGATGTATCGGCAGAACGTGCTGCTGCGCCAGAACGCGGTGGGCAACTTCGGCACGATGCTGCACGCCATCGGCAAAGACCCGGCGATGCTGATCTATCTGGATGGCGCCGAGAGCCGCAAGGGCAAGCCGAATGAGAATTTCGCACGCGAGGTGATGGAGCTGTTCACGCTCGGCGAGGGGCATTACACCGAGCAGGACATCAAGGAAGCTGCGCGCACCTACACGGGCTGGAGCATCGATCGCGAGCACGATTTCGCCTACGTCTGGCGGCCGCAGATTCACGACACGGGCGTGAAGACGGTATTCGGCCAGAGCGGCGATTACGACGGCGACCAGATGCTCGACATCCTGCTGTCTCGCCCAGAGACGGCAAACTTCATCGTCACCAAGCTCTGGCGCGAGTTTGTTTCGCCTGACGTGGACGCGGCCCAGGCGCTGCGCGTGGCCGATGCGTTCCGGGCAAGTGGCTATGACATCAAGGTGGCGTTGCGCGGGGTGTTCCTGACGCCGGCGTTCTGGGCGCCGCAATCGCACGCGACGCTCGTGAAGTCCCCGGTGGAAATGATTGTCGGCACGCTCAAGCAGTTCAACGTGCAGTACACCGACCCGACGCCATTTGCGATCAAGTCTGCGCAGCTGGGGCAGAACCTGCTGGCCCCGCCCAACGTGAAGGGCTGGCCCGGCGGCGATGCGTGGATCAACTCAACCACGCTGCTGGGGCGCAAGCAGTTTCTCGATCAACTCTTCCGCTCGACGGAGATGAAGGCACCGTCAGCGCAACAGCAGGCCCAGCAACAAAAGGCCGGCGTGATGATGGCTGCCATGCGCGAAGATCTGAAGCAGGGTGGCACCGTGCAGGGCCTGGGCCAGGCGCTCAAGGGCATGGGGCAGGAGGGGCGCTTCAAGCTTGCGCAGTCGCAGACGATGGTGTCGTTCAACTCGGCCAAGTGGCTGGCGCAGTTCGGAGCGGATGGCGATGATCCGCCGCAACTGGCGCCGCGCATTTCGATCCAGCGTGCCGTGTTGCCCATCGAGCCGACTGCGCCGATTCCCGTCAAGCTGGCCGGTACGGCGTACCTGCGCACGCTGATGATGGACCCGGCTTACCAGTTGAAGTAACGCCACCGCCGCAGGAGCACACATCATGGAACGTCGCAATTTTCTGAAGGCCGGCGCCATGCTCGGCATGGGTGGCGCGGTCCCGGGGATTGTCTTTGCGCAAGGGCAAGACAAGCGCAAGGGCTACGGCAACCTGCTCATCCTCATCGAACTCAAGGGCGGCAATGACGGGCTGAACACCGTGGTGCCCTACACGAGCGCACAGTACTATGCGCTGCGCCCGCGCATCGCCATCAAGCGGGAGCAGGTGCTGCAACTGGATGACCGCTACGGTCTGCATCCGTCTTTGCAGGCGATGATGCCGCTGTGGCAGGCGGGGGAATTGTCGGTGGTGCAGGGGCTGTCATATCCGCAGCCGAATCTTTCGCACTTCCGCTCGATCGAGATCTGGGACACGGCGTCGCGCTCCGACCAATACCTGCGCGAAGGCTGGTTGACGCGTGCGTTTGCCGCACAGCCGGTGCCGCCATCGTTCGGTGCAGATGGCGTAATCATTGGCAGCGCCGATCTTGGCCCGCTCGACGGCGGCGCACGTGCCGTAGCGCTCGCCAATCCCGATGCGTTCCTCAACGAAGCCAAGCTGGCGATGCCTTCGCACGCGATGGGCAACGCCACACTCGCGCACGTGCTGAAGGTCGAGGCTGATATCGTCAAGGCGGCCGACGGACTGCGTCCGAAGTCCGGCAAGTTCGCGTTCCAGACGCATTTTCCGGACGGCGGGTTCGGTAACTCGATCAAGGCGGCGATGCAGGTGGTGGCAGCACCGGGCCATGGCGGCGCAGACGTCGCCGTGGTGTGCCTGTCGCTCGGTAGCTTTGATACGCATACCAATCAGCAAGGCACGCAGGCGAACCTGCTGCGGCAGTTGGGCGAGGGCATCGCTTCGCTCAAGAGCGCGTTGACCGAGTTGGGCCGCTGGAACGACACGCTGATCGTCACGTATTCGGAGTTTGGCCGCCGCCCGCGCGAAAACATGAACAACGGTACGGATCACGGCACGGCTGCCGCGCATTTCGTGGCCGGTGGCCGCGTCAAGGGCGGGCTGGCCGGGCAGGGGCCGGTGCTGGAACGCCTGGACGGCGGCGGCAATCTCGACCCGTCGGTCGATTTCCGCTCGCTTTATGCCACGGTGCTGGAGCGCTGGTGGGGGATGGATTCGCAGCCGGTGCTGGCAGGGCGGTTTGCGCCGCTGGATCTGATCAAAGCCTGATCAACCGCGGATCTGCGTCTTCCAGGCCAGCCAGAGCTTGCGCAGCGGCGTCAGGTCCGTACGCTGCGTGAGCACCTGGAAGCCGTCGGCTTCCACCTCGTCGAGCAGGCGCATGGCCAGCACGCCGCGAATCAGCGCTGAACGCTGCGCGCGGCGATCTTCTGCCGGCAGCGCGGCAAGTGCTTCCTTGTAGGTCGCGCGGGCACGCTCGGCCTGAAATGCCATCAACGGCTTAAAGCCCTCTGCATACCGGCGATTGAACAGATCGGCGGCGGGTACGTTGAACCGCTGCAGCTCGTCCACGGGGATGTAGACGCGGTTATGGCGCACGTCTTCGCCCAGGTTCCTGACGAAATGAACGAGCTGCTCGGCGAGTGCCATCAGCCGCGCGAATTCCAGCGTGCGCGCATGCGTCTGTCCGGCAATGCGAGCCGTCAGCCGGCCTGCCACGCCCGCCACCTGATCGCCGTGGCGGCGCAGGTTGGGCCAATCCAGATAGCGGTTTTGCATGGCGTCAGCCTCGACGCCGGCCAATAATTCGCCCAGATGCACGGCGCCGATATCGTAGCGGGCCAGATGCGGCTGCAATGCCTTCGCCGCGGGGTGCTCAGGGCCGCCCTCGAACAGCCGCGCAAGCTCCTGCCGCCACCACTGCAGCTTCGATTGCACGACCGCCGGATCGCTCGCGTCGCGTACGGCGTCTTCCAGCTCACGGCGCACGGCTTCCAGCGCGATGGTCGCGCGGCGGCGTTCGGGCGCCAGAAACAATACGCTGTAGTACACGTCGCTGCCGGGCGGTGCCGCTTTGTCGGCGCAGTAATCGTCGGGGGTCACGGGGAGGCCGTTCTGGTGAGGTTTGAAGCAGGGCGGCCATTCTACAGCGCGTTGCGGTGCAGCATGCCGTGAAGCCTTGCCTGGGCATCTGCCAAGAAAAGTCAATCAGACGCGGCCGTGTCGTTGACCCTGCGCATTGCCGTGGGTATATTACTGACCGGTCAGTTATTTACTGAGAGCGTGTCATGCCAGCGTTGCGTTTGCCGTACCCGCATTCCGACTTCACCGGTTTCTCCGACACGCGATCTCGGCCGCGCTGGCGTTCATTGCCGATGGCGGCATCGGCGGCCTTGCTGATCGGCGCGGCGCTGCTGGCCGGCTGCAGCAAGGAGCCGCCCAAGGCGGTCGACGTACGCCCCGTGCGCACCATGACGGTGAGCAGCGAGCAGGGTGCCGGCACGGCGGAGTTCTCCGGCGACGTCCGCCCACGCATTGAATCTCGCCTGGGCTTCCGCGTGCCCGGCAAGATCGTTGCCCGGCTGGTGGACGTCGGTGCCACGGTCAAGAAAGGCCAGGTGCTGGCGAGGTTGGACCCCACGGATCTGGCCCTCGCCCAGCAATCGGCCCAGGCGCAGTTATCGGCGGCCAAGACCGACCGCGATCTGGCCGCCGCCGATCTCAAGCGCTACTCCGAACTGTTCGCCAAGGGCTTTATCAGCGCGGCGGAGCAGCAACGCCATCAAGCCAACTATGACGCCGCACAAGCCCGCTACGAGCAGGCCGGAGCTGGCTATCGCAACCAGGTGAATCAAGCCGGCTATGCCACGCTCGAAGCCGACGCCGATGGCGTGGTGACGGGCGTCGACGCCGAAGTCGGACAGGTGGTGTCCGCAGGCCAACCGGTGGTGCGCGTGGCGCAAACGGCAGAGAAGGAAGTCGTGGTCGGCATTCCTGAGGATCAGGTGGACACGCTGCGCAAATCGCCCGAGGTGAGCGTGAAGCTGTGGGCCGATCAGTCGCGCAGCATTCCGGCCAAGGTGCGCGAGATTGCGCCGGCAGCCGACCCGGTCACACGCACGTACACCGTCAAGATTTCGGTACCGAATCCACCGCCGGAACTCAAGCTTGGCATGACCGCAGCGGCCACCTTTGTGCGGCCCGGCGGCGGTGGCGATAGCGGCGGCATGGGCGTGCGGGTGCCGATGAGCGCGCTGCTCCAGGATCAAGGCAAAAACGTGGTCTGGCTGTACGACGCCGCATCGCAAACGGTGAAGCCCGTGCCGGTGACGGTGGGCGCGCCGCGCGACAACGTGCTACTGGTGACGAGCGGCCTGCAGCCCGGCCAGACGATCGTGACCGCTGGCGTGCACTTGCTCAAGGCAGGCCAGAAGGTGATGCCGATGGCGCCGGCCGATCAGCCGTCGGCGCAGTCCGCCATCACGCCGCGCCGGTAAGCCGCATCCGGCTCCCGCCCCAACACGCCAACCTTCGCGCGTATGGAACATTCCCGTTTCAACCTGTCACGCTGGGCGCTTGAACATCAACCGCTCACGCGCTTCTTGCTGGTGGCGCTGTTACTCGGCGGCATCTTTGCGTATTCCAAGCTGGGGCAGGATGAAGATCCGCCCTTCACCTTCCGGGCGATGGTCGTGCAGGCCTTCTGGCCCGGCGCCACGGCCGAGCAGATGTCGCGCCAGGTGACCGACAAGATCGAGAAGGCGCTGCAGGAAGTGCCGTACGCCTGGAAGATCCGCAGCTACTCCAAGCCCGGCGAAACGCTCGTCACCTTCCAACTGGCCGACACGTCGCCCGCCAAGGAAACGCAGCAGCTTTGGTACACCGTGCGCAAGAAGGTGGGCGATATCGCGCCGACGTTGCCGCAAGGCGTGCGCGGGCCGTACTTCAATGATGATTTCGGCGACGTGTATGGCTCCATCTATGCGCTGTCCGCCGATGGCTTCACCTACCGCCAGCTCAACGACTACGCCGATGCGATCCGCCAGCAATTGCTGCGCGTGCGCAACGTCGCCAAGGTCGAATTGCTCGGCGACCAGGACGAAAAGATCTACATCGAGTTCCAGCAGGCGAAGCTGTCGCAGATGGGGCTCGACATCAACAGCATCGCCACGCAGATCGGCCAGCAGAACAACATCGGCCCCAGCGGCGTGCTGGTGACGCCGACCGACAACGTGCAGATTCGCCTGTCAGGCCAGTTCTCGGACATCCGCGATCTGGAGAACCTGACGCTGCGCGGCCCCGGCGGCACGACCAATATCCGCCTCGGCGACATCGCCACGGTCAAGCACGGCTACGTGGACCCGCCGCACGCCAAGATGCGCTTCAACGGCAAGGAGGTGATCGGCCTGGGCATCTCGATGACCAAGGGCGGCGACATCATCCAGCTCGGCAAGGACTTGCGTGCCACGGTTGACAAGATCCGCGCCAAGCTGCCGATGGGCATCGAGATGCAGCAGGTGCAGAACCAGCCGAAATCGGTGCAGAGTTCGGTGGGCGAGTTCGTGCACGTGCTGATCGAGGCGGTGGTGATTGTGCTGGGCGTGAGCTTTCTCTCGCTCGGCTTGCACACCAAGCCCAAGCTGCGCATTGATGTGTGGCCGGGGCTGGTGGTGGGCCTGACGATCCCGCTGGTGCTGGCGGTGACGTTCCTGTTCATGAACATCTTCGACATCGGCCTGCACAAGATTTCGCTCGGTGCGCTGATCATCGCGCTGGGTCTGCTGGTGGACGACGCGATCATCGCGGTCGAAATGATGGTGCGCAAGCTGGAAGAGGGCTTCTCCAAGATGGAGGCCGCCACCTTCGCATACACCTCGACCGCCATGCCGATGCTGACCGGCACGCTCATCACTGCCACGGGGTTCCTGCCCGTGGGGCTGGCGCGTTCGACGGTGGGCGAATACACGTTCGGCATCTTTGCGGTGACGGCATTGGCGCTGGTGCTGTCGTGGTTTGCAGCGGTGGTGTTTGTGCCGTATCTGGGCTTCCTGCTGCTGCGGACCCAATCACATGTGGATGGCGGTGTGCACCACGAGCTGTTCGACACGCCGTTCTACAACCGATTCCGCGGCTGGGTGAACTGGTGCGTGGAGTACCGCAAGACGGTGATCGTCATCACGCTGGTGGCGTTTGGGCTTGGCGTGTTCGGCTTCAAGTATGTCGAGAAGCAGTTCTTCCCCGATTCCAGCCGCCCAGAGCTGATGGTCGAGCTGTGGTTGCCCGAAGGCTCCAGCTTCAACCAGACCGAAACCGAAGCCAAACGCTTTGAAGCCCTGATGCGCAAGGAGCAGAACGTCGACAGCGTGACGCTGTTCATCGGCTCCGGCGCGCCGCGCTTCTACCTGCCGCTGGACCAGATCCTTCCGCAGACCAACGTGGCGCAGGCCATCGTGATGCCCACTTCGCTGGAGGCGCGCGAGGGAGTTCGGCAACACGTCATCGGGTTGCTCAAGTCGCAATTCCCGCAGTTGCGCGGCCGCGTGAAACTGCTGCCGAACGGGCCGCCAGTGCCGTATCCGGTGCAGTTCCGCGTGATGGGCCCGGACATTGGCGGGGTGCGCAAGATTGCCGATCAGGTCAAGGCCATCATGAGCGCCAATCCGAACACCGTCGGCGTGAACGACAACTGGAACGAGAACGTCAAGGTGCTGCGCCTGGACATCGACCAGGACAAGGCGCGTGCGCTGGGTGTGTCGACCGGTTCCATCTCGCAGGTGACGCAGACGGTGATGTCCGGCGCGCCCATCGCCCAATACCGCGACGGCGACAAGCTGCTCGACATCGTGATGCGTCCGCAGGAAGACGAGCGCAACACGCTCGACGCGCTGCAGCGCGTGCAAGTCCCGACCAGCAGTGGCCGTACGGTGCCCCTGACGCAGGTGGCGCGAGTTGGTTTTGCGTGGGAACCCGGCGTGATCTGGCGTGAGAACCGCGACTACGGCATCACCGTGCAATCCGACGTGGTGGACGGCGTGCAGGGCCCGACCGTGACCGCGCAGATCAACCCGTTGCTCGACAAGATTCGCGCGGACTTGCCGCCGGACTATCAGATCAAGATTGCCGGTGCGGAAGAGGAGAGTGCCAACGCGGGTGCGTCCATCGCTGCGCAGATGCCGCTGTGCATTTTCATCATCTTCACGCTGCTGATGCTGCAGCTGCACAGCTTCTCGCGCTCGGTGATGGTGTTCCTGACCGGGCCGCTGGGGTTGATTGGCGCGGCAGCCACGTTGCTGCTGCTGCGCGCCCCGATGGGCTTTGTCGCGCAACTTGGCATTACTGCGCTGATCGGGATGATCATCCGCAACTCGGTCATTCTGGTGGACCAGATCGAGCAGGATGTGGCGGCCGGCGTGCCGACGTGGAATGCCATCGTCGAGGCGGCCGTGCGTCGTTTCCGGCCGATCATCCTGACTGCGGCGGCGGCGGTGCTGGCAATGATTCCGCTGTCTCGCAGCGTGTTCTGGGGCCCGATGGCCGCCGCCATCATGGGTGGCCTGATCATCGCCACGGTCTTGACGTTGCTGTTCCTGCCGGCGCTGTATGCGGCGTGGTTCCGCGTTAAGCGGCCCGATGCGCAAGCGGTCGCCCCGACGGTCTGACGTTTGCGCCCCGGCAGCCGGTGCGAGGGAGGGGGAGTCGACCCCCTACACCACGTCAAATCGGGTAGGGATGGAAACCCCCGAACGACTGCGATATAATCGCGGGCTTCCTTTCCGGCGCCCCTGCTCAGGGGCGCCGCGATCCATCCGGCGAGGGTGGCGAAATTGGTAGACGCACCAGGTTTAGGTCCTGACGCCAGCAATGGTGTAGGGGTTCGAGTCCCCTCCCTCGCACCAAAAATCCCTTTAAAATCAACGGTTTAATTTTTCGGGTTGGCGAAAATCCAGCCGCTTTTTGCCAGTTTGGCGTCCGATTTGCCAGCATTTCCGGCGAACTTTTCCACCGCCCTGGAACCGGCCTCGGCATCCGCTGATGGCATCCACCGGCCGTAGACGCGCGCGATCATCGTCCAGTCCGCGTGGCCCATCTGCTTTGCGACCCACATGGGGTGTTCGCCGGCAGAGAGCATCGTCAACGCATGGGTGTGCCTGCCTGACAGTGGCAAGGCCAAAGCCGGGCAGAGCAAAGCCAAGAAGGCGGCCAAGGCGACCAACCTGGTCATTCCGGCGCAGCCCAAGTAACGAGACCCCGCGCGTTCGCAATTGCGGCCGCATCCAAACAGCCCGCCACCCAGCGGGTTTTTTCATTTCCACGCCATGAACCAACAATCCTTCAGCAAGGCTGCAGCCTCGCCGCCTGCGCTCGCCTGTCCATGGAGGGCGCAGAGCCACCCCGCGCGCTGGGCAGTCGCCAAACAAGCAGTGGGCGCATGAATGGCAGAGCAAACGGGTTGGGGCGCACTGCTGCGCGTGGTTGCAGCAGGCGGCCCAACGCTGGATGGGAGGCCGCAAAGAATGACGATCAGCCAAAACGACGTGCTCACAGCCATTGACATCGTGGCGCTTGTGGCCAGCGGGATGTGGAGAAACTGAGGTATCTGCAGGGGAGGGAGGGGCGCTTGCTGCAGCCGGAGTTTGCGTTCCACAGGTGCCAGTGAGGCGCAAATTGTGGGTGCAAGGTGGGCGGCGCCCACGAAACGAACGTGCGTGGGCCGCGCTCGGGCGACCTCTCGAAAAAAATGCAGGTGATTTCCTTTGGACATTCGCATAGAATGCGAACGCGAATTGTTCCTATTACCATTAATTGAGCCGCCTTAGTAGGCTAAAGAGCTTGCCGCGTCAGGGAAATGAAAGCAGAGAAATGTGGAGGAAGCAGCGCACAAGCCCGACTGTGGCGTGCGGCTCGCTTGGTGCTGTCGGCTGCGGCGTCCGCCGCGCTGGTGTCGGGATGCGGCGGTGGTGGAGATAGCGCTAGCACGTCATCCCCCGCGGCAACAGATGGCCTGTCGCCCATGGCGCAGGTCGGCAAGCAAATCTTTTTCGATCAGACGCTCTCGGCCTCGGGCAAACAGTCTTGCGCGTCGTGCCATGACCCGGCGCGCGGTTTCACTGATCCGAACAATCTGGCCGTATCGATCGGCGGGCCGAATTCCGATTTGCCCGGCCTGCGAAACACCCCGTCGCTAAATTACGCTTCGTTCACGCCGAACTTCAAGATCGACAGTACCGGCAAGGCTTCCGGCGGTTTCTTCCGCGATGGTCGTTCGGCATCCTTGGCGGATCAGGCGCAGCAGCCGTTCACCAACGCGTTTGAGATGGCCAACCCCTCGGCCGACGATGTTTTCAAAACGCTGTTGACGCGCCCTTACCTAGAACAGTTCAAGGCCGTGTTCACCCCCGCCGGCATCCAGGACAGCGCGAACGCGATGCAGAGCATTGGCCGTGCGCTGGCGGCCTTCCAATCTGAAGACCCGAGCTTCCACACCTTCGACAGCAAGTTCGACGCCTACCTCGCCGGCAAGACAAACCTGACGGATGCCGAGACGCGCGGCCTGCTGCTGTTCAACAACCCGACCAAGGGCAACTGCAACGCTTGCCATATCTCCACAGGCAAGGGCAGCACGCCGGCGTTGTTTACCGATTTCACGTACGACAACGTCGGTATCCCGCGCAACTGGAGCATCGCCGCCAACCAGGAAGGCACCACGCTGCCGTACGTGCCGAAGAACGGCCTGGCGCTGGGCAATCCGAACTACAGCTATTACGACCTCGGCATCTGCGGGCCGCTGCGTACCGACTTCCGCGTAGGTGGCTCGACATGCGGCAAGTTCAAAGTGCCGACGCTACGTAACATCGCGCTGACGCCACCGTATTTCCACAACGGCGTGTTCCAGACGCTGGATCAGGTGGTGGCGTGGTACATCACGCGCGATACCGACCCCGGCCGCTGGTACGTCAAGGCCGACGGCACACCCGATGTGCCATACAACGATCTGCCGGCCGCCTTCGATGCCAACGTGAACGTGGCCGAAGTGCCATACAACCCCGGCACCGCGCCGTCGCTGACGAACCAGGAGATGAGCGATCTCGTGCATTTCCTGTGCACGCTCACCGACGGATTTGATCCGGCCAACCCGTCGGCCTATCGCGTGCCAGCGCAATGCAGTTCCACCGCAGCCAGCGTGGGTGCCGCCCGTATCCAGACCGTCTCTGCCAGCGGAGCCACGCAGAGCAAGACGGCAACAAGCAAGTAAGCCAATTCAAAATTTCAAGACCAGGGAGCGTCACAGCATGAAACGAACCGCCTTGTCGGTAGCCGCCGCCATTGCGCTGATGGGGGCCGGCGCAGCCAATGCCGCCACCACCGCGCAACTCGAACAGAAACTCGACGCCATGGCCGCGCAGATTGAAGCGCTCAAGGCCGAACTGAAAGAGGTGAAGGCGCAGAACGCGACGCTCGCCACGCAGCAGCAGACGCAGGCGAAGGCACAGGCACAGCAAACCGCGGCCCTGCAAGACGTGCAGCAGACCGTGCAGACGGCACAGCTCGCCTCGACCAGGCCGTCGCCGCTGGACAACCTCACGCTGTGGGGCTACGGCGAAGCCAACTACAGCCGCCCGACGCGCCGTTCCGAAGACACCAAGTTCGATCTCGCGCGCGCAGTGTTCGGTATCGGCTACAAGTTCGACGACAAGACGCGCTTCAACTCCGAATTCGAGATCGAGCACGCCATCACGTCGGCCACCGACTCGGGTGAATTCGAAGTCGAGCAGTTCTACATCGACCACAAGCTGACCGACAAGATCGGCCTGAATGCAGGCCTGTTCCTGATCCCAGCGGGGTTCATCAACCGCAACCATGAGCCGACCAACTACTACGGCGTGCATCGCAACTTTGTCGAGACGCTGATCATCCCGAGCACGTGGCGTGAGGGCGGTCTCTCGCTGTACGGCGATACCGATTTCGGCCTGAACTGGAATGTGGGTCTGACTACCGGGCTGGACCTGGCCAAGTGGAACTTCAACCCGGAGAACCCGCTGTTTAAGTCCGCGCTGGAGATGCAGAACAACGCCATCGCCCCGATGCAGACCTCGCACCAGGAACTGGGGCTGGCCAACGCCAAGAACCTGTCGCAGTATGTGGCGCTGAACTACACCGGTATTTCGGGCGTAACGCTGGGCGGCTCGGTCTTCACGGGCAAGAGCAGCCGGTCGAGCACGGAAGCCGTACTGCCTGAACAGCGCGCCACGCTGTACGAAGCGCACGCGCGCTGGACACCGGGCAAGTGGGATCTGTCTGCCCTGTATGCACGCGGTACGTTCAGCAACACCGCTGCCGCCAATCAGCTGAACCCGGGTGCCGCCAACCCGATGCCGGCGGCGTTCTACGGCTGGTATGCACAGGCGGCCTACAACCTGTGGCAGAAGGGCGACTACCGCTTCGCGCCGTTCGTCCGCTATGAACGCTACAACATGGCCGAGAAGTACGAAGGTCTGGCTCCGGGCTTCACGATGCCTGCCGGTTGGCCCTCGCTGTCGGACACCGTGTACACCATCGGCGCGAACTTCTATCTGAACCCGAACGTGGTCTTCAAGGTGGACTACCAGCGCTTCAAGCAGAACCGCGATTTCTCGCGTGTGGATCTGGGCCTGGGCGTGTCGTTCTAAGCCGCGGGAGCGGCAAATCCAAGGAGGTGCAAGCCATGCGTTACCAGCCAGTGCCCATTGTTCTTGTCTGTGCCGCCGCCGTGGGGGCGCCGGGCATGATTGTCACCAAGGCGTTTGCGGCGGACTACCTGTCCGCTGCCGAGGCCCAGAAGGCAATGTTTCCCGGCGCCACAGGCTTTGAGCCGGTGTCGCTCACGCTCTCAGCCGACCAGCTCAAGCAGTTGGCCGAGCGTGCGGGCGGCCCGGCCAAGCCGGGTGCGTGGCGCGCATGGCAAGCCAAGCAAGGTGATAAGACGCTCGGCTACTTCGTGACCGACGCCGTCATCGGCAAATTCGAGCTCATCAACTACGCCGTGGCCCTGAACACCGCCGGCGAGATCAGTGGCGTGGAAATCCTTACCTACCGAGAAAGCCACGGCTACGAAGTCCGCAACAAGCCGTGGCGCGCACAGTTTCTGGGCAAGTCGGCCAAGTCGGCGCTGCGTGTGGGCGATGACATCAACAACATCAGCGGAGCAACGTTGTCGTGCACGCATCTCACCGATGGCATCCGGCGCATTGCGGTGATGGCGCAGTTGGCGCTCGTCCAGCGCTGATGCGCGCGACTTGCCGGCGCGCGCGCCCGTTGCTCGGCACCCTGGTCGACGTGCAGGCTGAAGGGCCGGAGGCGGAAGCCGCCGTGGCGGCCGCGTTCGACGAGATGGCCGCTGTGCACGCATTGCTCACTTTTCATGCGAAGGACAGTGAACTGCAGGCCATCAATCGCGCGGCGCCGGGTGAGAGGCTCATTGCAGATCCTCGGACCCTTGCCGTTCTGCGCCTTGCGGCTGAACTGCATATCGTGTCGGAGCGCGCATTCGATTGCCGTGTCGGCCCCCTCGACTTGCTCGCAGACAGGCGGTTTCCCATTTCCTTCGACGGTGACATCGTCGTCAAAGAAACCTGCGCATACATGGATCTTGGAGGCATCGCCAAGGGTTTTGCGGTGGATTGTGCGATCGAGGTGTTGCGCACCTTCGCGGTCGAGCGCGCGATCGTGAATGCCGGCGGCGACTTGCGCCACCACGGCGCCTGGCCGATGTCGGTGCAGGTGCGTGACCCGCAAAACGCTGCCCGTGTTGCAACGTCTGTGCTGCTCGACAACGCGGCACTGGCGAGTTCGACGGCTGCCGGTTTTGGCGCAGTCGCCGAAAGTGCATCCCGCATCCGCGATGCTCGCGGCAGGTTGCTGCCACCGCTTGCCGGTGCAACGGTGCAGGCACCCACCTGCATGCTGGCCGACGCGCTGACCAAAGTCGTGCTTGCCACTGGCGATGCAGCGCATCCGCTGTTGAGACGGTACGGCGGGGCTGTGGTCGTATACTCGCCAGCTTAGCCGGCCGACAGTACTCCATGTCCGTTCCACCACGCTTCTCCCTCCATCTGCGCGAAAGCGCTTTTCGCCTTAGTCCGCGACGGCGCTGGCTGGTCTATGGGGTATTTGCTGCCCTGCTGGTTACGGGGCTCGCCTGGCTGGTCCTGCATTTTCTAGACGACGGCAGCGAAGGCGGAACCCTGGTACTCGCTTGGAGCATGAAGCTGCACGGCGCGGCCGCCATGGCAGTGCTTTACCTGTTTGGAATGCTGTGGGGGCCGCATATCCGTAACGCATGGATGCGAAAACGTAATCGCGCAGCCGGAGCGTTGCTCGGCTCCCTCGCATTGATGCTGGTCGTCACGGGCTATGCGCTGTACTACGTGAATGGCCAGTTGTTGCGCCAAAGTGCAGAATATCTTCACTGGTCTGCGGGTCTTTTGTCGTGTGTCGCCCTGTGGGTACACATCGCGGTCGGACGCCGCAAACGCAAGGTGGCCATGTAAAGCTTGGCTGGCTGTCTTTAGCACACGCGCTCGCCTGCTTTAAGTCCCACTCTGGCCGCCGCATCGCATGGCCGAAGCCTCCAGCGATGCGTCCCGCAGTTTGGCGTCTACACCCCCGCCTCAATCAACTCCGAAATCTGCACCGACGCCCGCGCAAAATCAGTCAGCGCGCGGGCGCGCTCGTGCCGATAGGTGTCGGCGGAGATGACAGCGGGCTCTTTGGCGTCGTCGTGCTGCAGGACGATGAGCATGCCGGTGTAGCGGTCTGCCTGGTAGAGGTGTTTGTTGAGCAGTTGCAGCGCGCGCTCGACGTCGGCGGGTGTGCGGGCGGCGGCACGGTGCGGTCTAGGCCGAATGCGAACAGTCTGGAGAAGGGTGTGTGCATTGGTTGACCGGTCTTCGGGTCTTTGAAAGGCGCGCACGCCATTGACCGGACAGCTTGCACGGCGGCTTCATCTAGGAGGACGTCGCCGCGGTGCCATTCACTGCCGGTATTTCAGCAGATTGCTCGCGCTGAAGGTGATCGAACAGGAGCCGTGCCGCCGGTGTCAGTGTTTCCACGTTGCGCACGCACATCGATAGTTCTCGCTGGGCCCACGGTTCATCCAGGCGCACGATCTTCATTTCCGGCATGCTATACGCGCTGGTACTGCCCTTTGGCAATATGCCGATGCCCATGCCGGTCTGCACCATTAAACAGAGCGCATCGTAACTGGATACCTCCATCCGCGGCGAGAATGTGCGGCCGGATTCGTTTGCGGCCTGCAGCATCTGGTAGTGCAGGTGTGTCCCGCCGTGCAGGGACACAACGTCGAAATCAAGTACTTCATCGAAGCAAACGCTGGCGCGGTCCGCAAGCGGGTGATCCGCTTGAAGCAAGACCACGAGTTCGTCGGTGCGAAAGGGGTGGATCTCGACGCTGGCCTCATGCGGCATGCGCGTAAAGAGCCCAATATCGGCACGGCTTTCGGCGACGCTCCGCGTGATCGCGAGGCTCTCCATCTGTTCAAGGGTCACCCGGATATTCGGGTGCTTTTCCATGAACGATTTCAGGAGTGCGGGCAAAAACTGGGTAATCGCGGAAATATTGGCGAGCAGGCGAACCGATCCCCGCTTGCCATGCGAGTACTCCCGCATCTCCGAGACGATGCCGCTGAGGTCGTTCAGGACACCGCGCGCCATGTACATCAGCGCCGTTCCGGCTTCCGTAGGTTCGATGCCCTTATTGCTGCGAATCAGGAGTTGCGATCCCAGAAGCGACTCCAGCTCGCTGAGCCGGCGACTCACGGCGGCCGCGGCAATGTGTTCGCGCTGCGAGGCAGCCGCAATGGTGCCTTCCTCAAGCACGCTGATAAACAGGCGAAGTGATTGCGGATCCAGTTTCATTGGCGTGCGTGATCCAGTGGCCCTGGCTGCTGAAGCACCATCGCAATCTGCGATGGTGAGCTCGCGAATGATTGATGTACCAACATTGGTTGGGCTTCTAACATTCATCCGCCCAGAGTTAGTCGCGTGACGCAAGTGTAGCCGCAAGCTCGAAGATCTGTCGGCCTCTTCCCACAAGCGGACAAGACCTGGCAATAACGAACGGAGACCAAATTGACTATCAACTCATCGCCAGACGCGGCAAGCACCGGGGCGTTCCGGCAGCCTGCTCTTTCGTCTACCGTACAGCGCTATGTGACGCTCGGTGGTTCCTGGGCTGCATGGCTGTTCGATGCGCTGGACGCGACCATCTTCGGTTTCGTGATGCTTGCGATTGCGAATACCTTTTCCGTTGGCCTGAGGGATGTCGTCTCCACTGTCGCATGGTTTCTGCTCGCAACAGGGATCGGTGGGCTGTTTCTCGGCAATATCGCGGACCGGATCGGACGCAAGAAGACCATTCTCGCGTCCGTGTTCATCTATGGCACCGGAACGCTGCTGTGTGGCTTCGCATCGAGCGTGCTCGAGCTGAATGTCTACCGATTCTGCGTCGGTGTGGCCGTGGGTGGCCTGTGGTCCGCTGCATCGGCACTGGTGTCTGAGATCTGGGCCCCGGAGGGCCGCGCCAAGGCCATCGCGTTCATGCAAACCGGTTGGTCAGGCGGCGGACTCCTGGCGGCATGCTTCGCATGGACGCTACTCGACCCCTCGAACCCCGATTCCTGGCGCAAGCTCTTCATCTACGCATCGATTCCTGCATACGTCACGTTTGTATTCATCCTGCTGTTCGTGAAGGAGTCGCCGGTCTGGCTTGCTAACCGAACCTACAAGGCGAAACACGCGAAGAAGTCGAGCCTGTTCGAGATATTCCGCCCCGCCTACCTGAAGATGACCCTGCTGGGCCTGTCGATTTCGATCTTCGGCATGTACGGGTACTGGATCATCACGACCTTTACCCCGACCTATCTGCAGAGCATCCTGCATGTGCGTGTGGACCAGGCTCCGGTGTTCCTGATTTGGACCGGCATCGGTGCCACGATAGGCTATCTCGTCTACGGCCAGCTTGCCGAATTGATTGGTCGCCGCAAGTCGTTTGCGCTGTTCTTCCTGGGCATGGCGATCATGGTGCCGGTGTTCGCATACGGCGCGACATTGATGCCACTGACGGACGGAAAACTAGCATTCACAACCCGCAACATCGTCGCCATTGGCGTCCTTGCGGCACTGCTCGGTTTCTTTACCGGCTACTTCAGCGGCTTCGGCGCCTGGTATTCCGAGCTGTTCCCCACCAGCATTCGTTCCACGGCGGCGGGCTTCTGTTTCAACTTTGGCCGCGTGGGCGCCATCCTCGGTATCAAGCTGGTGCCGATCCTGATACCGCTGATCGGATTCACTGCGACGATTTCGCTGGCATCGGTGTCCTACCTCATTGCTTCGGCCATGGTGTTCCTGCTTCAGGAAACCAAGGGCGTGCGTCTCACCAGCGACAACTAATCTCTTCTCGAAGGAAGCCTCTGATCATGAAGAATTTCCGCATTGGGCAAATTGTCCCCAGCTCCAATACCACGATGGAGACCGAAATCCCGGCGATGCTGACCTCCCGCTACGCCGAGTTTCCCGATGAACGTTTCACGTTCCACTCAGCCCGCATGCGCATGATGCATGTCACGCCAGAGGAACTGAAAAACATGGACGTAGCAAGCGACCGCTGCGCGCTTGAATTGAGTGATGCCCGCTGCGATGTCATGGCATATGCTTGCCTGGTCGCCATCATGAGCCAGGGCCGTGGCTATCACCGTGTTTCGCAGGAACGTCTGGCCAGGATTACCGAGCAGAACAATGCCCCTACGCCTGTACTCAGTTCCGCCGGTGCCCTGATAGACGCCATCCATGTACAGGGCTACAAGAAGGTAGCAATCATCACGCCATACATGAAGCCGCTCACGCAAACGGTGATCGACTACATCGAGGATTCCGGTATCGAAGTCACCGATTCAATCAGCCTGGAAGTGTCGGACAATCTTGCCGTGGGTCGGCTCGATCCGGCAAACCTTGTCGGCCATGCGGATCGCCTCAACATCAGCGGCGCCGATGCGGTCGTGCTGTCGGCGTGCGTGCAGATGCCGTCGCTGCCATCAATTCAGGTGGTCGAAGACCGGCTTGATCGGCCTGTGTTCTCGGCGGCGACTTCTACGGTCTACCAGATGCTGAAGACGCTTGGGCTGAAGGCGAAGGTTCCGAATGCAGGTTATCTGCTGTCCGGAGCATTCTGAATCGAGCAAACCGGACTGATTGAAGATGCCATGACGACGACCTCTGTAAAAATGGTTGCCATCCTGGATGACCGCCAGGGCACCGCCCGCACGGTGGCCGACTAGTCGCCCGTGAAGGGGAGGGCGGAGATCGTCGTCTTTGGCGACCACGTCGACGATGAAGACTTCACCGTCGAGCGACTGCGCGATTGATGTGATTCGCGCGATGTGCGAGCGCACGTCCTTCCTGCGCAACTTGACGTAACGAGGCCATCGGTGTCATCGAGCAGAGTTGTCGACGCGAATGGAAAACCAACGGCGGCTATCACCCCCGCTCGCCGGCGACGTACCACCCGGATTCTGGCGCAGGATCTCGCACGCGCGCGACAGTCGAAGCTCGGTCTTGAGCTGGTTGAGGAGCGGCCCGGCGGTCTGCATTACAAATGCGGGAATGGCTATTTCACGCTGTTCCAGTCCGCCGGAGGTGCCTCCGGGCCCATACGCAAATGGGCAGGGAAGCCTCTGACATCGAGGCGGGTTCGCGAGCTGCGGCAGCGCGGGGTGACGTTTGAGGAATACGACCTTCCTGGGCTGAAGACCGTCAACAGCGTTGCATGCATTGAAGGAAATTACCCGTCCAAGGCTGGGGCGGCGGAAAAGGGGGCGTGGTTCCGAGACAATGAAGGCAATCTTCTGGCCATCGGGCAAACCGTTTCTTGAGCGCGACTCTGGGCCGCTGCACGTTGCGAAGGCAGCATGCCTGCTCCGCTATGGGCGAAAAAAAGGGCGACCGCCCGGTCGCCCCCCTTCTAGCCATGCGCGTCAGCACCGCGGTGCCGAAGCCATGCGCGCGCCAATCAGCGGGACTTCTTTGCAATGTCCTTCGCTGCTTCCTTGACGTCTCCCGCGTCCTTGCGCGCTTGGCCGCCGGCCTGCTGGAGGTCGCCCTTCAGCTCGCGTGCAGGATTATTGGTCGCTTTGCCCAGGGCCTCGTTGACCTTGCCCTTCATCTTCTCGACAGTACCTTTCACTTGATCCTTGTTCATGGTCTGCTCCTTTGAAAAAGCGCTCTTGCGCACTGCGGGTTCCTAGCAGTTCGCGTGCCTACGGAGCTTCCCGGGCAACGGTATTAGGAATCCGGTGTCCCAAGCGCCTTATTGATCCGCAGCGCCACCAGCGTCCCAACCACCCCTGAGAGGAGGTACAGGCTGACCGCGCCAAGTCCGAACAGCGACGACAAGCCTAGCGCCACGAGCGGTGCGAATGCCGCACCGAACAGCCAGCCGAAATCGGTCGTCAGGGCGGCACCGGTATAGCGGAATCGGCTCTCAAAGTTGGACGTCACCACGCCGGCCGCCTGGCCATAGGACAGCCCCAGCAGACCGAAGCCGACCAGGATGAAAATGTCCTGGCCCGCAACACCGCCATCGAGCAGCCAAGGTGCGGCCAGGCTGAAGATGCCAATCAGCACGGCCATGGCCGCCAAGGTGGTGCGCCGACCAAACCGGTCTGCAATCAGGCCGGAAACCAGCGTACCCACGAACGCAATCGCAGCGCCGATGATCTGGACGGTCAGCACGGCAGGCACGCTCTGTGTCTTGCGCAGCGACACCCATGACAGCGGAAACACGGTGACCAGGTGGAACAGCGCATAGCTGGCCAGCGCGGCAAAGGCCCCCAGGAAGATGTTGAACCCCTGCGCGTTGACCATCTGCAGGGTGCTGATCGGTTCCAGCTCTTCTTCCTCAAGCAGTTGCGTGTATTCGTGCGTGACCACCAGCCGCAGCCGCGCAAACAGCGCCACCACGTTGATGGCAAAGGCGACGTAGAACGGATAGCGCCAGCCCCATTCGATGAATTCCTGAAACGTCAGGCTGGTATAGAGGAAGAGGAACAGCGCTCCGGCAATGATGAAGCCGGTGGGCGCGCCCAGTTGCCCCACCATGGCGTACCAGCCGCGCTTGTTTTCGGGCGCGTTCAAGGCCAGCAGCGACGGCAGGCCATCCCACGAGCCGCCAAACGCGATGCCCTGCATGAAGCGGAAGAGCGCCAGCAGATAGATTGCCGAATGGCCGATCGATGCGTACGACGGTAAGAACGCAATGCCCACCGTAGCTGTGCCGAGCAGGAACAACGATGCCGTCAGCTTGGTACTGCGCCCCCATCGGCGCTGGATGCGCATGAACAGCGCCGTGCCGAACGGGCGCCCGATAAAGGCGAACGAGAAGACCGTGAAGCTGAACAGCAGACCGGCCAATTCACTGGCAAACGGAAAGTAGACCGAAGGGAACACCAGCACCGACGCGATGCCGTAGACGAAAAAATCGAAGTACTCCGACGCGCGCCCGATCACGACGCCTATGGCAATCTCTGCCGGGGCAACTTCATGGTGACCTGGTGCGGGAGGTGCAGTAGGCGACGCGCGATGCTGGTGGGTCAGACTTGCCATCGTTGAGTCTCCATCGGGATTCGGGGGAGGGGATGTCGTACGGCGATCAAAAGTCCGTCATCACAAGACCAGAATAGCGCCTAAACTGCAACGACAAGTTGAAAGATCGTTGGGCCATCCCAGCGCGACGTTAACCAAACGCCACTTCCGAGACCCATGCCACGCTTCAATGCAGTAGTGACACCCCTTGGAATTACGGGAAGGTCGCTTTGGCGAGGTGCAGCAATTGCCTTGTTGGTGACCCTTGCAGGCTGTAGCAATGCCGTGCTGCTGTCGCCGGCTGGCGACATGGCGGTGCGACAGCGGGACTTGATCATCATCGCGACATGTCTGATGTTGCTGATCATCGTCCCGGTGATCGTTCTGACCCTGTTGTTTGCATGGCGGTATCGGGAGAGCGCTGAGAACGCGCACTACAACCCCGATTGGGATCATTCCACCGTGCTGGAGCTGGCCATCTGGGCCGCGCCGCTCCTGATCATCATCACGCTGGGCGCCGTCACCTGGGTCAGCACCCATCAACTCGATCCGTATCGGCCGCTGACGCGGCTGGATCAGGACCGTCCGGTGCCCGCCGAGACCAAGCCGCTTACCGTTGAGGTGGTGGCAATGGACTGGAAGTGGCTGTTCGTCTATCCCGAGCAGGGCATTGCCACCGTCAACGAGCTGGCCGCCCCGGTCGACCGGCCCATCGCGTTCCGGATCACAGCGACCACGGTCATGAACGCGTTCTTCGTGCCTTCTCTGGCGGGCATGGTCTATGCCATGCCGGGCATGGAAACCAAGCTTCATGCGGTGATCAACCGGCCTGGCGTCTATGACGGGCTCTCTTCCAACTACAGCGGCGCGGGCTTCTCGCACATGCGGTTCAAATTCCACGGACTGTCGAACGACGAGTTCGACCGGTGGGTCCAGCAGGTCAAGTCGTCGGGCACGTCGCTGTCGAAGGACACCTATCTGAAGCTGGCCAAGCCCAGCGAGAGCGAACCGGTGCAGCGTTACGCCAGCGTGGCGCCGGACCTCTATGACCGCATCCTGAACCGCTGTGTGGATGGCCAGGCATGCCTGGCCGACACCATGGCGAGCAACCGCAACGTGAGGCGCTTCGACCCGTCGGCGGAAATCTGTACCGCCAGCAATACGGCCGATGCCATGCCCATGTTTGCGCCGGATGCGGCCATCAACGACGGTCGAAGGTTGTTGCGGTAGGCCGGGCCTTGCCCGTTCGGCTTTTCAGCTCTTTCCGCCCCGTTGATGTTGTTCGCCAACATTGATCGGCCAGAATTGGTCAATACAGGCACAGGTGACATCCATGCCCGAGCGTTCTGAACTCGCCAACATGATTTTTGGCCGCCTGACGTGGGAGGCCATTCCTTATCACGAGCCGATCCTGCTCGCCACCTTTGCGGTCGTCGCGCTGGTCGGCCTCGTGCTGGTCGGTGCGCTGACGTACTTCCGCCTCTGGGGCTACCTCTGGCGTGAATGGTTCACCAGCATCGACCACAAGAAGATCGGCATCATGTACGTCGTGCTGGGCATCGTGATGTTGCTGCGCGGCTTTGCCGATGCCGTCATGATGCGGATACAGCAGGCGGTGGCCTTTGGCGACAACCTGGGCTACCTGCCGCCGCACCACTACGACCAGATCTTCACCGCGCACGGCGTGATCATGATCTTCTTCGTCGCCATGCCGCTGGTGACGGGGCTCATGAACTTTGTCATGCCGCTGCAGATTGGCGCCCGCGACGTGGCGTTCCCCTTCCTCAACAACTTCAGCTTCTGGATGACCACCGGCGGCGCCGTCCTGGTGATGATGTCTCTGTTCGTGGGCGAATTCGCACGCACCGGTTGGCTGGCCTATCCGCCGCTGTCAGGCATTCTTGCCAGCCCCGATGTGGGTGTCGATTACTACATTTGGGCGCTACAGATAGCGGGTGTCGGGACCGTGCTATCGGGCATCAACCTGCTGGTCACCATCGTCAAGATGCGCGCGCCCGGCATGACGTTGATGCGCATGCCGATCTTCACCTGGACAGCGTTGTGCACGAACACGCTGATCGTTGCCGCCTTTCCGGTGTTGACGGCCGCAGTGACGCTGCTTGCCCTGGACCGTTACCTTGGCACCCATTTCTTTACGGTCGAGCAGGGCGGTAGCGCGATGATGTATGTGAACCTGATCTGGATCTGGGGCCACCCCGAGGTCTACATCCTGGTGCTGCCCGCGTTCGGCATCTTCTCGGAAGTGGTGGCCACGTATTCACGCAAGCGCCTGTTCGGCTACGCATCGATGGTGTACGCCACGGTCGTGATTACCGTGCTGTCGTACCTCGTCTGGCTCCACCACTTCTTCACCATGGGCTCCGGCGCCAGCGTCAACTCGTTCTTCGGGATCACGACGATGATCATCTCGATCCCGACAGGCGCCAAGATCTTCAATTGGCTGTTCACGATGTACCACGGCAAGATCCGCTTCGAGCCGCCCATGCTGTGGACGATCGGGTTCATGGTGACTTTTGTCATTGGCGGCATGACAGGCGTGTTGTTGGCGGTGCCGCCGGCGGATTTCTCGCTGCACAACAGCCTGTTCCTGATCGCGCATTTTCATAACGTGATCATCGGCGGCGTGTTGTTTGGCCTCATGGCCGGCATTACGTACTGGTTCCCCAAGGCGTTTGGCTACCGCCTCGTGTCGTCGTGGGGCAAGGCGTCGTTCTGGTTCTGGTTTGTCGGCTTCTACATCGCGTTCATGCCGTTGTACTGGCTGGGCATGCTTGGGGTCACACGCCGCATGAACCATTTCGACGATCCGTCCTTGCAGATCTGGTTCCAGATTGCCGCATTGGGCGCCTTGCTGATCGCCATCGGCATTGCCTGCTTCCTGATCCAGCTGGTGGTCAGCTTCCTCCGTCGGGAAGAACTGCGCGACACGACCGGCGACCCGTGGAACGGCCGCACGTTGGAATGGTCCACTTCGTCGCCGCCGCCGCAGTACAACTTCGCAATGACGCCGCTCGTACATGACGCCGACGCCTGGTGGCAGATGAAGCAGTACGGCTACCGGCGGCCGCAGGAAGGCTTCAAGCCGATTCACATGCCCAAGGGCACCGCTGCCGGCATCGTGCTGGCGGGGCTCTCGACGCTGTGCGGCTTTGCGCTGATCTGGCATATCTGGTGGCTGGCCATCGTGTCGTTCGCGGCCACGATCCTCTCGGCGATCATTCATACCTTCAACTACAAGCGCGACTACTACATTCCGGCGGAAGAGGTGATCCGCACCGAAGCATCGCGCACGCAACTGATGGCAGGCCATGGCTGAAACGACCGCATCCCTGCATGTGACCGGCCCCACGGGTACTACCTCGGCGGATGACGTACCGCCGGGCGGCTACCAGTTCCACGTCACCGAAGAACCGCACGTGCCAAACGGCACGCTGCTCGGGTTCTGGCTGTACCTGATGAGCGATTGCCTGATCTTCGCGTGCCTGTTTGCCGCCTATGGCGTGCTGGGCCGCGAATACGCAGGCGGCCCCACGGGGGCGGAACTCTTCGAGCTGCCGCTGGTGGCGTTGAACACATCGTTCCTGCTGCTGTCGTCCATCACATACGGCTTTGCGATGCTGCAGTTGCAGCAGAACAAGGTCTCGGCCATGCAGATCTGGCTGGCCATCACGTGGGTCTTCGGTGCCGCATTCCTGGCGGTGGAACTCTATGAATTCGCGCATCTGATCCACGAGGGTGCCGGGCCCACACGGAGTGCATTCCTGACTTCGTTCTTCTCACTGGTCGGCACGCACGGGCTGCACGTGACGTTTGGCCTGATCTGGCTGATCGTGCTGATGGTGCAGGTGTCGAAGCACGGTTTGATTACGGCCAACAAGCGTCGCCTGATGTGCCTGTCGATGTTCTGGCACTTTCTGGACGTTGTCTGGATCGGCGTCTTTACCTTCGTCTACCTGATGGGAACGCTGCCATGAGCGCGCAAGATCAAACGATGGCCGGCCACGGCGATGCCCACGATGGGCATCACCACGAAGAAGAGATCGGACCGCACGCCACGCTGGGCGGTTACCTGACGGGTTTCGTGCTGTCCGTCTTCCTGACGGCGATTCCGTTCTGGCTGGTGATGGCGAACGTCTTCGACAGATCATCGACCACGGCGGTGACGATCCTGCTCATCGGCGCGGTGCAGATCGTAGTGCACATGATTTACTTCCTGCACATGAACGCCAAATCCGAAGGCGGCTGGAACATGCTGTCGTTGATGTTCACACTGGTGCTGGTGGTCATCACGCTCAGCGGTTCGCTCTGGGTGATGTACCACCTGAATACGAACATGATGCCGCACATGCGGCCGCCCCCGCAGTCCGCTCCCGCCATCCTGCCGGCCCGAACACAGTAGGGCCTGCATGGAAGCCCCAGAAATCATCGTCACCGACGAAGCGGATGACGAATCGGTCCAGATCATCGGCAACGGACTGAATCACTTTAACGATCAGCACGTCGGCTACCGCGACCGGCAACCGCTTGCGGTGCTGGCCCGCGATCCGCAGAGCGGCGACGTGGTTGGCGGCGCAAGCGGACGAACATCGCTGGGGCTGCTGTTTCTTGATCTGTTCCATCTGCCCAAGACGTTACGCGGCATGGGTATTGGCACCGAGGTGTTGCGCAGGTTTGAAGAAGAAGGGCGCCGACGCGGTTGTCGCTCGGCGGTGGTCTATACGATCAGCTTTCAGGCGCCATGGTTTTACGAACGCAACGGCTGGGTGCGGTTCGGAGAGGTACCCTGCGATCCGCCCGGTACGAGCCGGATCTTCCTCAGTAAAGCGCTGTGAGTTAAGCCGTCAAGGTTTCACGTTCTCCTGCGCAGCGGCTTCGAGGTATTCCAGAAAGCGGCTGGCGACCGCCTCTGTATCGCCCGTGCGTCGTAATGACAGCACGAGCCTTCTTCAGCGTATGGAACCCCGTGTCCTACGCGCAACGCGCGGTGGCACATCTGGCGCACGTTCCCTACGATGGCAAGACAAGTCATGCATAACGGGGAGGCATGCCATGTCCATCTTCGACGAAAACGAGCACCGCGAGGCCTTCTGGGAAACCGTGCGCCAGGCCATCGAGGCGCGCCAGCAAGCTGATGAGGCCCGTCGCGCGGGGCGGCTGACTGGGCTGGCAATCGGCCTGTCAGTGGCGGCGCTGGCGGTTGCACTCATGGCTTGGCGGCGCCGGTCTGCAGATGATGTGGCTTGAGGCCGTCTGGCTGCGCCCCGCCCATTCTTGGCGCTCCATTCTGAATTCCCATTCATAAGATGCGGCAGTGGTGTTGACCGACACCCTCACGCGTGTACCGCGACGCCGTAAAGACGGGATGGATTGGACGAGCCGCGCGGTTATCCGGCCACGATTACCGAGCATTCGATGACCGTGCGCATGGACAGTCGGGTCGGTCCGGCATCCAGCCTGAAGACGGCAGGCGGACTGCTTCAGATCAAAGCGCAGGGGAAGGGCGGCGTTACAATTCGCCGCTTCTTCCCAGGGTGTTCCATGCCACGCGGCCTCGTTCTCGCCACGCCTCAGCTCACGTCGGACGGCACGCCGTTCTCCGCGCAATACGACGACGTCTATCACAGCTCCGAAGGCGGTCTGGCCCAGGCGATTCACGTTTTCCTGGGCGGTAACCGCTTGCCGGGCGCGTGGCAAGGCAAACGCACCTTCACCATTGTCGAAACCGGCTTCGGCCAGGGCTTGAATTTCCTGGCCACCTGGGCTGCATGGCGCGACGATCCACAGCGTTGTGCACGGCTCGATTTCGTCTCGATCGAGAAGCATCCGTTCGATCGCGCAGGCTTGTCGATCGTGCATCCGACAATCGGTGCGCTGGCTCCGCTGGCCGAGACGCTCCGTCAATCATGGCCGTTGCCGGTGCCCGGCGTGCATCGACTGGCGTTCGACGGCGGCCGCGTTACGCTGACGCTGTTTTTCGGTGATGCGATGGAGATGCTGCCGCGACTGTCGTGCGCTGCCGACGCGTTCTATCTCGACGGTTTTTCTCCCGCCAAGAACCCCGATCTGTGGCAGCCGCGCGTGTTCAGGCAGCTCGCGCGGGTCGCTCGCGCCGGCGCGACATTGGCCACGTACACCGCCGCAGGATTCGTGCGGCGCGGCTTGCAGGAGGCCGGCTTCGAGGCGCACAAGGCGCCCGGTTTCGGAACCAAGCGCGACATGACCGTCGCGCAATTTCCGACCCATTGGCGCACACGGCGTGGGCCGGCTGAAGCGCCTGTCTGGAGCCAGCGTCACGCCATCGTGCTCGGCGCCGGGCTCGCGGGCTGCTCCGTTGCGGAACGGCTCGCGTCGCGCGGCTGGCGCATCACGCTCATCGACGCAAACGATGGCCCCGCACACGGCACGTCGGCGCACCGTGCTGCGGCCATGCATCCGCATGTATCCATCGACGACAGCGTGCTCTCGCGCCTATCGCGCGCCGGCAACCTGCTCGCACGCCGCCATTGGGATGCTCTCGATCGCGCCGGCTTCGCCACAGGTTTCCAGCCCACCGGCGTGCTCCAACTCGCCGAAAACGTGGGCGACGCCACTGAACAGCAACGCATCGTGCGGGCGCTCGGCTACCCGGTTGACTACATCGATTGGCTCAATGTGGACGCCGCCGCCCAGCGCGTCGGTGCCAGCGTGCCGCAGGGCGGCTGGTGGTTTGCGCAAGCGGGCTGGGTTGCGCCGCCTGATGTTTGCCGTGCCAATCTGGCCGCTGCAGGCGCTGCAATCGACACACGTTGGGGTACGCACGTCGAATCGCTGAGCCAAGACGGGGATCAATGGCAGGTCCTCGATGCGCAGGGCGATGTGATCGCGAGCGCGCCGGTCGTCATCCTCGCCAACGGTCTTGGCGCTACGCGCCTGGCTGCGCTGACATCCGCGTCGCTCAAGCCCGTTCGCGGTCAACTCACCGACGTGCCCATCACCAGTTTGGAAGCGGGCGCCGCGTGGCCGAAGGCCGTCGTCTGCGGCGATGGCTACTTGCTGCCCACCGAGCCGGGCGCGAAAACGGTGCGCACGGGCTCGTCGTTCCAGCCCGGTGAAGCCGATCTGACCGAGCGCGTGGCCGATCACGCCGGCAATCTCCGGCGACTGTCTGGGTTGCAGCCTCAGCAATCGGGCGCACTGGCGAAGCTGGACCCTGCGCAACTGCAGGGCTACGTCGGTGTGCGGTGCGTGTCAGCCAATCGGCTGCCGTTGATCGGCCCGCTGGTGGATGAGGCGGCGGCCTTTGCGCCGGGCTTTCGTTTGCGCGGTCCGCATGCGCAGCTGCCTCGCCTCGCCGGGCTGTATGCCGCACTTGCGTATGGCTCGCGGGGCCTCACCTGGTCGGTACTGGGTGCGGAGTTGCTGGCGGCCCAGATCGACGGTGGTCCGCTGCCGCTTGAATCGGACCTGGCTGCAGCGCTTGATCCCGGCCGCTTCATCCTGCGCGCATTGCAGCATCGACGCACGCAGGAGCAGGGCGCCGCACCCGCGGAAAGCGAAGCTGCGGAACCTCTGGATTAACGCGCCGTTTGAAGGGTTTTCCAAGCGTTCCGACCCAAAAAAACAGGGCCGGCGAACGTTCCATGCCATAATATGCGTTTTGCGTTTGCCAGCCTGAACGCGTCCGTTGTGCCGTGCATTGTGCAATCAGTGCAGCCTTCGCGCCGCATTCCTGCAAGCCCGGCAAGACCAAGAACTTTGAACCACGGCTGCTGCTGGCGCTGCGCCGTTCGACGCAACCATCTTCTGAATCTGGAATTACGACCATGTCGACTATCGAAAACCTCGGCAAGCTTGATCGCAAAGTGACCCTGGCTGTCCCGAAGGCCGAAGTGGAGCAAGAGAAGCAAAGCCGTCTGGCGCGTCTGTCCAAGACCGTCAAGATGTCCGGCTTCCGCCCGGGCAAGGTCCCGATGAAGATGGTCGAGAAGCAATACGGCCAACAGGTCGAATTCGAGGTGCGCTACGACAAGGCCGCCCGTCAGTTCTTTGACATCACCAACGAACAAGGCGTGAAGGTTGCCGGCCAACCGCGCTTCGAGCTGAAGACCGAAGGCGTGGCCGATGACCAGGTCGCGTTCGACGCCACCTTCGAGGTGTATCCGGAAGTCAAGCTCGGCGATCTGGCCAGCGCGGAACTGACCCGCACCAAGACCGAAATCACCGATGCCGAGATCGACAAGACCCTCGACATCCTGCGCAAGCAACGCGTGCACTACCACCCGCGCGGCGAAGCCGGCGAGCATGGTGACGGCGGTGCAGCCGTTGCCCAGGACGGCGACCGCGTGACGGTCGATTTCGTCGGCACGATTGACGGTGTGGAATTTGCCGGTGGCAAGGCTGAAGGTTTCAGCTTCGTGCTGGGCGAAGGCCGCATGTTGCCCGAGTTCGAGCAAGCCACGCTGGGCCTGAAGCAAGGCGAGTCGAAGAAATTCCCGCTGGCATTCCCCGAGGACTACCACGGCAAGGATGTCGCGGGTAAGACGGCTGAATTCACCGTCACGCTCAAGCAAGTCGAGTGGGCGCACCTGCCGGAAGTCAACGAAGCGTTTGCCCAATCGCTGGGCATCGCCGACGGCAACCTGGACAAGATGCGCGCCGATATCCGCGAGAACCTCGAGCGTGAAGTCAAGCGCCGCACGCACGCGCTGCTCAAGGACCAGGTCATGGAAGCGCTGCTGAAGGTGGCAGAGCTGGATGTGCCGAAGTCGCTGGTCGAGCAAGACCAAGAGCGCCTGGTTGAAATGGCTCGCCGTGACCTCGAATCGCGCGGCATGCCGAACGCCAAGAACATGCCGATCCCGGCCGAGATGTTCACGCAGCAAGCTGAGCGCCGCGTGAAGCTGGGCCTGGTGCTGGCCGAAGTCGTGAAGGCCAACGGCCTGGAAGCCAAGCCGGAGCAGATCAAGGCCGAGATCGAAGAGTTCGCCAAGAGCTACGAAGATCCGAAGGAAGTCATCCGCTGGTACTACGGCGACCAACAGCGCCTGGCCGAGATGGAAGCCTACGTGCTCGAAAACAACGTGGTAAATTTTGTGTGCGACAAGGCCAAAGTCACTGACAAGGCCGTGTCGTTCGAAGAGCTGACTGCCACGCCGGCGCAAGGCTAATTCGATCGATATAGCTCCCGAAATAAGCACCGGAGAACCGCATGATCCGCAATGAACTGATCGACCAACTTGCCCGTACCCAGGCTTCCGCGTTAGAAACGCAGGGGCTCGGTCTGGTGCCGATGGTGGTCGAGCAGTCGGGCCGCGGCGAGCGCGCCTACGATATCTACTCGCGCCTGCTCAAGGAGCGGGTGATCTTCATGGTGGGCGAGGTCAACGACCAGACTGCCAACCTCGTGGTGGCACAGTTGCTGTTTTTGGAAAGCGAGAATCCGGACAAGGACATCTCGCTGTACATCAATTCCCCGGGTGGTTCGGTTTCGTCCGGCCTGGCGATGTACGACACGATGCAGTTCATCAAGCCCGACGTGTCGACGCTGTGCATGGGCATGGCGGCCAGCATGGGCGCGTTCCTGCTCGCGGCCGGTGCCAAGGGCAAGCGTCTGGCGCTGCCGAACTCGCGCATCATGATTCACCAGCCGCTGGGCGGTGCTCGGGGCCAGGCCTCGGATATCGAGATCCAGGCGCGCGAGATTCTGTATCTGCGCGAGCGCCTGAACACGGTGCTTTCGGAGGTAACGGGTCAGCCCGTCGACAAGATCGCCCGCGATACGGATCGCGACAACTTCATGAGTAGCGAGCAGGCCAAGGAGTACGGCCTGATCGACCAGGTCATCGCCAAGCGTTGAAGTGTCGAAGTCGTGCGCCGATGTGCGCGGTAGGCTAGGTTGCCGGTGCATTCTACGGCACCCCGGTTAACCGCACGAAACATGTCAAGCGGTGTCAAAAACGAGGCCTCGCGCCTCGTTTTTGCTTCGAACAACACCTGCGGATCGTCGCCAGATAATTTGGCGTATGATGCTGCCAAGAACTACTGGTAATCGTTATGGCGGACAAGAAAGGCTCGACTGGCGAAAAGCTGCTGTACTGCTCGTTTTGCGGCAAGAGCCAGCATGAGGTCAAAAAACTGATTGCCGGCCCCTCGGTCTTCATCTGCGATGAATGTATCGACCTGTGCAACGAGATCATCCGGGACGAAGCCGCTATCTCCGAAAAGGAAGGTGGTCTGGCGGTCAAGTCCGATCTGCCCACACCGCATGAAATCCGCCAAAGCCTGGACCAATATGTGATCGGTCAGGAGCAGGCCAAGAAGATCCTGGCGGTCGCGGTCTACAACCATTACAAGCGTTTGAAGCACCTCGGCAAGAAGGACGATGTCGAGCTGTCGAAGAGCAATATCCTGCTCATCGGGCCAACTGGCTCGGGCAAGACCCTGCTTGCTCAAACGCTGGCGCGTCTGTTGAACGTGCCGTTTGTCATCGCCGACGCTACCACGCTGACCGAAGCAGGCTATGTGGGCGAGGATGTCGAAAACATCATTCAGAAGTTGCTGCAGAACTGCAATTACGAGGTGGACAAAGCCCAACGCGGCATCGTCTACATCGACGAGATCGACAAGATTTCGCGCAAGTCTGACAACCCTTCCATCACCCGGGACGTTTCTGGCGAAGGCGTGCAGCAGGCGCTGCTGAAGCTGGTGGAAGGGACGATGGCGTCGGTGCCGCCGCAAGGTGGCCGCAAGCATCCAAACCAGGACTTCCTGCAAGTTGATACGACCAACATCTTGTTCATCTGCGGCGGCGCGTTCGATGGTCTGGAAAAGATCATCATGCAGCGCTCCGACAAGACCGGTATCGGCTTCGGCGCGGAGGTGCAGAGCAAGGAAGAGCGCGACGTCAGCGAAGTTCTGCCGCAAGTGGAGCCGGAAGATCTCATCAAGTTCGGTCTGATTCCCGAGTTGATCGGCCGTCTGCCCGTGGTGGCGACGCTGGCCAAGCTCGACGAGGCTGCCTTGATGGAAATCCTGGTCGAACCCAAGAACGCAATCGTCAAGCAGTACCAGAAGCTGCTGGCAATGGAAGGGGTGGAGCTGGAGATTCGTCCGAGCGCGCTGACGGCAATTGCCCGCAAGGCGATCAAGCGCAAGACGGGAGCGCGCGGTCTGCGTTCCATCGTTGAGCACGCTTTGATGGATGTGATGTATGACCTCCCCAACCACAAGGGTGTGCAAAAGGTGGTGATCGATGAAAGTACGATCTCCGACGAAGGCAAGCCCTTGCTGATTTACGAAGAGCAACCCAAGGTTGCAGGTTCCAACTGACGCGAATGCCCGGCCGGGATGCGCCGTATGCATCCCCTGCAGGAAGCCGTTCGCTCGCGAGCGGCTTTTTTTGCTTCGGGAAACCGGGTCGGCATGCGACTTGCGGCAGCGGTCTTGTAAAACCGCCGCTGTGCCCAATTTAGCCCTTACATGACTTTCTGGGGAAAATAATGTCCGGAACCCAACTTTTACCCGCTGAGCAGATTCGCCTGCCGCTGTTGCCGCTGCGTGACGTCGTGGTGTTTCCGCACATGGTGATTCCGCTGTTCGTGGGGCGCCCCAAATCCATCAAGGCGCTGGAAGCCGCGATGGAGGCGGGCAAGAGCATCATGCTCGTGGCGCAAAAGACTGCCGCCAAGGACGAGCCGACCGATAAGGATCTGTATGAGGTCGGCTGTATCGCCAACATTCTGCAGATGCTGAAGCTGCCGGACGGCACCGTGAAGGTGCTGGTCGAGGGCACGCAGCGCGCCAATATCCTGTCCGTCACCGACGACGAATCGCACTTCTTCTGCGAAGCTGTGCCCGTCGGCCCGGAACCCACTGAATCGGCTGAGACCGAGGCGCTGCGTCGCGCCATCGTGTCGCAGTTCGATCAGTACGTGAAGCTGAACAAGAAGATCCCGCCTGAAATCCTGACTTCGTTGTCGGGCATCGACGAGCCGGGTCGTCTGGCCGACACCATTGCTGCGCATCTGCCGATTAAGCTCGAGCAGAAGCAGAAGATTCTCGAGATGTTCAATGTAACCGAACGTCTGGAGAGCCTGCTTTCGCAGTTGGAAGGCGAGATCGACATCCTGCAGGTGGAAAAGCGCATCCGTGGCCGCGTCAAGCGCCAGATGGAGAAGAGCCAGCGCGAGTACTACCTGAACGAGCAGGTCAAGGCCATCCAGAAGGAGCTGGGCGAAGGCGAGGAAGGCGCCGATCTCGAAGAGCTGGACAAGAAGATCAAGGCCGCCCGCATGCCGAAGGAGGCCAAGAAGAAGGCCGAGTCCGAGTTCAAGAAGCTCAAGCTGATGTCGCCGATGTCGGCCGAGGCGACGGTCGTGCGCAACTACATCGACACGTTGGTTGGTCTGCCGTGGCGCAAGAAGAGCAAGGTCAACAACGATCTGTCGAACGCCGAGCAGGTGCTGGATCAGGACCACTATGGTTTGGAGAAGGTCAAGGAACGCATCCTTGAATACCTCGCGGTGCAACAGCGCGTCGACAAACTGAAGGCGCCGATCCTGTGCCTCGTGGGGCCGCCGGGGGTTGGCAAGACGTCGCTCGGGCAGTCGGTGGCGCGTGCAACGAACCGCAAGTTCGTGCGCATGGCGCTTGGCGGCGTGCGTGACGAGGCCGAGATTCGCGGTCACCGCCGTACGTACATCGGGTCGATGCCGGGCAAGATCCTGCAGAGCCTGACGAAGGTCGGCGTGCGCAATCCGTTGTTCCTGCTGGACGAGATCGACAAGATGGGTGCGGATTTCCGCGGCGATCCCTCGTCGGCCCTGCTCGAAGTGCTGGACCCGGAACAGAACCACACGTTCCAGGACCACTACATCGAAGTGGACTTCGACCTGTCGGATGTGATGTTCGTAGCGACGTCGAACTCGCTGAACATTCCGGCGCCGCTGCTGGACCGGATGGAAGTGATTCGTCTGTCGGGCTACACGGAAGACGAAAAGGTCAACATCGCCCGTCGCTACTTGCTGCCCAAGCAGATCAAGAACAATGGTCTGAAAGAGGGCGAGATCGAGGTGACCGAAGCCGCGCTGCGCGACATCATCCGCTACTACACGCGGGAAGCTGGTGTGCGTTCCCTGGAACGCGAGGTCTCGAAGATCTGCCGCAAGGTCGTCAAGCAACTGCTGCTGAAGAAGGAAGCCAATACGTCCGTGAAGGTCGATTCGGAGAACCTGGACAAATTCCTTGGCGTGCGTCGTTTCGACTTCGGTCTGGCCGGCAAGGAAGACCAGGTGGGCCAGGTGACTGGTTTGGCATGGACCGAAGTGGGCGGCGATCTGCTGACCATCGAGGCAGCGCTGATGCCGGGCAAGGGCAACATCACCCGCACCGGTTCGTTGGGCGACGTGATGAAGGAGTCGGTTGAGGCTGCGCGGTCGGTGGTGCGTTCGCGTTCGGCACGGCTGGGTATCAAGGATGAGATGTTCGAGAAGCGCGACATCCACATCCACGTGCCCGAAGGTGCGACGCCCAAGGACGGCCCGTCGGCAGGTATTGCGATGACGACGGCGCTGGTGTCGGTGCTGACCGGTATTCCGGTGCGCGCTGACGTGGCGATGACCGGCGAAATCACCCTGCGCGGCGAAGTGCTGCCGATCGGCGGCTTGAAGGAAAAGCTACTGGCTGCACACCGCGGCGGCATCAAGCTGGCGCTGATTCCGGAGGAGAACGTCAAGGACTTGGCGGACATTCCGGACAACGTGAAGAACAGCATCGAGATTCAGCCGGTGCGCTGGATCGACAAGGTGCTGGAACTCGCGCTGGTGCGCAAGCCGGAGCCTCTTCCGGAGGAAGAAGCCAAGCCGGCGCCCGCCCAGGGCGATGACGGCAAGTCGCAGGAAATGGTGCATCACTGACACCGTAGCCTGCCGAGGTTGAAGAAGGGCCCGACATGTTCGGGCCCTTTTTCTTTGCGCTGGCTGCGACATGTGGCACACAGTTCTTCGCCTTGACACGTCGATTGACGGCCACTTTAATGAATCCACACTAGCGGGTGTTCGGGGAGGTGGCACGATGAACAAAACAGATCTCATCGACCATGTGGCGACGCAAACTGACATGTCAAAAGCCGCAGCGGGTCGCGCCATCGACGCACTGATCGACGGCATCAAGGATGCGTTGTGCGAGGGCGGGTCGGTCACGCTGGTCGGCTTCGGGACATTCTTGGTCGGCAAGCGATCTTCGCGTAATGGACGCAACCCGCGCACGGGGGCCGCCATCACAATCGAAGGCGGTAAGGTTGCGAAATTCAAACCTGGCAAAGCGCTGAAAGATGCGCTAAACTAACGGGCTTTGGTGCTCGTGGGTGACGACGCGGGCGCCGGACAGTCCGGCTCACGCCGGCAGTACGAACGGGTGCTTAGCTCAGTTGGTAGAGCAGCGCCCTTACAAGGCGCGGGTCGGGAGTTCGAGCCTCTCAGCACCCACCATCGTTCGTATTGCCGCTCACGTGTCGGGTGGTCCGACCCAATCTGGAGCGGTAGTTCAGTCGGTTAGAATACCGGCCTGTCACGCCGGGGGTCGCGGGTTCGAGTCCCGTCCGCTCCGCCAGATTTCTGTACAAAGGCCCGATTCGTTCGGGCCTTTGTCTTTTCAGCGGCGAATGCTTTGCAGGTCATGCCGGGACGCTGTGCCGCGATTGTCCGGAATGTCGGCGGCACCTGATAGAATCGCCGGATTTTCCATCTTCCATTCACCTCCGGTCCAGCATGCTTGATTTCGTACGTACGCATCGGCGCTTGATGTTTCTGGTGCTGCTGATTCTGGTGTTCCCGTCGTTCGTGTTCTTCGGCGTGCAGAGCTATTCGAGCTTCATGGACAGCTCGCATGACGCCGCCAAGGTCGACGGCAAGGTCATCTCAACCAACGAAGTCGACGCGCGCGTGCGCGAGCAGACCGAGCGCCTGCGCCAGATGCTTGGCGCGCAATATGATCCGCGCCAGTTCGAAGGTCCACAGATGCGCCGCGACGTGCTCGACGGCATCATCCAGCAACGCGTGCTGGCCAATGAAGTCGTGCGTGCGAACCTGACCATCTCGAACGAGAAGATTCGCGACACGATCCTGCAGATTCCGGCCGTGGCGGCGCTGCGCAAGCCGGATGGCTCCTTCGATCAGGAAGCCTACGTAAGGCTGCTGTCTGCGCAGAACATGACGCCCGAGCAGTTGGAAGGCAATCTGCGCTTCGAGCTCTCGCAGCAACAGATTCCGCAATCGATCGTGTCGTCGGCGTTTGTGCCGAAGTCGCTGGTGGAGCGCCTCATCCAGGTACGCGATCAGCAACGCGAAGTTCAGACGCTGCTGTTCAAGCCGGCCGACTACGCTGCAAAGGTCAATGCGGACGACAAGGCCATCCAGGCTTACTACGACGCCCACCAGCAGGAATTCTCCGTGCCGGAGCAAGTCAAGGCCGAGTATGTCGTGTTCTCGGGCGAAGAGATGATGAAGCAGATTCCGGTCACGCCCGAGCAGATCAAGGAGTACTACGATCAGAACGCTGCGCGCTTCAAGACACAGGAAGAACGCCGCGCCGCTCACATCCTGATCAAGCTGCCGGATAACGCCAAGCCTGCTGACAAGGAAGCCGCCAAGAAGAAGGCCGAAGAAGTCTTGGCCGAGGTGCGCAAGAATCCCGCGAGCTTTGCCGAGCTTGCCAAGAAGTACTCGGGTGATCCAGGCTCGGCCGCGCAGGGTGGCGAGCTGGGCTTCCTCGGCAAGGGCGCGACTGTGCCGCCGTTCGAGAACGCGCTGTTTGCGCTCAAGCAGCCGGGCGACATCAGTGACGTGGTCCAAAGCGATTTTGGTTTCCACATCATCAAGCTGGAAGAAGTGAAGGGCGGCGGCGTGCAGCCCTTGGAAGCCGTGAAGCCTGAGCTTGAACGCGAACTGCGTACGCAACTCGCGAACAAGAAGTACTCGGAGCTGGCCGATGCGTTCTCCAACACGGTGGAAGATCAGTCCGACAGCCTGAAGCCGGTGGCTGACAAGCTCAAGCTGCAGATCCAGACGACCGACAACGTAACCCGCACCCCGAGCCCGGCGCAGTCCGGCAGCCCCATCGGCAACGACAAGGTGCTCAAGGCGCTGTTCGCTGACGACGTGATCAAGAATCACCGCAATACGGCCGCCATCCAAGTGGGCCCGACCACGCTGGTTGCAGCGCGCGCGGCGGAGTACCGCCCGGCCACGGTGAAGAAGCTGGCCGACGTGCGTGAACAGGTCAAGGCCAAGGTGATCGCCGAGCAAGCGGCTGCGCTGGCCAAGAAGGCTGGCGAAGAGAAGCTTGCCGCCGTGAAGCAGAGCAACAGCGCCGATGGCTTCGGTGCTGCACAGACGGTCTCGCGCCAGCAGGCGCAGGGCACGCCGCCGGCTGCACTGACAGCCATCCTGCGCGCGGATGCGACCAAGCTGCCGACCACCATTGGTGTCGACCTGGGTCCCCAGGGCTACGCGCTGTATCGCATCAACAAGGTGCTGCCGCCGGCCAATGTGGACGAGACGCGCCGTGCTGCCGATGCACAACAACTGGCTCAGGCCGCTGGTCAGACCGAGTTCAACGCCTACTATGAAGCACTGAAGGCGCGCTCGAAGGTGAAGATCAACAGCAGCGCGGTCGACAGCAGCAAGCCAGCCAATACGGCAGAGGACTGATACGGCGTGCAGAGCACGTAGCCTGACGAAAAAGCCCCCTCAATAACGAGGGGGCTTTTTCTTTGCGTACTTTTTGGCGTTGCGCTAGTCCAGCGGCTTGCCCATGCGTGCGAGGCGCGGCATGTACAAGTGGTCTGGATCGAACGATAGGGCCACATGGGAAGCGCGGGCGATCAGATTCTTGCGCGGTACGAGGCCGAAGTAGCGGGAGTCGCGGCTGTTGTCGCGGTTGTCACCCAGCATGAGGTAGTGGTCTTGCGGGACGGTGATGGGACCGAAACTGCGCAGGGCACGCACCTCCGGCAAGACCATCACGGTGTGCTCCCGGCCCGGTAGCGCTTCCGACCAGAGTTCGTGCGGCAGCGTTGCCGTCGCTTGGGGCAACGCGCCGGGCGCGACGTCGGGCAGCGGGGTATAGGTGATGCGCCGGTGATTGATGTACAGCGCCTCGCCGCGCATTTCAAGCACATCGCCAGGCAGACCGATCAGTCGCTTGACCAGCTTCGTGCCGTCTTCGGGCGAGGAGAAGACAACGACATCGCCACGTCGCGGTTCGCTGCCGCGTTTGAGCCAGACGGTGGTGGCCGGAATGCGCACACCGTAAGCCAACCGGTTCATCAGAATGTAGTCGCCCTCGATGAGAGTGGGGTTCATTGAGCCGCTGGGCACGACCGCCCAGTCGGCAATGCAGGCGCGGAAGGCAAAGAGCAACGACATGCCGACCAGGAACCGTTTGTTATCGCGCGCTGCGCGCAACCCGCTTGCCAGAAGCTTCATGGTTTTAGCCCGATGAGATGTGGCCACCTCGCCCGACTGTGGACGTCGATGCGTCTGACGGTGCAGATCGGCGTGGTGGAGCCGTCATCTACGGACCCGCGCTTTGAGAAGAGGTTCCAGTTTGGGCCACACGTTATCGAGCATCGTCGGCTGCGCTGCGGCAATGGGGTGGATGCGATCTTCCTGGAACCAGTCTGGCCGTTGCGCAACGCCTTCGAGCAGGAACGGCACCAGCGGCAGCTTGTACTGCTGCGCCAGCTTGCCGAACATGGCGAAGAAGCGCTCGCTGTAATCCGGGCCGTAGTTCGGCGGGATGCGCATGCCCACCAGCAGCACCTTCGCGCCAGCCGCTTGCGATGCTTCGATCATCGCCTTCATGTTGCCCTCGCTGGAGGCGAGCGACAGGCCGCGCAGCGCGTCGTTACCGCCCAGTTCGAGAATCACGACAGAGGGCTTTTCGCGGGCCAGCACGGCGGGCAAGCGCGAGCGGCCGCCGGCCGTGGTGTCGCCGCTGATGCTTGCATTGGCGACGCTATAATCGGGCTTCCGTTCTTTGAGGCGCCTGTCGAGCAACGCGACCCAGCCTGTGCCTTGCGCCAGGCCGTATCCCGCCGACAGGCTGTCACCCAGCACCACCACACGATGCGATGCCGGCGCGCCTTCTGCTGCAGCGGCCTGTGCGAGCGGCAGCATGCTGAACATGGCGAAGCCTAGTGCCGCTGCTAGTGACTTCACACTGCGCCTTCTACTACCTACCAGTCCAATCATGTCGTCTTCCGCTACCTGGGTGATTGAAGTCGATTCGCTGCACAAGACCGTGCGCGATGCCACCGGTGAGTTGCCTATTCTGAGCGATGTTGCCTTCCGTGTGGAAAGGGGCGAGACACTGGCCATTGTTGGCGCTTCCGGCTCGGGCAAATCGACGCTGCTTGGGTTGCTCGCAGGCCTGGATTTGCCGACATCGGGGTCCGTCAAGTTGCTCGGCAACGACCTGTTCCGGTTGGACGAGGATGGCCGTGCGGCCGTGCGCGGCAGCCACGTGGGCTTTGTCTTCCAATCGTTCCAGCTGTTGCCCCACCTGACGGCGCTTGAGAACGTGATGCTGCCGCTGGAGTTGCAGGGCGATGTGAGCGCCGCCGAAATGCGTCGGCGCGCAACGGTCCTGCTGGAGCGCGTCGGCCTGGGTGCGCGGCTGTCGCACTATCCGAAGACACTGTCGGGCGGCGAGCAGCAGCGCGTAGCCCTGGCACGTGCGTTCGTGACCGAGCCCGACATTCTCTTTGCTGATGAACCCACCGGCAGTCTCGACACCGCCACCGGCGAAGCCGTGATCGCACTGATGTTTGAACTCAACCGCAGTGCCGGCTCCACGCTGGTGCTGGTGACGCACGACCGCTCCGTTGCGGCACGTTGCGGCCGCATTCTTACCATCGAAGCAGGGCATCTCGTCGGTGACGAGGCTGTCACCGAACTCTGAACGTTTGCGTCAGAGCGCGGCTTTGGCGCGGCGAATCAACGCCACCGTCGACGCATCATGCGCCACAGAGGCCGGCGCACCTTCCAGTTCCGCCTGGATTGGCTTGGCGAGTTTCTTGCCAAGCTCCACGCCCCACTGATCGAACGAGTTGATGTTCCAGACCGCGCCCTGCACGAAGGTGCGGTGCTCGGCGCAGGCGATGAGCGCGCCGAGTGAGGCAGCGTCCAGCCGCTCCATCAGGATGGTCGTGCTCGGGCGATTGCCTTCGAACACCATATGCGGCACCAGCGCTTCGTCGGTGACGCCGCCCGCGCGGACCTCCTCGGCGGTGCGCCCCAGCAGCAGTGCCTCGCCCTGCGCGAAGCAGTTGGCGAGCAGCTTGGCATGGTGGCCAGGCAGGTTGCGCACCGGCTCGAGCGTGGTGATGAAATCCACCGGCACGATCTGCGAGCCCTGGTGGATCAACTGGAAATACGCATGCTGCCCGTTGGTGCCGGCCGTGCCCCAGACGATGGGGCCGGTGTCGGTATCGATGGCCGCGCCGTTGCGCTGGACCGATTTGCCGTTGCTCTCCATCTCCAGCTGTTGCATGAAGTCGGTCAGCAGTTCCAGCGGCGCGCAGTAGGGCACGGTGCATGCGCTCGCCGCATCGAAGAAGCCGCGATACCAGACCGACAGCATCCCGAGAATGAGCGGGAGGTTCTCGCGCGGCGCGGCCGTCGCAAAGTGGCGGTCCATCGCACGCGCGCCGTCGAGCATCGCTTCAAACTGCTGCGGCCCGATCGCCAGCACGATCGACAGGCCCACGGCCGACCACAGCGAGAACCGCCCGCCAACCCAATCCCAGAACGTGAACATGTTGTCCGGGTCGATGCCGAACTGCACGACGGCCTCGCGGTTGGTGGAGACAGCGACGAAGTGGTGCTTGAGCTGGCTTTCCGCGACGCCGTGGTCGACAAACCACCGGCGCATGCTGTGCGCGTTGGCCATCGTTTCCAGCGTGGTGAACGTCTTGGAACAGACGATGGCGAGCGTGGTGTCGGGGTTCAGATGGTCGAGCGTTTCCGCCAGGTCCGTGCCGTCGACGTTGGAGACGAAATGCACGCGCACCTGCGGCACGGCAAGGTGGTCGAGCGCGCGGCATACCATGCGCGGGCCGAGGTCCGATCCGCCGATGCCAATGTTCACCACGTCCGTGATGCGCTGGCCGGAGTGGCCTGTCCATGCACCGCTGTGCACACGGTTGGCAAAGTCGCGCATCTGCGCGCGCACGCGCAGCACTTCGGGCATGACGGGCTCGCCGTCGGCACGATAGTCGTCTTCAGCGCGGCCACGCAGGGCCACGTGCAAAACGGCGCGGTGCTCGGTGTTGTTGATGCGTTCGCCACGCAGCATGGCGTCGCGCAGGGTGAGCACGCCGGCTTCCTCAGCAAGTTGCAGCAGTTGGGAAAGCGTGTCGGGGGTGATGCGGTTTTTTGAGTAATCGACCGTCAGGCCAGCGGCCTCCAGCGTGAAGGCACGTACCCGTTCTTCGGCGTCCGGCGCGGCAAACCAGTCGCGCATATGTGTCGCGCGGATCGATTCTGCATGTTGCGTCAGGGACTGCCAGGCGGGTAGGGCTGTAGGCATACGGCGTGATGTGGCGTGAGGTTGGGGCGGGAAAGCGAATGCGCAGTATAACGGCGCTGTATGACGGCTTTCTATCGGCGAACGTCCGACGCCAGCAGGGCGTTCAGCGCACGTCGTGCCGGCACGCAAAGCTCGCTTGCGTGCATCCCGATGGGGCCGATACCCGCGTGGACAAGGTCGTCGGCCGCACGACCATGCAGCCAGACAGCCGCAAGTGCAGCTTCGCGCGCGCCCATGCCTTGCGCAAGCAGTGCGCCGATCATGCCGGTCAGTACATCGCCCGTGCCGCCGGTGGCGAGCCCGCCGTTGCCGGTTGGGTTGATGGCCGGCGGGATGCCAGGCGCCGCGATGACTGTGCCCGAGCCTTTGAGCACGACCACCGCGCCCGTCCGATTGACAAGCGCCTTGGCGGCGGACAGCCGATCGTGCTGCACGGCGAGCGCATCGGTATGCAGCAGTCGCGCGGCTTCCAGCGGATGCGGCGTCAGCACCAACGGCACACCGCTTCCGGCCAACTGCGTGAGCCGTGCGAGCAGCGCCGGCGTTTTCGCAAGGAGGTTCAGTGCATCGGCGTCGAACACGGCGGGCGTGTGCGCTGCCAGCATGCGGTCCAGCAGATGCTCGAGCGCGATTTCCGACTCCTTGCCGGTGCCCATGCCGGGCCCCACGGCCAGCGCCTGCATGCCACCCAGATCAAGGGTGCTCCAGCTGTGCAGCATCAATTCAGGTTGCGCGGGGTCGACGCGCGGTGCATCGGCGGCAAGCGAGACCACGTGCACCTTGCCCGCGCCCAGATAGAGCGCTCCGCGCGCCGACAGCAGCGGCGCTCCGACCATGCCTGCCGCACCGCCCACGATTGCCGCACTGCCATATGTGCCCTTGTGGCCGTTATGCCGCCGGCGCGGCACGTGCGCAAGCCAGCGTGACGGCGTGTTGACAAAGGCGTCCGCTTCAATCACGCCGTCATAAGCCGCTTGCGCAGCCTGCAAGTCGGCCAGCGCGATGTCGCCGGTGGCGTCGCGGCCATCGCCGGTCAGCACCCCCGGTTTGACGGCGAGAAACGTGATAGTGGCGCGTGCCTGAATGACGGGCGAATCTGGGGCGGGCGGCTGGCCCGTATCGCCGTTCAGCCCCGAGGGAATGTCCAGCGCAAACACCGGCAAGCCGCTGGCGTTGATGGTGTCGACCAGTGCGGCATGCAACCCCGTCAGCGGCCGGGCGAGTCCGATACCAAAGAGGCCGTCGACGATGACGGAGGCAGCCGCCGGCACCGAAACGGCCGTGTGCAGAGGTTCAATGGGGACATTCGCGGCACAAGCCTCCGTCCAGGCGCGGCGCGCGTCATCAGGCAGCTTGGCCGGGTCTGCGGCAAGCCACACCGTGACGGCGCGCCCTGCCAGATGCAGCACCGTCGCCGCAACGAGCGCATCGCCACCGTTGTTGCCTGGGCCGGCAACGAGCAGGACATGCCCGTGTGGCGCGCGCGTCTGCAGCCAGTCGGCGGCGGCTTCGCCCGCCCTGGCCATCAAGGTGAATGGTTCGAGGGTTCGGTACGCAGCTGCTTCCAGCGCGCGGATGCCCGCTGTGCCGAAGAGGAGGTCGGCGCCGTGGTGTGCGGCCAGTGCGCCGTCGATCAGGATTTCGCGCCAGCTAGGGTGTGAGGACATGGCAACTACGCTTTCAACAGTGCAGACATGACGATCTATTCTCTTACAATAGCCCGCGTTTACGGTCCTTTCCCAGCCTGTTGCAATGTCCAAATCGCCGACCACCCCGAAAGCTGATCTGCCGCAATCCGCAGCCAATGAGGACGCAGGCAAGGGCGGGCCGATCGTGTCTTCGTCACACCTGGTGTCGGCGCGCAGCCCCGAGTTGTCGGAGTTCGAGTTCGCGCTCAACACCGCCTACAACGCCTACAACCGCTGGTGCGTGCGCTGCATGGCCGCCGCCGGCGTGCGCGACCTGACCTTCCTCGATGTGCTGGTGGTGCATCACGTCAACCACCGCGGCCGCGCCAAGCGCCTGGCCGACATCTGTTTCGTGCTGAACGTGGAAGACACCCACCTTGTCACGTATTCCCTCAAGAAACTGCAGGGGATGGACCTGGTGGAGGGCACGCGCAACGGCAAGGAAGTCACCTACACCACCACCGAAGCCGGCGAAAAGGCCTGCGCCCGCTACCGCGAGATCCGCGAGCAGTGCCTGACCAGCAATATTTCGCCCAGCGGCGAGGAAAATGCCGAAATTGGCGAACTGGCGCGCCTGCTGCGCGTGCTGACGGGTCTTTACGAGCAGGCGGCACGGTCCGCTACGTCGCTGTAAAACGGGCGTTTTTGACCCGTTCCGGCCGAGGCAGGCGCATTTCGGGCCGATTTGAGGGTCGGTAACAAGGACGGGGCAAGGTACAATGGCGGTTTCCCCGCGCACGCCGGGAACCTCCTCTTCCAGCTACTGCCTGCCTTGCCCACCATGGCGCATTTCTCGTGCTTTCCCGGCGCTCTCGCGCTGTCCGCCTTCCGCCAGCAACGCCTGCTTTCCACCCTCAAGCGCATCGATCCGGACATCGATGGCGTCAGTGCCCAATATCTGCATTTCGTGGCCGCCGACACGCCCCTGTCGGCCGATGAAGCCGCCCGTGTGCAAGCGCTGCTGACCTACGGTTCGCCCGCGCCGGCCGATGTCGAGGGCGACCGTTTTGTGGTCATCCCGCGCTTCGGCACGATCTCGCCATGGGCCAGCAAGGCGACGGAAATCGCCCGCCACTGCGCACTGCCGCAAATCCATCGCATCGAGCGCGGCGTGGAATTCACCGTCACATGCAAGAAGGGCCTCATTCGCAGCCTGACCGGTGCTGCCAAGCACCTGGACGACGCCACCCGCGCCGCCGTCGCCGAGCATCTGCACGACCGCATGACCGAAACCGTCATCGACTCGCGCGAAGCCGGCTATGGCCTGTTCGACGTGCTGCCCGCCAAGGCACTGCGCTTTGTCGATATCGCCGGTGGCCAGGATGCTGGTCGTCGTGCCTTGGAAGCCGCCAACGTCGAGATGGGCCTCGCCCTGTCTGACGATGAAATCGACTACCTGGTCGACGCCTACCGCAAGCTCGAACGCAACCCGACCGACGTCGAGCTGATGATGTTTGCGCAGGCCAACAGCGAGCACTGCCGGCACAAGATCTTCAACGCAGACTGGACCATCGACGGCCAGACGCAAGACAAGTCGCTCTTCGCGATGATCCGCAACACGCACCAGTTGGCGCCGCAGGGCACGATCGTCGCGTATTCCGACAACGCCGCCGTGATGGAAGGCGGCATGGCCGAGCGCTGGTTTGCGCACGCTGGCACGGAAGGCGAGACAGGCGTGCCGCAATATGGCCGCCGCGAAGCCCTCACGCACACGCTGATGAAGGTGGAGACGCACAACCACCCGACGGCCATTTCGCCGTTCCCGGGTGCGTCGACCGGCGCCGGCGGTGAAATCCGAGACGAAGGCGCAACCGGCCGCGGCGCCAAGCCCAAGGCGGGCCTGACTGGCTTTACCGTGTCGAACCTGCTGCTGCCGGAAGCCGTGCAATCGTGGGAAAACGCGCGCGATACCGCCCAGCCGGTGGCGCACCGCAACCCGGATGAAGCTGCACCGGGCCCGGTCGGCAAGCCGGACCGCATCGCCTCGCCGCTGCAGATCATGATCGAAGGCCCGATCGGCGGCGCTGCGTTCAACAACGAATTTGGCCGGCCCAACCTCGGCGGCTACTTCCGCGTCTACGAGCAGAACGTCGGCGGCACTGTGCGCGGTTATCACAAACCGATCATGATCGCGGGCGGTATCGGCAATATCGACGCAGGTCATACGCACAAGCACGGCCTGCCGGCCGGTACGCTGCTGATCCAGCTGGGCGGACCCGGCATGCGCATCGGCATGGGCGGCGGTGCTGCCAGCTCGATGGCTACCGGCACCAATACCGCCGACCTGGACTTCGATTCCGTCCAGCGCGGCAACCCCGAAATGCAGCGCCGCGCGCAGGAAGTCATCAACGCGTGCTGGGCGCTGGGCGAAGACAACCCGATCCTGTCGATCCACGACGTGGGCGCGGGCGGCATCTCCAACGCCTTCCCGGAAATCGTGGACGGCGCCGGAAAGGGCGCGCGCTTCGATCTGCGTCAGGTGCATCTGGAAGAGTCGGGCTTGAGCCCTGCAGAAATCTGGTGCAACGAATCGCAAGAGCGTTACACGCTCGCGATTGCCCCCGGCGATTTCCCGCGCTTCCAGGCCATGTGCGAGCGCGAGCGCGCCCCGTTCTCGGTGGTCGGCTTCGCCACGGATGAACAGCAACTGCAAGTGGTCGACAGCGACACCGCAGCCGACCTGCCCGAACACTTCCCGGTCAACATGCCGATGGACGTGCTGCTCGGCAAGCCGCCGCGCATGCACCGTGACGTGCGCCGCGTCGCGCAGGAACTGCCGGAAGTCGATGTCACCGGTCTGGACCTGGAAGTCGTCGCACGCGACGTGCTGCGTCATCCGACGGTGGCCAGCAAGTCGTTCCTCATCACCATTGGGGACCGCACCGTTGGCGGCTTGAACACGCGCGACCAGATGGTCGGCCCTTGGCAGGTGCCGGTGGCCGACGTGGCCGTCACCACGCTGGACTACAAGGGCTACGCCGGTGAAGCGATGACGATGGGCGAGCGCACGCCGCTGGCCGTCATCAACGCACCGGCTTCGGGCCGCATGGCTATCGGCGAGTCCATCACCAACATCGCCGCCGCCCCGATCGACTCCCTCACTCAACTGAAGCTGTCGGCCAACTGGATGGCCGCCTGCGGCGTGAATGGTGAAGACGCGCGCCTGTACGACACCGTCAAAGCGGTCGGCATGGAGCTGTGCCCGGCACTGGGCATCAGCATTCCGGTGGGCAAGGATTCGCTGTCGATGCGCACGAAGTGGGAAGACGAAGGCGCGGCGAAGGAAGTGGTCGCGCCGGTCTCGCTCATCGTCTCGGCGTTTGCGCCGGTGACGGACGTGCGCAAGACGCTCACGCCGCAGCTCAAGCAAGTCGAATCAGCCAACGCGCCGGCGGACAGCACGCTGATCCTGATTGACCTGGGCCGCGGCAAGAACCGCATGGGCGGCAGCATCCTGGCGCAAGTCACGGAGCAGATCGGCAACAGCGTGCCGGACGTAGATGACGCCGAAGACCTCAAGCGCTTCTTCGCCGCCATCCAGCAACTGAATGCCAGCGGCTCGCTGCTGGCCTATCACGACCGCTCCGACGGTGGCTTGTGGGCGACCGTCTGCGAAATGGCCTTCGCCGGCCACTGCGGCGTGTCGATCAACGTCGACATGCTCACGCTCGACGGCGCGCATGAATCCGACTACGGCGACGCCAAGAACTGGGCGCAGCAAGTCTCCGGTCGCCGCGCCGATCTGACGCTGCGTGCGCTGTTTGCCGAAGAACTCGGTGCCGTCATCCAGGTGCCGCTGGCCCAGCGCGACGCCGTCTTTGCGGTGCTGCGCGAGCACGGCCTGGCCGGTTGCAGCCACGTGATCGGCGCGCCCAACGCCAACGACCACATTGAAGTCTGGCGCGACGCCAAGAAGGTGTTCAGCGCGTCGCGCATCGAACTGCAACGCACCTGGACGGATGTCTCCTGGCGCATCGCCAGCCTGCGCGACAACCCCGAGTGCACGCAGAGCGAATACGACCGCATCCTCGACGCTGAAGACCCGGGCATCTCACCCAAGCTCACGTTCGACTTGGCTGATGACGTGGCTGCACCGTTCATCGCCACGGGTGCCCGCCCGCGCATGGCGATCCTGCGCGAGCAGGGCGTGAACTCGCAGATCGAAATGGCTTACGCGATGGACAAGGCCGGCTTCGATACCTACGACGTGCACATGAGCGACCTGCTGGCGGGCCGCACGAACCTCGCCAGCTTCAAGGGCTTCGTCGCCTGCGGCGGTTTCAGCTACGGCGACGTGCTGGGCGCGGGCGAAGGCTGGGCGAAGACGATCCTCTTCAACAGCATGCTCGCCGAGCAGTTCGCGGCTTTCTTCAACCGCACCGATTCGATCGCGCTGGGCGTGTGCAACGGCTGCCAGATGATGGCGAACCTCGCCCCGATCATCCCGGGCGCCGGTGCATGGCCGAAGTTCACGCGCAACCAGTCGGAGCAGTACGAAGGGCGTCTGGTGACCGTGCAGGTCGAAGCATCGCCGTCGATCTTCTACGCGGGCATGGAAGGCAGCCGCATTCCCATCGTCGTAGCGCACGGCGAAGGCTATGCCGACTTCTCGCAGCAAGGCGACATCGACAAGGTGGCTGTTGGCCTGCGCTACGTCGACAACCGCGGCGAAGTCACGCAGACGTACCCGCTGAACCCGAACGGCTCGCCTAAGGGCATTGCCTCGGTGACGACGCACGACGGCCGCTTCACCGCACTGATGCCGCACCCGGAACGCGTGTTCCGCGCCGTGCAGATGAGCTGGCATCCGAAGGAGTGGGAAGCCGCCGGCGACGGCAGCAGCCCGTGGATGCGGATGTTCCGCAACGCGCGGAAGTGGATGGCGTAAGCAGTCCGCTCAGCAGCAAAACGAAGAACGCGCCGGGGCGACTCGGCGCGTTTTTTTTTCGCCCTCCGTTGGGACGACGAGGCTGGACATCAACCCTTACCGACAGCCCGGGCAATGTTTCCTAGGCAAATGTTATATTTCGCGCGCATGCGCCCCGGCCGATGAGCCGAAAACGCAGTTCCCGCAGCCGGCGCGCCAGAGAACGACAAGACAAAAAAGCGGGTCACTCGCGCCACGGTCCAGCCTCTCAATGATCAGCGCCCGACCCATGGGACTACGCGATGAGGGGATCAACATGAACCGGGTCTATCGGCTGGTCTGGAGCCGCACCTTGCGTGCTCCGCAAGTGGTATCGGAACTGACAAAGGCATCGCGCGGGGGCGTTGACGCCAGCGGCGACACGACCCATGCGCGTCGGCGCGCATCCATCCTTTCGATTGGCGTATCACTCGGTCTGGCCGGCGCGGCACTCCCGAGCTGGGCCGCGACCTGCTCGTCGAGCACGATCGCAGCCTGCAGCGCTGCTGGCGGCAATGGCATCCCGAACCGCAGCGGTAATGGCGGCAGCGGCAATGGCGGGGGCGGTGGTTCGTCGACGCTGGGCGGAGGCTCGGCCACCGTTCAGGTCCCGGGCGGGCCGACTTCCGGCGGGACGGGCGGCACCGGTGCCACGAACGACAGCGGGCAGGGCGGCCCGGGCGGCGCGCCCGCAGTCGTGCTCGCTGGCGATGCCGTGGTCAATGCAAACGCGCAGGGCGGGTCTGGCCAAGCGTTCGACGGATTCACTTTTGCAGGCGGCGCGGGCGGCGGCGGTGCGGGCGTGTATTCCACTGGCACCAGCGTCACAGTCAACGGCGGGGTGACCGTGCAGGGCGGCGCGGGCGGAAATGGCGGGGCCGGCCTCCAACGGCGGTGGCGGCGGCGGTGGCGGCGCAGCGTTCGTCATGGTGACGCCGGCAGCCGACGTGAACAACCAGGGCACGCTGATCGGCGGCAACGGCGGCAACGGAGGTACTGCCGGGAACCCGGGCGGCGGCGGCGGTGGCGGCGACGGGTTGCTGACCTTGGGCTCCGGTACCCAGGTGACCAACATTGGGTCGATCGTGGGCGGTGTAGGCGGTGCCAGTGGTGGCGGCGGCAGCACGGCCGGCGCCAGCGGCGCGGGCGTCAATCTGGCTGCCGGGTTCAACGTGCTTTCCAACGTTGGCACGATCACCGGCGGTGCGGGCAATGGCGGTGCCGCGGGCGTGGGTGTCATTACCAACGGTGACGTCATCGTCAATGGCGGCACCATTAGCGGCGGCCTGTACAGCGACGGTGTCACGCGGGCGGCTGCCATCCAGTTCAATGGGACGAACAACACGCTGCAACTGCTGACGGGTTCCAACATCATCGGCAACCTCGACGTGGCGGCGGGCGCAGCCGCCAAGATCACGGCCGGCAGTGCAGGCCTCTCGCTGTCCAACAACGTCACGCTGGGCGACGCCACGTCGCGTGTCACGCTCGATTCGACCACGACGAATCTCGTTGTTTCAGGCGTCATATCGGGCGCGGGCAGCGTGGGCGTCACCGGCAGTCGAACGATCACGCTGACGGGCGGCAACACCTACACGGGCGCGACTACCATCACCACCGGCACGCTGCAGATCGGCAACGGTGCGACCACCGGCTCGGTGGCGGGCAATATCGTCAACAACGGCACGCTGGCTTTCAACCGCAGCGATGCAGTGACGTACGCAGGCACCATCAGCGGGTCGGGCAATGTGGTGCAAACGGGGGCTGGCACGTTGACCATCTCGGGCACGGCGGGCTATGCCGGCAGCACGACCATCAATGCGGGCACGCTCGCGTTGTCCGGCGCGGGCAGTATCGCCGCTTCGAGCGGTGTGGTGAACAACGGCACGTTCGATATTTCGGGGACGACCTCCGGCGCCACCATCAACGCATTGACCGGCACGGGCGCAGTTGCCCTGGGCAGCCGGACACTCACGCTGGCCAACGCAGCCGGCACGTTCAGCGGCGCGATTGGCGGTACGGGCGGCCTCACGGTCGCCAATGGCGCGCAAACGCTGTCGGGTGCGAACGGCTTTACCGGCGCGACGACGATCAACGCCGGCACACTGGCGTTGACCGGGGGAGGCAGCATTGCGGCCTCGAGCGGCGTGGTCAACAACGGCTCGTTCGATATTTCCGGGACGACCGCCGGCGCCACCATCAACGCGTTGAGCGGCTCGGGCGCGGTCGCCCTGGGCAGCCGGACACTCACGCTGGCCAATGCAGGCGGCGCGTTTAGCGGCGCGATCGGCGGTACGGGTGGCCTCACGCTGAATGGCGGCATGCAAACACTGTCCGGCGTGAACACCTATAGCGGGGCAACGACCATCAACGCCGGCACGCTGGCGCTGTCGGGTGCCGGCCGCCTGGCTTCGGCTACGCGCGTCACGCTCACGGGGGCCAGTTCGTCACTCGATCTGTCTGCTGGCGGCAACCAGACGGTGGCGTATCTCTCCGGCGTAGCTGGTAGCCGCGTGGTGCTGAACGGCAGCGCGCTTACGCTGGCCGACGATTCCTCCCAAACCTTCAGCGGCAGCCTGAGCGGCAACGGCGCGTTGATCAAGCAGGGCACGGGCACGCTCACGCTCAACGGTGTCAGCAGCGGCTTCTCGGGGTCGACCACGGTAGCGGGCGGCACCCTGGCCGTTGGCGATGCAGCGAACGCCGGTGCTGTGCTTGGCGGCAATGTCCTGGTGAACGCGCTGGGCACCCTGCGCGGCCATGGCACGGTTTCCGGCGATGTGAGCAGCAGCGGGGTGGTCGCGCCGGGCGGCTCCATCGGAACGCTTTCCGTGGGCGGCAATTACACGCAAGGCTCGACGGGGATGCTCGCCATCGAAGTCAGCCCCACGGACGCAGCGCAACTGCGCGTGGGCGGTGCGGCAGCGCTCGGCGGCTCGCTGGCCATCGTGTTCGATCCAGGCACCTATACCGCCCGCCGCTACACCGTGCTGAGCGCAGCCAGTGGCGTGACGGGGCGCTTCGCAAACGTCAACACAGCAACGGCCGGAGCCAACCTCGGCACGTTACAGACATCGGTGGACTACGGAAGGAATGCGGTCGACGTGCTGCTTGCTGAAGCAACAGCGCCCGGCAACCCAGGCAGTCCGACCGTCGTGGCGCCGACAAAGACCACCATCTACACGGCGCAGGGCACGACAGCGCTGCTGCAGGCACAGGGCGCCAACGCGGCGCTGCTCGGTCGGGTGTCGGGGCCGCAGGATGCCCTGGCTGGTTCCAAAGATGTGTGGGTCACGGCCAGCGGCTCCAGCACGAAGGTGGGTGGGTCGGGCAATGCGCCGGGCTTCCTCACGCATGCCTATGGGTTCCTCGCGGGCGCGGAGGGCCGCGTGGGTGCCGCCACCGTTGGCGTAGCGGGCGGCTACACGCACACCACGCTCGGCGAAGACACCACCGGCGCATCGGGCACCATCGACACGTTGCGCGTGGCGCTTTACGGCGCGCAGCCGATGGGCGCCGTCGATCTATCGGCAACCGTGGGCTATGGGCTCGATTTCCTCTCGCAGAAGCGGCCGTTTGGCAGTGTGGGTACCGCTGAGGGCGACCATCTGGCGCACGAATTCACCGCCGCCACGCAGGCCAGCTTGCCCCTGGAGATGGGCGGCATCCGGCTCGCGCCACACGTCGGCATGCGTTATGCCTATGTGCGCGGCAGCGGCTTCGGCGAGAACGGCGCAAACGGCCAGAACCTGCAAGTCGGTCCGAACAGCGCGCGCAGTCTCCAGCCGTATGTGGGCGTCACGCTCGACAAGGCCTTCGGTGATGTGCGCCCGCTCAACGTGCAGCTTCGCGCGGGCTATGCGCACGAGCTGATGAACGCGGGGCGCGTCGTCCAGGTCCAGAGCCAGGACGGCACCGCGTTCACCGCCCCGGGCACCGATCTGCCGCGTTCGTTCCTGACGACCGGTGCCAGCGTCACGCTTCAGGCAACCAAGGCAACCACGGTGTCGTTGGGCGTGGATGCGACCCTCAACACGAGCCACGTGTCTACGCAGTCCGCGTATGTGCGGGTCAATCACAGGTTCTGACGGAATAGGGCGTGCCAATGCGCACGCTGGACAGAACGATGAACAACGCGCCGGGGCAACTCGGCGCTTTTTTTTTCATGCTGAGCCACACGGGTCCGGCATGTTGACCTGCATCAATGGCAAGAACGGGGTTGCGCCTAGATTCCGTAGGGAGGGCGCTGTAGCTGCCAAAAGCCTACAGAGTGCGGGACGCATCCATGGAGACGCAAATGAACACGAGACACACACTCGCTTCCACGCTTGTCGTGGCGGGTCTAACGGTGGCGGCGCAGGGCATCCACGCCCAGACGCTGGAAAAGGTCGCTGCGGCAGGCAAGATCACGGTTGGTTACCGTGAAGCGGCGGTTCCGTTCAGCTACTTGCTGGCCCCGAACAAGGCGGTCGGATTTTCCGTCGACCTGACGCAAGCCATCGTCGACGATGTGCGCGCCCGGCTGAAGAAGCCGTCTCTGCAGGTCGACGCGATTCCGGTGACCGGCACGAATCGGATCCCGCTGCTGGTGAACGGCACCTACGACCTCGAATGCGGATCGACCACCAACACCAGCGCGCGCGGCAAGGACGTGGCCTTCTCGATCAATTTCTTCTACGCGGGAACGCGCCTCTTGACCAAGCGCGATTCGGGCATCAAAAACTACCCGGACCTGGCCGGCAAGACCGTCGCGAGCACGGCAGGCAGCACGAACGAAAAGGTGCTCAAGAAGTTTGCTGTAGAACACAACATCGACGTCCAGATCATTTCCGGCAAGGACTACGCAGACGCGTTGAAGCTCGTCGAAACCGGCCGAGCGACGGCATTGGCGCTCGATGACGTACTGCTGTACGGCCTGCGTGCCAATTCTGCAAATTCCGCTGCGCTGGAAGTCGTGGCGGAAACCCTGCAGGTCGAGCCGTACGCCTGCATGGTTCGCAAGGACGACCCCGCCTTCAAGCGGCTCGTGGATGCGACCATCACACGGCTCATGAAATCCGGCGAATTCACCGCGCTGTACAAGAAATGGTTCGAGTCGCCCATCCCGCCGGCCGGTGCAAACCTCGACATGCCGATGAGCGATGCACTGCGCGCCAACCTGAAAAAGCGCAGCGATAAGCCGGCGCAGTGACCTCGCTCACTATCGCCCGCTCGATGCCGTCTCCAGGTGCGTCGCCAACAGGTTTGCCATCCAGTTCATGAATACTTGCACCCGAACCGGCAGATTCCGCCGGTTCGGGTACACCAGCGACACCGGCATCGGCGGGGGCCGGAAGTCGGGCATGACGTCGATGAGCGTGCCGTCCGCAATCGCCGACGACAGCCCCGCGTACACCGGCGCCTGGATCATCCCCAGCCCCGCGCGGCACGCAGCGTCGTAGCTCTCGGCCGAGCTGACTGTCACCGCGCCTTTCATCGGCCGGAATGCGGAGCGGCCGTCCACCGTGTATTCCCATCCAGGCGATTTCGTCCCCAGCGTCTGCACGTAGTGGACGATGCGATGGCGGTCGAGGTCGTCGAGCGTTCTCGGCATGCCATAGCGCGCGATGTAGGCGGGGCTCGCGCAGTTGACCTGATGCAGTTGACCGAGCGGGCGGGCGATCAGGCTGCTGTCGGTCAGCGCGCCGAAGCGCAATACGCAGTCGAAGCCTTCGCGTACAGGGTCAACGCGGCGGTCGGTGCTGGAGAGTTCGATTTCCAGCTCGGGATGCGCATCGAGCAGCGCGGGCAGGGCGGGGATGACGATGCGGCGCGCAACGCCCACCGGCATGTCGACACGCAGGCGGCCGCGCAGGGCTTGCGGGCTCTGGCGGAACATCGTTTGCAGCTCGTCCATGTCGGCCAGCAGATCCTGGCAGCGCTCATAGAACGTCTGGCCGTCCTGCGTAAGCTGCACCTTGCGGGTGGTCCGGTGCAGCAGGCGCGTGCCGAGCATCGTTTCCAGCTGCTGCACCGCCACCGAGGCGGCCGGTTTGGGAATGCTCAGCGCTTCTGCCGCACGCGTGAAGCTGGCAAGTTCGGCCACGCGCACAAAGATCTGCATGGCTTCGAGTCGGTTGGTGGACATGGCGGGCCGTTGATTGTTATCTGTGAGCAAACACAGAGATAGGATAAGCGAGATTTATTCTTTATTTATCGCTCAATACCATGCTCTCACGGTGTTCAACACCCATCCCAAACCCAACCGGAGAGCAACCATGACGCAGACCCATACCCCCATCGCGATCATCACCGGCGGCAGCCGCGGCCTTGGCAAGAACATGGTGCAGAAGCTGGCCCAGCGCGGCACCGACGTGATTTTCACCTACCGCACTAACCGCGCTGAAGCCGATGCCCTCGTCGCCGAACTGACAGCCCAGGGCCGCCGTGCCGCCGCCTTGCAGCTCGACACCGGCAAGATCGCCACGTTCCCTGCTTTTGCCGATGCCGTGCGCAGTGTGCTGGCGCAGTGGCAGGCCGAGCGCTTCGATTACCTCGTCAACAACGCCGGCGTAGGCGTGCATGCCGCTGTAGCCGAAACCACCGAAGCCCAGTTCGACGAACTGATGAACGTGCACTTCAAGGGCGTGTTCTTCCTCACGCAGATCCTGCTGCCGCTCATGGCTGACGGCGGGCGCATCGTCAATATCTCGTCGGGGCTGGCGCGTTTTGCGCTGCCGGGCTACGGCGCGTATGCGGCAATGAAGGGCGCGGTGGAGGTGCTGACGCGGTATCTGGCGAAGGAACTCGGCCCGCGCGGCATTGCCGTGAACGTGGTGGCGCCGGGCGCCATCGAGACGGACTTTGGTGGCGGTGCGGTGCGCGACAACGCGGGCCTCAATGCCATGGTGGCGGCCAATACGGCGCTGGGACGCGCTGGTGTGCCGGACGATATTGGCGGCGTGGTGGCCTCGCTGCTGTCGCCGGACAACCGGTGGATCAATGCGCAGCGTATTGAAGCTTCGGGCGGGATGTTCCTCTAAGCACGCCCGTCCAAGGGCATGGCGTTCAGAACGCCAACTGCCGAGCTCTGAGCGCCGTGCGAAGAGCTTCGCGTGTCGAGTTCTGAACTGGAAGTGCCCAGCAAAAAGCCCCGCGTGTTGAGTTCCGAGGTGTGGGAACTTGGGGCTTGATGCTTGGGACAGCAGCGCATTCCCTGTTTCACCCCCTGCCGGGGCTGAAACAGGGAATGAACCACAGAAAACAACCAAAACCCAAACCGCTTACGCCACCGCCTTAGCCGCAGCCCGCCCCCGCAGCCACTCAAACGTCAGCAGCAGGCAAGTCGAAAACACAATCAAGATCGTCGCCAGCGCCGCAATCGTCGGCGAAATGTTCTCGCGAATGCCTGTGAACATCTGGCGTGGCAGCGTCACCTGATCGGCACCCGCCAGGAAGAGCGTCACCACCACCTCATCAAATGAGGTGGCAAACGCAAACAGCGCGCCGGAAATCACGCCCGGTGCGATCACGGGCAGGGTGATGCGGAAGAACGTCACGACCGGGTTGGCACCCAGCGAAAGGCTTGCCCGCACGAGGTTGTGATTGAAGCCCTGCAGCGTCGCCAGCACGGTCGTCACCACAAACGGCACGCCCAGCGCCGCATGCGCGAGGATCAGCCCGATATACGTATTCGCCAGGCCCAGCGGGGCAAAGAACAGATACATGCCAACGCCCACGACCACCACCGGCACGATCATCGGCGACACCAGCACCGCCATCAGCAGGCCCTTGCCACGGAAGTCGGCCTTGTTCAGCCCGATGGCGGCCAGCGTGCCCAGTACCGTTGCCACGATCGTGGCGGCAGGCGCGACGATGAAGCTGTTCTTGGCGGCCATGCGCCATTCGTCCGACGTGACGAGGTTCTGATACCAGCGCAGCGAATAGCTCGGAATCGGGTACGAGAGGAACGTGCTCGACGAGAACGACAGCGGCACGATCACCAGCACCGGCAGCACAAGGTAGAGCAGCGTCAGCACGGCCAGGCCGCGCAGCGCGAAGTACCAAATGCGCTCGATGAGCGAGGTGTGCGGGGCGAACATCGGTTTGGTGAGTTTCATTTTCGATGGGCTCCGTTCAACCAACGCGAACCTTGGGCCGCGTGAAGCGTCCATACACGGCATACAGCACCAGCGTCGCCAGCAACAGCAGCGCACCCAGCGCGCAGGCCATGCCCCAGTTGATCGTGACGTTGGTGAAGTAGGCCACGTAGTAGCTGACCATCTGGTCGTTCGGCCCGCCCAGCAGTGCGGGGGTGATGTAGTAGCCCAGCGCGAGAATGAACACCAGCAGCGCGCCGGCGCCGATGCCCGGATACGTCTGCGGCACATACACGCGCCAGAAGGCGGCAAACGGATGGCTGCCCAGCGACACTGCCGCGCGCTGGTACGTGGGCGGGATCGACTTCATCACGCTGTACAGCGGCAGGATCATGAACGGCAGCAGGATGTGCGTCATCGAGATGTACACGCCCACGCGGTTGAACAGCAGCGCCAGCGGCTCCTTGATGATGCCGAGGTCCATCAGGCCGTGGTTGATCAGGCCCTCGGTCTGCAGCAGCACGATCCACGCCGCCACGCGCACGAGGATGGACGTCCAGAACGGGATCAGCACCATCACCATGACGAGATTGGCGCGGCGCTCCGGCAGCGAGGCAATCCAGTACGAGAGCGGATAACCCAGCAGCAGCGCGAACAACGTCACCATCGCGCTGATGACGAAGGTGCGGATGAACACCGTCACGTAGATCTGCTCGTCGGGGTCGGTCGCTTCGATCTGGCCGAAGGCATCCTGCCGGTGGTCCAGCGCGGCCAGCAGATAGAACGGCGACGTGCGGCTGCTGTTCTTGGCGATGGCCTGCCAATACGTGACATCGCCCCAGCGCTCGTCGACTTCGAGGAGTTTGGCGCGGATATGGCCGGGTGTCAGCGTCAATGCCTTGCCCTGATCATCGGCCAGCGGCATGGCGCGCGCGGTCTTTGCAACCAGCGAGCGGAAGCCCGGGATTTCGGTGTTGAGGCGGCGGGCCAGTGCGCCCATCGCTTCGCCTTCGCTCACGATGGTGAGGTCTGCGGCGAGCGCGGCGTAGGCGGCGTCGGCCGGCGGGCTCTTGCGGTCCCAGTCTTTCAGGGCGATGACTGTCTTGGGCAGCGCGTCGGCCACCTCGGGGTTTTGCACGGCGCGCGTGAGCAGGGCGCCGATCGGCACGACAAAGATCAGCAGCAGGAAGATGGCGAGCGGCGCCACCAGCGCCAGCGCCATCGCACGCCTGCGCGCCTCAGCGCTCTTCAATTCGCGTTTGAGTTTGGCCGTCGATTCCGGAACCGATTCAGCCGCGATCGTCATGGTGTTCAATGCTGCCTCGCCATCGCTACGGGAATTCGTCCGGCGGATGCCTTGCCAAACCTGCAAGGCATCCGCGCGGTCACTGCGTTACACCGCTATGCGGTTACTTCGACGCCCACGAGGCGAAGCGCTGTTCCAGCTCGTCGCCGTGGTCGGTCCAGAACTGCAGGTTCTGCAGCACGGCGTTCTTGGCGTTCTCCGGGGAGTTCGGCATGTTGGCCTGCGTCTTGGCGTCGAGCGCCTTGATCGCCGCCACGTTGGCCGGGCCGTACGCGATGTGCTTGGCGTATTCCTGCTGCGGCTTCTGCGACAGCGTGTAGGCGATGTACTGCTCGGCCAGCGCCTTGTTGGGCGTGCCCTTGGGGATGGCCCAGTAGTCCAGGTCGTAGATGCTGCCGTTCCAGACCACCTTCAGGTTCTTGCCTTCGCGCTGCGCGGCGTCGATGCGGCCGTTGAACGCGGTGGACATCACCACGTCACCCGCCACCAGGAACTGCGGCGGCTGTGCGCCGGCTTCCCACCACTGGATGTTCGGCTTGAGCTGATCGAGCTTCTTGAACGCGCGGTTCTGGCCGTCCTTGGTGGCGAGCACCTTGTAGACGTCCTTGACCGGCACGCCGTCGGCCATCAACGCGAATTCCAGGTTGCCGCGCGCACCCTTGCGCATGCCGCGCTTGCCCGGGAATTTCTTCACGTCCCAGAAATCGGCCCAGCCGGTCGGGGCAGTCTTGAGCTTGTCGGCGTTGTACGCCATCGCGGTCGACCACACGAAGAAGCCCACGCCGCAAGTGCTCGGCGACTCTGGGATCAGATCGCTCTTCTTGGCGATCTTGCTCCAGTCGAGCTTCTCGAACAGGCCTTCGTCACACCCGCGGCCGATGTCGCCCGATTCGACTTCCACTACGTCCCAGTTGACGTGCTTGGCTTCCACCATGGCCTTGATCTTGGCCTGCTCGCCGTTGTACTCGACCACGGTGACCTTGTTACCGGTCTGCGCCTCGAACGGCTTGTTGAAGGCGGCCTTCTGCGCGTCACCATTGGCGCCGCCGAAGTTCACAACGGTGATTTCCGCAGCGTGCGCGCCGAATGCAATGGCGAATGCGCCGGCAAGCACGGACAGACGCGTCTTTGTGATGTGTTTCATTCCTGGCTCCTCTTATTGGCGTGTGGGTACAACGTGTGGTCGAGGCATGCGGGCAGGGCTGCCCGCGTGCGTCATGCAAAAACGCGCAGATGTTCAGGCGCGAACTCAAGCTGGATGGGCGCGCCCGGCGCGAAGCCTTCGAGCGCGCGCGTGCCCAGCGGCACCTTCACAAAACATTCGGGCTGATCGGGCAGGGCGCAGCGCATGCGCACGTGGTCGCCAAAGTAGACGAGGCCGCGCGTCTGGCCCATCAGCGCATTGCCGGCGGCGGAGGCGCCTTCGGCCAGGCGCATGCGCTCCGGGCGGATGCAGCCGGTGGCGGCGGCCCCCACATTGGCGCCGGCGATATTGCGGCCCATGATGCGGGCGCCGTCGTTCAGTTGCAGTTCGCAGTAGTCGCCGTCGACACGGGTGACGGTGCCGCGCAGCGTGTTGCTGTCGCCGATGAAGTTGGCGACGAACTCGTTGCAGGGGCGTTCGTAGAGGCTGTCCACCGTGTCGAGCTGCTGCACGATGCCCTTGTCGAACACGGCCACGCGGTCGGACATGGTGAGCGCCTCGCCCTGGTCGTGCGTCACGTAGACGAAGGTCACGCCGAGCTTTTCGTGCAGCGACTTCAGCTCGTACTGCATGTGTTCGCGCAGTTGCTTGTCGAGCGCGCCGAGCGGCTCGTCCATCAGCACGAGCTTGGGCTCGAACACCAGCGCGCGGGCCAGGGCAATGCGCTGCTGCTGGCCGCCGGAGAGCTGGGCGGGGTAGCGCTTGGCAAAGCCTTCCATGCGGACCATCTGCAGGGCCTTGTGCACGCGGTCTGCACGCTCGCTGGCGGGGATCTTGCGCACCGTCAGCGGGTATTCCACGTTCTGCGCCACCGTCAGGTGCGGGAACAGCGCGTAGTTCTGGAACACCATGCCGATGTTGCGCTTGTGCGGCGGCACGTTGTTGAGCAGCGCACCTTCGAGGCGGATTTCGCCGCCGGTCGGGAATTCGAACCCGGCCAGCATCATCAGGCACGTGGTCTTGCCCGAGCCGGAGGGGCCGAGCAGGGTGAGGAACTCGCCCTGGTAGATGTCCAGGTCCAGGTGCTTGACCACGAGGGTCTCGCCGTCATACGTCTTGCGTACACCGCGAAAGCTGACGATCACGTCGTCGGTCTTCATTGCTGCTTCCTCCATACCATGTCGGTCATCCAGCCTGAGCCCTGTCGGCTGCAGACTGCATTCGCTGGCTTGCGCTCATGCAGCCCGTTGTGCTGTTTCCCGATCCATCTGCCTCGGTCCACATGCTGTTTTGTGACGAATTGTTGATGGACTATAGCGGCTCATTGTTCTGCCAAGTGGACCCAATCCCGGTTATTTGATGGAGCCATTTTTGGCAGCCGCTCAGGCACGTCCCACGGGCGCGCGGGCCCGTGGCACCACAATAGGGAAAACCCCGGATGCCTTGCCCGAGCAAGCTCGGCGGTCGATCGTGTGGTGGTGCCGATGTGTCTGAGTTTAGGTCGTATGCCAGCACACGTGCGGCGGGCATAACAGAGCGCGGATGGAACCAATTTGGCCGGAACAGAGGGCCGCTCAATCGGCGTGAAAATGGTGCGCCGCGTCGGTACACAAACAGTGCACGGTGTTCGGTGGAACGCGCGAGCGCTACGAAAACAATGTTGTCGTGCAGCAACCGGCGTTCAGGCAGGATGCTCTTCGGCCAATGCAAGCGCCAGGCAGACGCTTACGGTCAAGCCTCCGCCGGGTGTTTCCGACAGCGCGACCGTGCCGCCATGCAGGCGGGCGATCTCACGCACGATCGCCAGACCCAGCCCGCTGCCGTCGTGGCCTTCCGATGCCGCGCCGCGATAGAAACGGCCGAATACCGCGTCGCGCTCGGGCACGGCAATGCCGGGGCCATCGTCTTCCACTTGCAGCACCGCCCCCTCGCCCAGCATCGCCATCGCCTGCCGCTTGACCCGCAGCGTGACGCGCGCCCCGTTTCCGGCATAGAGGATGGCGTTGTCGAGCAGGTTGCCGATCAGCTCCCGCAGCCACTGCGACTCGCCGGCCACTGTCACCGGTTCGCCTTCAAAACCGAGGTCGACGCCGGATCTGCGTGCAACGGATGCCAGTTCCAGCGCGACATCGCCGGCCAGTGTGTCGAGGCGCAGCGGCTGGAGTTGCGGTGCGTAGCCGCTGTCGGTTTCCAGGCGCGAGAGCGAGAGCAGTTGCTGCACGCCCCTCGCGGCCTGGCGCACGGTGCCGTGCAGCGGCTCAAGGTGGCGGCGGATGCGGTCACCGTCGGGCTCGCGCAGGGCGAGTTCGGATTGCGCCTGGATCACGGCCAGCGGCGTCTTCAATTGATGTGCGGCATCGGCAAAGAAGCGCTTGCGGGCCTGCACCATGCGCAGCAGGCGCGCCACATACTGATTGATGGCCTCGACCAGCGGGGTGACTTCTGCCGGCAGGCCCTGCTGCGGCAGCGGGCAAGCTCATCGGTGCCGCGACCGGCCACGGTTTCGCTCAACTGCCGCAGCGGTCGAAGGCCGCGCCGCACGCCCCACCAGACGATGCAGACGGCCAGCACCACGAGCAGCACCTCCTGCTGCAATGGGCCCGCCAAGATTTCGTGGGCTAGCGCCTCGCGCGGCTCCAACGTTTCTCCCGCCAGCAGCCAGATGACATGCGTTTCGGCCGACAGGGCATCGCGCACCGGCAACAGCTGCGCGGCAATCCGTACCTGCCTGCCGCGAAAGAGCGTGTCGTAGAAGACGGTGCGATATGCCGTGGGGTGCCGACCGCTCGGCATGGGTAGATCGTCGTAGCCAGTGAGTGTGCCGCCCCCGGTATCGACAATCCGGTAGAAGATGCTGCTGCCCGTTTCCGACTCCAGAATTTCCAGCGCGAGGTAGGGCAGGTCGATGGCGAATTGCTTGTTGCGCAGTCGCACGCCTTCGCGCATGGCTTTGAGCGACGCTTCGAGCGTGCGGTCAAACGCGGCGTTGGCCGCAGTCATGGCGCGCGAATACGTCAGCCACGCATCGAGCGCGAGCAGCCACCGTGGGCTTTGGCGAGGCAGCCGGCAACTTCAAGAGCAGCTCCAAGTACGACCTGGGCGTCGGCTACAGCGTGGGCGGCTTCTCGGCAGCCCTCACGTGGGATCGCCAGAACGGCGCAGGCACGAGCACCACGCCGGCAGACACGACCGATTACATCCAGAGCATTCACGCCGGTGCCAGCTACGACTTTGGTGCACTGAAGCTCTTCGCAGGCTATCGCAACTACAAGCGCGCGTTCACGACGGCTGCCGCAAGCCAGCGCAGCGATATGTATTGGGCGGGCGCCAGCTACGACGTGACGCCGGCCTTCACGCTGTATGGCGCGGTGTACAAGCAGAACATCAAGGACGGTACGGATGCCGATCCGATCCTGTTCTCCGTGCGCGGCCAGTACGCGCTGTCCAAGCGCACCACGGCGTACCTGTCTGCCGGTTACGCCAAGGCCAAGAACGGCCAGAACGTGAGCCTGTCGCGCGACGTGGCGGGTTATGGCAACAACCAGGTTGGCGTGACGGTAGGCCTGCAGCACCGCTTCTGATCGACCGATCGCTGTATCGGACACGGGCACCTTCGGGTGCCCGTTTTTGCTGGATCGGCGTGCGGCCCAGCAGGCCGTCAGTCGAGCGTCGAGCGGGATTTCAGCATGCGCCGCACGTCGCGGAAATCGTCGAAGGCGGCAAGGTCCTGCTCGATATTGCACACCTGTTGGCGCAGCGCTGCGATGTCGAGGTCGAGTTTTTGCAAGACGGCGTCCGGCGGCAGCGCTTCGAACCGCTGATACCCGTACGTGTATCGAAACGTCGTCTCGACGCGATGGATTTGCCGGTCAAGCTCCCGCACCTGGTCTTTCAGGATCTGGTTGTAGTGCGTCAGCCGCGCTTCGCTGATCCGGTTGATCGAGTGCTGGTCGATGTGCTCAAGCTCCAGCTGCAATTCCAGCAGTTGCAGGAGGTTGTTCTTGTCATACGCCTCGTTGACGCGCTGCATGAGGCCGGTCTTGCGGTCCCGCTCCTGCGGATCGGTTTCACGGTCGGGGTGCAGGGCGCTGGCGAGCTTGCGATAGACCTCGCGGATGGACAGGCTGATCTGCGCCTGTTCGTCTGCCTCCTGTGCTTCTGCCGCAAGTTGCTTCGAAGATTTCTTCCGCGCGGCCCGGCGGGCTTCACGCTTGGTTGTGGCGGCGGCCTTTTTCTCAGCCCGTTGTGCGAGGTGCTCGCGGGCGCGTTGCAGTAGCGCCTCTTCCGAATGCACATCCGCGTCGTCGCCCAGGCCGACGCCGAGTGCGGCCTCCAGCCTTGCCTTCATCTCCGCGGCTTGCATCGCGGCTTCCCGGTCAAAGTCTGTGCCGCTGTACTTGTTGTAGAGCGCCTTCAGGCTCGCGTCTTCATCGATCAGGTCTCGTGCAAGATCGATGATGAGCGCGCAGATCTTGCGGCGCTCTGCCTTGGTGAAGGCATCGTGCTCGTAGACCTGGTCCAGGCTGCGCACAAAGCGGATCTGCAATGCGATGCGGCTGCGCTCCAGCGGCAAGAACTCGCCGGCATATCGGCGCTGGAACTGAACGGTGACCGCCTCCCAATCCGCCAGCCGCTTGCGCCGATTCTCGATCTGCTTGATCAGCGCGTTGAATGCTCGCTGGCCTTTTGACAGCGTTGGCGAGTCGTCCGCGTGCTGATTGGGCGCGATGCTGATGGCAGGGCGGCGGGCCTTGGTCATGGAGCGGAAATGTCGCGGGCTCCGCTAAGGGAGCCCGATCTGTGTGTGATGTGGCGGCGGTGCCGGCCCTGAGCGTCGTCTTGACGCCCAGGAGCGGGATCAGCCCAGCAACAGCGCGTCGTCGTCCACCTTGGCACCGCGCGTTTCCTCGAACTTCTGCAGCAGGTGCGGCACGTCCAGGCCACGGCGTTCCTCGCCTTGCACGTCGAGGATCACGTTGCCCTGGTGCAGCATCACCGTGCGGTCGCCGTAGTCGAGCGCCTGGCGCATGGAGTGCGTCACCATCATCGTCGTCAGCTTGCTCTCCGAGACGATCTTGGCGGTCAGCTCCAGCACGAAGGCGGCCGTTTTCGGGTCGAGCGCGGCGGTGTGCTCATCCAGCAGCAGGATGCGCGACGACTGCAGCGAGGCCATCAGCAGGCTCACGGCCTGGCGCTGCCCGCCGGAGAGCAGGCCGATGCGATCGGTCAGGCGGTTTTCCAGGCCTAGGTCGAGCCGGCGCAGTTGCTCGCGGAAGATCTCGCGCCACTTGCGGTTGGTCGCGAACTTGAAACCGCGACGCTGCCCGCGGCACATGGCCAGCGACATGTTCTCTTCGATGGTCAGGTTTTCGCAGGTGCCGGCCATCGGGTCCTGGAACACGCGGGCGACCTTGTCGGCGCGTTGCCACGCGGTCTTGCGCGTGACGTCTTCACCGTCGATGGTGATGCGGCCCGAGTCGACCAGCTGGTCGCCGCTGATGGAGTTCAGGAACGTCGATTTGCCGGCCCCGTTCGAGCCGATCACGGACACGAACTGGCCCGACGGGATCTCCAGCGACAGGCCGCGCAGCGCGCGCGTCTCAATCGGCGTGCCCGGGTTGAAGGTGAGGGTGAGTCCTTGTGCGCTCAGCATGTCAGTTCCCCTTGGTACCGTTCTTGGCGAGCTTGCCGAACACCTTGCGGCGCACACCGGGAAGCACGAGCGCGATCACCACTAGCGCGGCGGTCACCATGTTCAGATCCTGCGCCTGCAGGCCGATGAAATCGCTGTTGAGCGCCAGGGCGATGAAGAAGCGATACAGGATCGCGCCCACCACCACGGCCAGCGTGGTCAGCACCAGGCGGCGTGCCGGCAGCACGGTCTCGCCGATGATGACGGCAGCCAGGCCGATGACGATGGTGCCGATACCCATCGACACGTCGGCGCCGCCCTGCGTTTGCGCGTAGAGCGCACCAGCAAGCGCCACCAGTGCGTTGGACAGCGCCATGCCGGCCAACGTGGCCGCGCCGGTGGCGACGCCCTGCGCGCGTGCCATGCGCGGGTTGGCACCGGTCGCGCGCAGCGACAGGCCGATCTGCGTCGAGAAGAACCAGTCCACCAGCAGCTTGACGACGACCACGACAACACCCAGCAGTACGGGTCGGAACACGTAGTCGGGCATCCACTCCGGCTGCAGCAGCGAGAAGATCGTCGGCTCCGAGATGAGCGGCACGTTCGGCTTGCCCATGATGCGCAGGTTGACCGAGTACAGCGCGATCATCATCAGGATACTGGCGAGCAGGTCCATGATTTTCAGGCGTACGTTGAGCCAGCCCGTAATGAAGCCGGCAACTGCGCCGGCCAGCGTGCCACCCAGCGTCGACATGAACGGATCGTGTCCGCCAGCGATGAGCGTGGCCGCCACAGCGCCGCCCATCGGGAAGCTGCCGTCGACAGTGAGGTCAGGGAAGTTGAGGATGCGGAAGGAGATCAGCACCCCGAGCGCCACGAGGCTGAAGATCAGACCGATCTCCAGGGCGCCGAGCAATGAAAACAGTGACATGACAGAGTAGGGCACGGTGATTGGGCACCGGCCTGTGTGCAATGAACGGGGACGCTTATGGGTAGGAGCGTAAGCGCCCGGCCATTATGCGGCGGATAGCCGCGTTGGGGCTCGGGCAGGCAGACCCGCGCCGGGCCGGCTCCGTCGGGCGGAGGCCGGCCCGGCGCCTTGCGAGTTACTTGATGACTTCCTTGGCGTCCTTCAGCAGGTCCGCCGACAGGGTGGCGCCTTGCTTCTTGGCTGCGCCTTCGTTCACGAACAGCTCCAGGTCGGAGCTGCCGGCCGACGCAATCGCGCCCGGCTTCTCACCCTTCAGGATGCGGGCGACGACCTTGCCGGTCTGCTGGCCCAGCTTGTAGTAGTTGATGCCCAGTGCAGCGATGGCGCCACGCTTGACGCTGTCGGTATCGCCGGCCACCAGCGGGATCTTCGCTTCGTTGGCCACCTTCACCAGCGATTCGTACGCCGACACCACGTTGTTGTCGGTGTTCGTGTAGATCACGTCGACCTTGCCGATCAGGTTCTTGGCGGCCGGCGCGATATCCACCGTACGCGGAGCTGCCGACTCGACGAGCGTCATGCCTTGCGCCGACAGCAGCTTCTTCAGCTCGGTGACGACCACGACCGAGTTGGCTTCGCCCGGGTTGTAGACCATGCCCACGCGCTTGGCATTGGGCACCACACGCTTGATCAGGGCGATCTGCTTGTCCAGCGGCAGCTTGTCAGACACGCCGGTCACGTTGGTGCCGGTCGGCGCCCAGCTCTTGACCAGTTGTGCGGCAACCGGATCGGTCACGCCCGAATACACGACGGGGATCGACTTGGTGGCAGCCACAACGGCCTGCGCCGACGGGGTAGCGATGGCGACGATGGCGTCCGGCTTGTCGCCGATGAACTTGCGGGCAATCTGCGCGGCGGTGGCCGTGCTGCCTTGTGCGCTCTGGTATTCCCACTTCAGGTTCTTGCCTGCGTCAAAGCCTTCGGCCTTGAGTTGTTCCTTGGCGCCATCGCGGATGGCGTCGAGCGCCGGGTGCTCAACGATGGCCAGCACTTCGACCGACTTGGTGGCCTGGGCCAGTGCCGGTGCGGCTTGCAGCAGTGCCATCGGAATGGCGGCAAGCGCGGCAATGCGGAAGGCGTGCTTGAACGTGGACATAAGGATCTCCTGTTTCCTTTTGGGTGGTTTCGCTCTGGCGGCGGGCGGGATATGCCCGTGCCGGCGTGGTTGGTTTTGTAAGACTGTCTTGATTCTTGAGCGCACCGAAGCAGTGCAATGCCGGCGCGCGTGGGCGCACATTATCGGCCAAATCGCAATGCTTTTCAGCAAACACTTCAAAAGAAAACCTGGGGCAGGGAGGGGATTCCGATTGCGTGCGATGCAACGTCGCCATCAAATCAAAAAGGGGCACGCGGCCCCTTTTTTCACTGCCCCAACGGGCTGCTCTGCTTACTGGATCTTCGCTTTTTCGCGCAGGTCTTTCAGCATCGCCTGGAACTTGCTGCGTTGCCAGTTCTGGTCGCCCATCATCATCTCGAGCAGTTGCGGCTTGACCTCTTCGTACGACGGGATCTTGGCGTCGCGCGTGTCGTCCAGGCGGATCACGTGCCAGCCGAATTGCGTCTTGACCGGCGTCTGGGTGATCTGCCCCTTCTTCAGGCCGGTGAGAGCGGCCGAGAATTCCGGCACGTAGGTGCCCGGGTTCGCCCAGTCCAGATCGCCGCCGTTGGCGCCCGATCCCTTGTCCTTCGATTGCGCCTTGGCGATGTCTTCAAACTTGGCGCCGGCCTTGAGCTTGGCGATGATGGCCTTCGCGTCGGCTTCCTTGTCCACCAGGATGTGGTGGGCGTGGTATTCCTTGCCGTTGCCGAACTGCGCCTTGATCTTGTCGTACTGCTTGTGCAGTTCGTCTTCGGTGGCAGGGCTGTTCTTGACGTAGTCTTCGAACTCGGCGGCCACGAGCACATTCAGGCGCGCAGCAGCGAGTTGTTCCTGAATGTCGTCACGCTCCAGCAGACCGCGTTTGGCCGCGTCCTGCTCGATCAGTTCACGGTCGACCAGCATGTCGCGGGCCCTGGCGCGCAGCTCGGGCGATTCGGGCTGGCCCGACTTCTTGATCAGCGCGTCCACCTTGGCGCTCGGGATGGCTTTGCCGTTGACCACCGCGGCGTTTTGCGCCATCGCGGGAGCAACGGTCGCAGCAAGGGCAGCAGCCAGCAGGCTGGCAGTGAGGCTGGAAATCTTCATGGGATTGCGTTCGAGGGAAGGACGAGTGAGCGTGGAATGCGCTTACGTGTTTTCTTCGGGAGTGACCGCGCGGATCGCCAGCGCATGGATTGCCGCCGGCCACAGCGTGTGCAGCGCATCATACACCATGCGATGACGGGCCAAACGGTTCTTGCCGGCAAAGGCCGCGCTAACGATTTCGACGTTGTAATGCCCGCCGCCGGAGGCTGCGCCGGCGTGCCCGGCGTGCTTGGCGCTGTCGTCTTCAACGACCAGTTGGACAGGCTGGAAGGCCTCGCGCAGGAGGCGTTCAATTTCTTGCGGATCTGCGGCCATCAGCGGTCGTCTCCGATGTTGGCATCGTTGGCCGCGTTGGCCGGGCGCTCCTGCATGTGGCGCGCCAGCCAGACACTCTGCGCAAGGATGAATACCACCATCAGGCCCATCGATCCGAACAGCTTGAAGTTGACCCACACGTCGGTGTCGAAGTTGTAGGCCACATAAAGGTTCAGGCAGCCCATGACCAGGAAGAACAGCGCCCACACCAGGTTCAGGCGGCCCCACATCGTTTCGGGCAGCGATACCTGCTGCTCCATCATGGCGCGGATGAGGTTCTTGCGAACGACCACCACGCTGCCCAACAGCACAACGCCAAACAGCCAATAGAGCACCGTCGGCTTCCACTTGATGAAGGTTTCGTTGTGGAAGATAAGCGTTGCGCCGCCAAACACCCCGATGATGAGCAGCGACAGCCACTGCATGGCGTCGACCTTGCGGTGCTTGAACCACACCCAGGCGATCTGCAGCACGGTGGCGACCATCGCGACGGTGGTCGCCACATAAATACCGGCGACCTTGAAGGCAGCAAAGAACAGGATGACCGGGAACAGATCGAACAGGAATTTCATGCGGGAACGCGCTTGTGCGGGCCTATACGGACGATGATTAGGGAAAGATCAATCGCCGAATTTTAGCGCAGCCGAGTTGATGCAATACCGCAGGCCAGTGGGCGCGGGGCCATCCTCGAACACGTGGCCGAGGTGCGCGCCACAATTCTTGCACTGCACTTCGATGCGCAGCATGCCGTGCGAGCGGTCCGTCTTCTCGTCGATCACCTCGCCGTTGATGGGCTGGAAATAGCTCGGCCAGCCGCAGCCCGCATCGAACTTGGTCGACGATTCAAACAGCGGCGTGCCGCAGCAGACGCAGTTGTAGACGCCGCGATCCCAGTGGTCCCAGTACTTGCCGGTGAAGGGGCGCTCAGTGGCCGCTTCCCGGGTGACACGGTATTCGATGTCGGAGAGTTGGTCGCGCCATTCGGCGTCGGATTTCTTGACGGTCATGGTGATGAGACTCCTTGTTGGATTCGGCAACCGCGGGATGGAGCGATCGAGCGGCTGACGTTGTTTTGTCGTGCGGCAGCGGCAATCCTGACAGGCGCGGATTAGAGCACGGCGTCAGTTCCGGTGCATCACGCGCCCCGCATGTCGGCATGCCGGCTCACGACGAGCAGCTCACTTCCAATGACGATGCCCAGTCCGGCGCGGGCTGCGCGTAGTGCTCGAAGCCGGGGTGGTCGTCAAACGGGCGGGCCAGCACGGCGCGCAGGTTTTCGACTTCGGAGAAATCCTTTTCCTTGGCGCGGCGGATGGCGATTTCAGCCAGGTGGTTACGCAGCACGTATTTCGGGTTGACGCGCTGCATGGCGGCTGCGCGTTCGTCGTCGGATTGCGGTTCGGCCTGCAAGCGCTGCCGATAAGCGGCAAGCCATACGTCTGCGGCTGCACGGTCGAAGAAGAAATCGCGCACGGTGCGCGCTTCTGCCGCAGCCGGCGTGTCGTCGCGGCGTACGTCGGCGAGGTGGCGGAAGAACAACGTGTAATCGGCACGCTGGTTGTGCAGGAGCTTGAACAGATCGCCGAAGAGCGCCTCGTCTGCGTCCTGTGCGGTGGAGAGGCCGAGCTTGGCGCGATAACGTGCGTAGAACGCCGCGCCGTAGACGTCGCGGTAGGTCAGTAATACGTTTTGCGCGGCATCGATGGCGGGTTGAGCCTGCGCTTCGTCGCTCAAATTGACGAAAACGTCGGGATCTTCGCCGAACAACGGCAGCAACGCCTGCGCGAGGCAGAACAGGTTCCAGTAGCCGATCTGCGGCTGCTGCGCATAGGCGTAACGGCCGCCGGTGTCCGAGTGGTTGCAGATGTGGTTGGCGTCAAAGCCGTCCAGGAAGCCGAACGGGCCGTAGTCGAGCGTGAGGCCAAGAATCGACATGTTGTCTGTGTTCATCACGCCGTGGCAGAAGCCAACGGCTTGCCAGTCGGCCATCAGTTCAGCGGTGCGGCGGGCGAGTTCGCGCAGCAGCGCGAGATACGGTTGCGGCTCGCTGCGGCTGGCGGGGTAGAAGCGGTCGATGACGTAATCGGCGAGTGCACGAAGCTGGGGCAGCTGTTCGCTGGCCGCAAAGTGTTCGAAATGACCGAAGCGCACGAACGACGGCGCGAGGCGCGTAACGACGGCAGCGGTTTCGATCTCTTCGCGGCGCACGGGGGCGTCAGCGCCGGTCACGCACAGGGCGCGCGTGGTCGGAATGCCGAGGCCTGCCATGGCTTCCGAGCAGAGGAATTCCCGAATGGACGATCGCAGCACGGCGCGCCCGTCGCCCATGCGCGAATACGGCGTACGGCCGGCACCTTTGAGCTGGACTTCGTAGGGGCCGTCGGCGGTCTGGAATTCCGCCAGCAGCAGCGCACGGCCATCGCCCAACTGGCCTGCCCACACGCCGAACTGGTGGCCTGAGTAGACAGTGGCGAGCGGGTCGCTCCAGGTGGCGACGGCGTTACCGGTGAATACGGCCAGCCCCGCAGCGGTGTCGAGTTCGGCGCGCGTGATGCCGAGCGACGCTGCGGCATCTGGCGAGAACCCGACCAGATACGGTTCGCCAATCGCTCCCGAAGGCATGGGCATCGGGGGCAGGCGTGTAAGAAAGCGTTCGCCCAGTGCCGAGAAACCGGGGGCTGCTGCGGGGCGGCCAGGCCAGTCGAAGGGGCTCGCAAGGGAATCGTCAGGCAAGGCGGCGGGGGAGGCAGTCATGGGATGGGGCGGCCGGGCAGGGGGCGGATAACACAGGAAACGGCGCAAAAACAGTGCCGAATCCTCAAATGTTGTGCGCTTTGCAGCGCAGCAAAATGCGCTCTGCGTAGGGGAAAACGCCATGTTGAGACGCAGCAACGCTATCGCGTATTGTACTTGCGAGTAAAAAAAGCTGCAGCCTGCGAACCCTTGCACCACAACGATTCGCAGGATTTTTCAGATGGCCGGGTAAACATGGGGGCCGATGTGGCAGCGCACAACAATATCCCGTTGACGTGCTTGACGATCACGGGAACAATCGGCCAAAAAATAGAACGGTTGTTCAGTTTTTTCTAGGAGACACCATGGCCCTGATGGGACAAATGATGAGCGCTCCGTTGCTCATCTCGACCATCATCGAACATGCAGCGCGCAATTCCGGTTCGACTGAAGTCGTGTCGCGCCGTGTCGAGGGCGATATCCATCGCACCACGTACCGGCACGTGCGAGACCGTTCCAAGCAACTGGCGAATGCGCTGGCCGCACTGGGCGTGCAGCCCGGCGAACGCGTCGGTACGCTGGCCTGGAACGGCTATCGCCATCTTGAAATCTATTACGGCGTCTCCGGTTCGGGCTCGGTGTGCCACACCATCAACCCGCGGCTGTTTCCTGACCAGATCGCCTACATCGTCAATCACGCAGACGATCAGTACGTTTTCTTCGACCTGACGTTCGTGCCGCTCATCGAGGGCATCGCCCCGCACTGCCCGAACGTGAAGGGCTGGGTGGCGATGACCGATCGCGCGCACATGCCCACTTCCAGCGTGCCGATGCTCTGCTACGAAGAGCTGCTGGACGCGCAGAGCGCCGACTACACCTGGCCGCAGTTCGACGAGAACACCGCAGCAGGCCTGTGCTACACGTCGGGCACTACGGGCAACCCGAAGGGCGCGTTGTACTCGCATCGATCCACAGTGCTGCATTCGTATGCGTCTGCATTGCCCGATGCGCTCGGGTGCTCGGCGCAGGACGTGATTCTGCCGGTGGTGCCGATGTTCCACGTCAACGCGTGGGGGCTGCCGTATTCGGTGCCGCTGGTGGGCGCCAAGCTCGTCTTCCCGGGGCCGAAACTGGATGGCGCTTCGCTGTTCGAACTGTTCGAGCAGGAGAAGGTCACGTTCTCCGCCGGCGTGCCGACGGTATGGCTGGGCCTGCTGCAACACGTGCAGGCCAACAAGCTGAAATTCTCGACGTTCCGCAAGACCGTGATTGGCGGCTCGGCTGCGCCGCCGGCCATGATCCGTACGCTCAAAGAACTGGACGTCGAAGTCATCCACGCGTGGGGCATGACGGAAATGTCCCCGCTGGGCACCACGTGCAAGCTGATGGGCAAGCATGCCGACCTGCCGGACGAGGCCAAGCAGCATGTGCTCGAACGTCAGGGCCGCGCCATCTACGGCGTCGAGATGAAGATCGTCGATGCCGAGGGCCACGAACTGCCGTGGGACGGCAAGGCTTTCGGCGATCTCTACGTGCGCGGGCCTTGGACCATTCAGAGCTATTACCGCAACGAAGTGTCGCCGCTGGTTGATGGCTGGTTCCCGACGGGGGACGTGGCCAATATCGATGCCGATGGCTACATGCAGATCACAGATCGGAGCAAGGACGTGATCAAGTCGGGCGGTGAGTGGATTTCGTCCATCGATGTGGAAAACGTGGCCGCTGCGCACCCCGGCGTGCACATGGCCGCATGCATCTCGTGCCACCACCCGAAGTGGGACGAGCGCCCGTTGCTGGTGGTGATGAAGAAGCCAGGTGTGGAACTCACGCGTGAGGAGATGCTCAAGTTCTTCGAAGGCAAGGTTGCCAAATGGTGGATTCCGGATGACGTGGTGTTTGTCACCGAAATTCCGCTCACGGCCACCGGCAAGATGCAGAAGCTGAAGCTGCGCGAGCAGTTCAAGGATTATCAGTTCCCCGCTGTACAGGCTTAGCTACATATAGAAACCGCCGCCCGTGCACGGGGTCACCCCGGCACGAGGACGGCGGACGTAAGACAACCGGATCAGGGCCGGCCGCCGCGCGACGGACACGTCGACGCAGCGGGATGAAGCCCGGGCGCGTTGCAACCTGGAGACGCAAGCAGCCGCACGCCCACCAGAGGCATGCGGAGAGTGACTCGCCGGCGGCTCCACCACATGAAGGAGACACGCATGACGAAGTTCCGTCCGTTGGTTGTGGCTGTTGCATGTGTTGCGGCAATCGGTGGGGCAGCTCTGCCCACTGCAGCGTCCGCCGCCGAAACCGTGAAGATCGCCTGGATCGATCCGTTGTCCGGCCTGATGGGCGCGCTGGGTCAGAACCAGTTGCGCAGCTGGCAGTACATTGCCGATCTCGCCACGCAGAAGAACTGGGCCGGCGACGGCACGAAGTTCGAAGTGGTGGGCTTCGACAACAAGCTCTCGCCGCAGGAAAGCCTGACGGCGCTCAAGCAGGTGGCTGATCAGGGCATCCACTACATCGTGCAGGGCAACGGCTCGAGCGTGGGCATGGCGCTGGAAGACGCCGTGGCCAAGTACAACGAGCGTAATCCGGGTAAGGAAATCGTCTACCTGAACTACGCTGCGGTGGATCCGGACATGACGAACAGCAAGTGCAATTACTGGCACTTCCGCCTGGACGCCAACTCCGACATGAAGATGGAAGCGCTGACCAGCTTCCTGGCGAAAGATCCGAAGGTCAAGAAGGTCTACCTGATCAACCAGAACTATTCGTTCGGCCATCAGGTCGCGCGTGCGGCCAAGGAATACCTCAAGCGCAAGCGTCCAGACATCGAGATCGTGGGTGAAGACCTGCACCCGCTGGCGCAGGTGAAGGACTTCTCGCCGTACGTCTCGAAGATCAAGTCGTCGGGTGCCGACACCGTCATCACCGGCAACTGGGGCAGCGACCTGGCACTGCTCATCAAAGCCGGCAAGGATGCAGGCCTGAACGCGAACTTCTATACGTACTACGCCTCGACCACGGGCGTTCCGACAGCGATGGGCTCCGCAGGGGCAGATCATGTGAAATACGTGGGCTACTGGAACGTCAACAACGACGGCTACAAGGGCGCCGATATCGTCGAGGGCTACAAGAAGAAGTACAACGACGATTACTACCTCATGGCGTCGTACACCGGCATCGCCATGCTGGCCAAGGCCATCAAGCAGACGAAGTCGGCCGAGCCTGCCAAGGTGGCCAAGGCCTTCGAAGGCATGAAGGTCGACAGCCTGAACGGCACTTTCGAGATGCGCGCGTCTGACCACCAGGGCCAGCAGCCGCTCTACATCGCCACCTGGGAAAAAACCAACGGCAAGAACGTCAAGTTCGACCAGGAAAACACCGGCTACGGCTGGAAGACCGATGCGGTGCTCGACCAGTACGTCGCGTCGCAGCCGACTTCCTGCCAGATGAAGCGTCCACAGTAAGGCGGCGGGTGGTGTGCCGAAGGGCCGTCCGATGCTATCGTGCGGCGATGTTTTAAACGGAGTCCATGGGCCAGCGCATTGATGCGCTCGCCCGTGCTCCGCCGAATCTGCTGGAAGGGCTGCAGCGTGGAATTTCTAGTCATCAATCTCTTGAACGGCATCAGCTACGGGCTGCTGCTGTTCATGTTGTCTTCGGGCCTGACGCTGATCTTCAGCATGATGGGCGTGCTCAATTTTGCACACGCCAGCTTCTACATGCTGGGCGCGTATTTCGCCTATGTCGTCAGCGGCTATCTGGGCTTCTGGACCGCGTTGATCGTGGCGCCGCTGCTGGTGGGCGCGCTGGGCGCAGTTGTCGAGCGCTTCGGCCTGCGCACGGTGCACCGCTATGGCCACGTGGCCGAACTGCTGTTTACCTTCGGACTGGCCTATCTGATTGAAGAAGGCGTGAAGCTGGTGTGGGGCCTGCCCGCCGTGCCGTACCGCGTGCCGGACGCGCTGGATGGCCCGTTGTTCACGCTGTTCACGTCGTCGTTTCCCAAGTACCGCGCCTTCATGATGCTGGTGTCGCTGCTGATGCTGGTTGGCATTTTTCTGCTGCTCACGCGCACGCGTATCGGGCTCGTCATTCAAGCTGCGCTTACGCATCCGGACATGGTCGAAGCGCTGGGTCACAACGTACCGCGCGTGTTCATGCTGGTGTTCGGCGGCGGCTGCGCGCTGGCCGGGTTGGCGGGCGTGATTGGCGGCAACGCGTTCGTGACCGAGCCATCGATGGCGGCAGCGGTCGGCTCCATCGTCTTCGTGGTGGCGGTCGTGGGCGGCATGGGGTCTCTTGTGGGCGCGTTCGTTGCGTCGCTGCTGATCGGTTGCATCCAGACCTTTGCCGTCACGCTTGATATTTCGGTGACCAGCGTGCTCGGGAAGATCGGTGTCACGCTCAACCCCGACGTGCCGCTCATCTCGGTCTGGAACCTGACGATTGCGCAAGTCGCACCGGTGCTGCCGTATCTGCTGCTGGTGCTGATGCTGATCTTCCGCCCGCGTGGGCTGATGGGTACGCGGGAGAGCTAAATGGAACGCACCATGCACCAACAAGCGCAACAACAAGCCGCGCTGCCGGCCAACGATCGAGCGCGGACGATGAAGTTCAAGCCTGTCAATCTTGCCCGCTGGATGCTCTGGGGCACCACTGCGCTGGTGATGATCGTGCTGCCGCTCATCTGGCCGCAGGGTTTTGCCATCACGCTGCTTTCGCAGATGGGCATCATGATCATCTTCGCGCTGTCGTACAACATGCTGCTGGGGCAGTCCGGCATGCTGTCGTTCGGGCACGCGGTGTATGCCGGCCTGGGCGCCTTCATGGCCGTGCACCTGCTCAACAAGATCGGCGCCGTGCAGGCGCTGGGCATCGGCGGGCCGCTCGCCGTTGCGCTGTTGCCGATTGCCGGCGGCCTGGGCGGTGCGCTATTCGGCGTGATCTTCGGCTACGTCACCACCAAGAAGTCCGGCACGACGTTCGCCATGATCACGCTGGGTATCGGCGAGATGGTGTTTGCCAGCGCGTTGATGTTTCCGGACTTCTTTGGCGGCGAGGGCGGTGTCTCCACGAACCGCAGCATCGGCGATGCCCTGGCCGGCATCACCTTCGGCCCGGCACGCCAGGTGTATTACCTGATCGCCGCGTGGTGCCTGATTTCAATGGCGCTGATGTACGCCTGGACGCAGACGCCGCTGGGCCGCATCGCCAACGCGGTGCGCGACAACCCTGAGCGCGTGGAGTTCATCGGCTACAACACGCAGCGCGTGCGCTTCCTGGTAGTAATTCTGTCGGCGTTCTTCGCTGGCATTGCCGGCGCGCTGTCGTGCATCAACTTTGAGATCGTGACGGCCGAGAACGTGTCGGCAGTGCGCTCGGGCTCCGTGCTGCTGGCGGCGTTCATTGGCGGCATGGGCAGCTTCTTCGGGCCGATCATCGGCGCGGTGCTCACGGTGTTCTTCACCGTGGCGCTGTCGGGCATCACCAAGGCGTGGCTGCTGTACCTGGGGTTGTTCTTTGTGCTGATGGTCATGTACGCGCCGGGTGGCATCGCCAGCCTCTTGGTCATACATCTGCCGATCCTGCGACGCGGCAAGCTGAAGACGCTCCTGCCAGCTTACGGTTTGGCGATTGTGCCGGCGGTCATCCTGCTGGTCGCGTTGATTTCCACCGTGGAAATGATCTACGCCGTGCAGGACGACGCCTCGGGTGGCGTGGCCACGCTGTTCGGCCTGTCTGTCGAACCGAATACCCTCAAGCCATGGATTGTCACCGCCGCGCTGTGGCTGGTGGGCGCCTTCGGCCTGCGTGCTGCAGCGGGCAAGCTGCGCGCCGCTTGGGACAACGCATTGCAGGAGCCGCAACCATGAGCCAACTGACATCCGGGCCGACCGCCGCGCTCGAGTTGCGCGACGTTCGCAAGCGCTTTGGCGCGACCGAAATCATTCGAGGGGTCAACCTCACCATCGGCAAGGGCGAGCGCCATGCGCTCATCGGCCCGAACGGCGCCGGCAAATCGACCACGTTCAACCTGATCTCGGGCCGCTTCCCGGCCAGCTCGGGCAGCGTGCGCCTGAACGGCGAAGAGATCAGCGGCCTGGCGCCCTTCGAGATCAACCGCAAGGGCCTGTCGCGCAGCTTCCAGATCACCAACATCTTTCATCGCTTGTCGGTGTTCGAGAACCTGCGCTGCGCGGTGCTCTGGTCGCTTGGCTACAAGTATTCGTTCTGGCACAAGCTGGCCGAACTGCGCGACGCACGCGAGCGCGCGGAAGAAGTGCTCGAGCAGATCGGCATGACACATCGGCGTGACGCCGCCGCAGGCCTGCTGACGTACGCCGAGCAACGGGCGCTGGAAATCGGCATCACCATCGCGGGCGGCGCCGATGTGATTTTGCTGGATGAACCCACGGCCGGCATGAGCCGCTCCGAATCCGACCATGCGGTCGAGCTTATCCGCAAGGTCACTGTGGGCAAGACGCTGGTGATGGTCGAGCACGACATGAGCGTGGTGTTTGGCCTCGCCGACCGCATCTCGGTACTCGTCTATGGCGAAGTGATCGCCACCGACACACCCGAAGCCATTCGCAACAACCGGCGCGTGAAGGAAGCCTACCTCGGCACCACGCTGGACGCGAATGAAACCGAATCTGCAGGAGCGCATTGATGGCAACGAATACTCCGATGTTGGAGGTGCGCGACCTGCACGCGTACTACGGCAAGAGCCACATCCTGCACGGCGTCGACATGCATGTGGGCGAGGGCGAGATCGTTGCGCTGCTCGGCCGCAACGGCGTGGGGCGTTCGACCCTGGCCAAGTCCATCATGGGCATGGTGCGGCACGAAGGCGAAATCCTGCTGCGCGGCAAGAACGTGAGTGGCCTGCGAACCTTCGAAGTCGCGCACAAAGGCATCGGCTATGTGCCCGAGAACCGGGATATTTTCCCCACGCTGACGGTGCGGCAGAACCTGTTGCTTGGCGAGAAACGCAATCCCAGTCAGCCCAAGCTGCGCTGGCAGGTCGAAGACATGTACCAGATGTTCCCGCGCCTGAAGGAGCGCGAGAACACCGCCGCCGGTGTGCTGTCGGGTGGCGAGCAGCAGATGCTGACGCTGTGCCGCACGCTGATGGGCGATCCCGACTTCATCATCATCGACGAGCCGACCGAGGGCCTTGCGCCGCTGGTCGTGACGCTCGTGGGCGAGTATCTGAAGACGCTCAAGGAGCGGGGGATCTCCGTGCTGCTGGTGGAGCAGAAACTCGCCATTGCCCTCGACATTTCACAGCGGGTGTATGTGATGGGTCACGGGCAGATCGTGTTTGAAGGAACGCCCCAGCAGTTGAAGGCCGATGCGAAAGTCCGGCAGGAGTGGCTGGAGGTGTAAAGGCCGGACGTTTAACCACACTGAAAAGATGGCCCGCATGGACAACTGTGCGGGCCTTTTTTGATTTGCCTAGTTGGCAACCACGCCCGTCGCAGTGGCGTTGGTAGGTTCGGGTTGTTGCAGATGCGCCGGGCTGAACTGCATCTCGGTGTACTTCACGAATCGCGTCTTGAATTTCCAGCGGTAAGCCAGCCAGATCGCCACGAACAGAATCACACCGCAGTACGTTGCGATGAAGGCGCCGAAGTTGTCCACCGGTGCAAACAGTGCCTTGGTGTTCTGCCCAAGGATGATCACCGCGCACAGGATCGCCACCATGATCGGCCCGAATGGGAAGAACGGCGACCGATACGCCAGTTGCTCCACTGAATGGCCCTGGCTCGTGAACCCCTTGCGGAACCGGTAGTGCGCCAGCGCAATGCCGAACCAGGCGATGAAGCATGTCACCGCAGATGTATTCAGCAGCCACAGGTAGACCACCTGTGACCTGCTCCCCGCGATTAGTACGTTGACGATGTAGAGTCCGTTCCCAAGAGAGGAACGGTCATGAAGAAGCGATTCACCGAAGAACAGATTA